>NZ_JAMZFY010000002.1:372274-744548 GCF_025457605.1 Haloarcula laminariae | reverse complement strand
GTCGGGTCCTGCGGGCGCTGGGCAACAGCCGCGCCCCGCTGCTCCCGCTGTCGCTGCCGAAGCTGTCGACAGCGGCGGTGGCGCCGACGCTCGTCATCGTCTTCAGCGCCGAGTCCTGGGACGTGGGCGTGCACATGGGGAACCTCACGGCGGCGCTGTTCGCGGCGGTGAGCGTCCTCGTCGCCGCGCTGTACGTCTTCTTCGCTCAGAAGCTCGCCTTCCCGCGCAAACGACACCGGGTTGTCACTGAGCAGACGGCACTGGTCAACGTGACTGTCTTCCTCATACTTCTGGGGGCGATGGTCGGCCTGTTCGCCGTCGTCTGGAGCGTGATGCTCGTCATCGAACTCGTCGTCTTCCCGCCAAACCTGATGTCGAACTGGCCGAGCCTCGAAGATCCGGTCGTGGGCCTCGTCGACCTCGTCCGGACCGGCGCGTTCATCAGCACTATCGGCGTCCTGTCGGGCGCGCTGGCCGGCGGGCTGGAGAGCCGGACCATCGTCAGCCACCTGACGCTGTTCCTGGACCGGCCCTGACCTCAGTCGCCCGCTATCTGCTGTTGGTCGTACTGCTCGCTGACCTGTGTCACTTTGTCGAGTGCGTCCTCCTCCTCCCGGAGCGACTCCGCGAGCATGTCGGCGGCCTCCTCGTGGCCGGTCTTCTCCGCCAGCGACGTGAGGTTCCCGTAGGCCGCTATCTCGTAGTGTTCGGTCTTCTGGCCGACCTCCATGTTGTACCGCTCCAGCACTTCGCCCTCGTTCTCCCGAGCGAACTGCTCGTGTTCGGAGATCATCGACTGTACGACCGCGTCCTCCGTGGCGGTCGGCTCCTCGCCGAGCTGGTCGAACACCCGCTCCAGCCGGTCTATCTGTCCCTCCGTCTCGGCGCGGTGTTCCGAGAACGCCTCCTTGGCGTCCGCGTTCTCGGTCCCCTCGGCGAGTGTCTCCAGTGCGTCGACGAGTTGTTGTTCGGTGTAGTACATCTCCTGGAGCCCCTCGAGGAGGAGCTCGTCTATGGATTCTGTAGTCATGGTGCCTCTAGCGGGAACTGGCGCGGGCTGTCAATCAGTTGTCTGGTTGTAGCTGCAGGCCGCCACCCGGGGCGTGGACGCGCCGAGTTGGCACACTGGCGGCCAGACGGCAGCGGGGACGACACCGACAGCCGCGACGGCAGCGGGAGACAGCGAGGGTCGGCGCCGGAACGACCCGCTGGCACTGTCTCGTCACACTGCACTAAGTGGCCTTTCAGTCGCCGGCAGTGGCCCCACTGCCGGGCCGGGCGACAGGCTACATCCGCCCCGGAGCCACAATGACAGCAATCGGCTACACCCTATCGAGCGAGGAGCACCACCCGTCGGCCCTGGTCGACTACGCCCAGCGGGCGGAGGCGGCCGGCTTCGACTTCCTCTCTATCTCGGACCACTTCCACCCCTGGGTCGGCGAGCAGGGCGAGGCGCCCTTCGTCTGGTCGACGCTGGGCGGAGTCGCGACCGCGACCGAAGACATCGACGTCGGTGTCGGCGTCTCGGCGCCGATACAGCGTTTCCACCCGGCCATCTACGCGCAGGCCGCCGCCACCGTCGCCGCGATGTTCGAGAGCCGCGCGTTCTACGCCGGCGTCGGCACCGGCGAGAACCTCAACGAACACGTCCTGGGCGACCGCTGGCCCGAACACGCCGTCCGCCTGGAGATGCTCGAAGAGGCCGTCGGCGTGATACGGAAACTCTGGTCGGGCCGGGAAATCAGCCACCACGGGGACCACTACACCGTCGAGAACGCACGGCTGTTCACGCTACCCGAGGAACCCCCGCCCATCTGCGTCTCCGCGTACGGCGAGCGCGCCGCCACGGCCGCCGCCGACTTCAGCGACGGGTTCTGGTCGGTCGGCCCGCAGGAGGCCATCGAGGTCTGGGAGGACAACGGCGGAGAGGGGCCGCGTTTCTGCCAGCTCCAGGCCTGCGTGGCCGAGACCGAGGACGAAGCGGTCGAGACCGCCTACAAGTACTGGCCCAACAGCGCGCTGCCGGGCGAACTGAGCGCCGAACTGGCCACCCCGGCGCTGTTCGAACAGGCGACGGAAATGGTCTCGAAGGACGACATCGCCGAGGGCAGCATCATCACGGACCCCGACCCGCAGGCCCACATCGACAGCATCGAGGCGGCCATCGACGCCGGCTACGACCACGTCTACACCATGCAGATAGGAGACGACCAGGGGGCGCTGCTGGAGCTGTACGAGGAGGAAGTGCTCCCGTCGTTCTCGTGAGGGCGGAACGCGGCTGTCCCTCTGGGGGAGTCGGTGGCCTCGGCACTCATAGGGTTCGTCACCGCCGGGGAGTCACCCCGGCTCGGAACACCGGTTCGTCATCGGCCGGACGCACCTACCGGGCGCTGGCGGTTGTCCCTTTCGGGTACGGGTTGGAAGAAGCGCTAAACGACCCCGGACCCTCCGGGCAGGCCGTCCACGCCGTCGTCCTTACTGCTGTTCGACCCCCGGCGAGGTATCGGAGCGGACACGGCGCGTGAACCGCCGAATCGCCTCGGTGTAGGCCTCCGGCCGGCCGAGATTGGCCGTGTGACCGCTGCCGTCGACGACCTCGACCCTGGCGTCGGGCGCGGCTTCGCCGTGGTCGCCCGCACCGAGTCTGCTGACGAGGTCGCCCTGGCCGTTGAGGACCAGCGCCGGGCCGTCGTAGCGGCCGAAGGCGGCCCGGAAGTCCTGTCCGGCGAGGTACGGCCCGGCGACGCCGAACTGCCGCGGGCTGAAGCCGGCGTCGATTATCTCCCGCTTGTGGTCGGCGGTGATGTCGCGCCTGTTGGTCCACCACGCGGCGAAGTCCTCCAGTTTCGACTCGACGCGGTCGCTCCGGGTCAGCAGTCGGGTCAGGCCGGCGATGGCGCGGGTGAGGGGGTCGAGGGCCCCGACCGGGTTCGCGCTGCTGCCCGTGAGCACCAGTCCGTCGACGGCTTCGGGGCTGTCGTAGGCGTAGGCCGTCGCCACGTACCCGCCCAGCGAGAGGCCCACGAGTATCGCCGGGCCGACCTCGTCGAACACCCCCTCTAACAGTTCGACCGACGAGCCGAGGTCGAAGTCGGTCCCCGCCCGCTCGCCGTGGCCGGGGAGGTCGACAGTCACGACACGGAACTGCTCGGCCAGCGCGTCCCGCTGTGGCGCCCACATCCGGCGCTGGAACACCGCTCCGTGAACGAACACGAGCGTCGTCGCGTCCGCCGGGCCGGTCGCGTCGACGCCCCGACGGAGCGTCTCCGACTCGGGTCGATTCATTCGCAGTGCCCCGCTGTAGTCGCGTCGGTGAGCGAGCGTCCGAGCATCCGCCGGCCGTCGGCGGCGAGCGGGGATTAGTATAGGGCCGTTTCCCCGACCGGGCCGGCCGGTCGGGGGTAAAGTATCTGCACCTTGCGTGACGGGCCGGAGCGAAACCCACCCTTATCCGGAGTAAGGCGGCCGGCCGGACCCGTATGCCCGGACTATCTCGGTTGTCCACACGTCCCCGTCGAGGGCGTGCGAGGGACGCAAGAACCCCTCTCTCTCAAGGAGACAAGAGAGCCAGACTCGGTGCCTCTGCTGTGCTACGACCCCGTTAGTTCGTCGTCGTGATTTCGACCACGTCGCGGTGGTCTAGCTCCGTGTCGGCCCCTATCTGGCGCTGTGAGCGCACGTCGTGGGCGTGGAGGAAGCCGTCACCGATGTCGGTGTGTAAGAAGTACGCGAAGTCCTCGGCGGTCGACCCGTCGGGGAGGACGAAACAGTCCTGCAGGAAGGTGCCGTCGTCCTGTGGTTTCCGGGCGCCGGGGAACACCGCAATCGCCTCCAGTTCCTCGAACAGCGCCGTTTCGAGGGCCCGCTGGACGCCGGTGCCGCCGAAGTCGTCGACGAACTCCCGTATCTGTTCCAGTCCCGCGGCCTTCGCCTCGGGCAGGTCCGCCAGAATCTCGAAGTCGCTGTCGCCGGGCCGGTAGTCCAGCACGTCCTGTTCGGCGCCGTTCTTCAGCGCCTTCTCGGCGTGGGCCGAGACGGGGACGAAGGTGAGATGCTCGTAGTCGGGGTCGGTCGTCACCGCCTCCCAGTTGTCCTGTGCGGCCTCGGTGTCCATCTTGTTGGCCGCGATGACCATCGGCTTCGTCCGGATGCGGATCTCGCGGGCGAGTTCCTCGCGGTCCGCGTCGTCCCACGCGTCGGGGTCGAGTTCGAGGTCCAGCGACAGGATGACCTGCTTGATCTCGTCCTCGTTAATCTTGAACGCCGAGAGCTGCTCGGCGAGGTCGACCTCGATGTCGCCGTCCTCGCCGTGGTAGCCCGAGCGGTAGCGCTCGATGCCCTTCTCCAGCACGTCGAGATACCACATGTCCAGTTCGTTCTCCAGGAAGTCGATGTCCTCGCGGGGGTCGTGGTCCTCGGTGGGCTCGCCCTCCAGGTCCGTCTCGCCGGTGAAGTCGACGACGTGGATGAGGACGTCGGCCTCGTTGAGGTCCGAGAGGAACTGGTTCCCCAGGCCCTTCCCCTCGTGGGCGCCCGGGACCAGCCCGGCCACGTCGACCAGTTTCGTCGGGACGAAGCGGACGCCGTCGTCGCAGTAGCCGTGGTTGGGGGTACAGCTGTGTTCGAACTCCGGGGCGGCACAGTCGACGCGGACGTACGCCTCGCCCATCGAGGGGTCGATAGTCGTGAACGGGTACGCGCCCTCGGGCACGTCGTTCATCGTCGCCGCGTTGAAGAAGGTGGACTTGCCGACGGAGGGCTTGCCGACGAGTCCGATCTTGTAGCTCATTGGGGAAAGGATGACAGAGAGCGGCTAAAGAGTTGTCAAACGGACCGAGAGCGTGTGAGAGTCGCAAACAAGCGGGCCGCCGCCGGCCACAGTATCGCCGGGCCGGACCACGAAGCGTGACAGGCACAGCGAACGCGTCACACGGGCCGCGAAAGGGCGGGAGCGTCCCGCCAATTGAGCCATTATAAATAAGGCGCTTCGGCCGAATCTCTCCGGCGAACACAGATGGACCGACAGCTATTCGACAACTCGGAGGCGGGGACGCGCCGGAGCATCCTGTTCGCAATTACGATTGCGACCGGGGCGCTGTGTTTCACTGCGGCGACCTCGGTCGTCGTCAGCGGCGCGAACGCGGCGATTGCGGCGCTTCTGGGCGCTCTGGGCGTCGTCGTCCTGGTCTTCGGCGGCTATCTCCAGCAGGGACAGTTCGAGGGGCTAGTCAACGAGGAGCAGGGCATCTGGCAACAGAAGTAGGCACCCCTGACGCGTCGGCGACCGCTCGCGGGCGAACCCCCGGCGGCCGCGTCGGCGGCGTCAGCCCTCGAAACCGAGCAGCCCGGGGTACTCGGCGATGATACCGTCGACGCCCGCCTCGACCAGTTGGCGGGCCTGATACCAGCTCCGGACGGTGTACGCGTTCAGCCGGCGGTCCTCTCCGTGAGCGAGCGCAACGAGGTCGTCGACCGCGAGGGACTCGTCGGCGAAGGGCGTCCCCGGCACAGTATCGAGCGCGACGTGTACCGCCTCACAATCGTATCTGCGGGCGATTTCTAACCCGGTTCGGACCTCCGAAGCGACGAGGACGGCGACCGGAACCGACGGGGCCCGCTCGCGGACGGTCGAGAGCGCGGCCTCGTAGAACGAGGAGACCAGCACGTCGTTGTCGTGCTCGTCGACGACGTCGAGGACGGCGTCGGTGAAGGGCCGCCAGATGTCCGCCCGGGTCGCCAGGGCCGCCTCCGAGAGCGCCGTCTCGAAGGCCAGGTCGTCGCTACCCGGGTTCTTGAACTCGACGTTCACCCCGACACTCGGCGGAATCGCCGCCAGCACCTCGTCGAGCGTCGGGACCGTCTCAGCAGTGCCGAGCACCCGCGCGCCGGTCACGGTCTCGGTGTCGGTCTCCCAGACGGTGCCCGAGCGGTCGGTCAGCCCGCCGTCGGCGCGCCCGCCGAGGGTTTTGTCGTGGAAGACGACCGGGGTGCCGTCCGCCGTGGGGACCACGTCCACCTCGACCATGTCCGCGGGGGCGTGGCCCGCTCCCGTCCCGCCGCGTGCGGCCGCCTCGACGGCCGCCACGGTGTTTTCGGGGTACCGGCCGGCGAACCCGCGGTGAGCGATGACGGTTGTGTCGTCGCTGGTCGGGCCCACACCGACTCACTCCCCGATTCGCTCCCGGGCCGCGGCGACCACCAGCGGCAGGGTGATGGTCGCGTCGGCGTAGACGGAGACGTTCCGGGCGTCCTTCTCTAGCTTCCCCCACGAGCGGGCCTCGTCCAGCGTCGCCCCCGAGAGCCCGCCGGTGTTTGCGGGGTCCATCGTCAGCTGGACGGCGTAGTCGTAGGCGTCGGGCGAGACCAGCATCGTCTGGAGGACGTAGTTCTTCGGGACGCCGCCGCCGACCACGAGCGCGCCGGCGCTGTCGGCCTCGTAGGCGATGTCCGTGATCGAGGTCATGTCCGCGAGCGCGTCGACGGTGAAGTCGCTCGTCTGGGAGTACATCCAGGCCTGCAGCCCCAGGACGGAGTCCTGGAAGGCGGGGCAGTACACCGGCACGTCGTTCTCGTAGGCGGCGGCCAGGACGCCGGCGTCCTCGGCCACGTCGTCGCGCTCGTTGACCTCGCTGTTGGCCCGGCCCAGCTCCTCGGTCATCCGCTGAATCGAGACCGCGCCCTCGTCTTCGAGGACGGTGAAGACCTCCTCGCGGAGGTGGTTCTCGAACAGCGCGAAGTGCTCCTGGGGGAGGTAGACGTTGTAGATGCGGTCGACGCCCTCGTCCCGGAGCGTCTCGTCGTGTTCGCGCTCGGTGTGGCCCTCCGCCGTGACCTCGCCGTGGTGGTGTTTGCCGCCGATGGCCTCGATGGTGTCGTGGGTGCAGTTCGCGCCGGTCGTGACCAGCACGTCGACGTGGCCGTCCCGGATGAGTTCGGAGATGATAGCGCGCATCCCTGTGGGGACCATCGCGCCGGCCAGCCCGACGAAGGTCGTCACGTCGTCGGAGAGCATCTCGGCGTAGATGTCGACGGCCTCGTGGATGTCGGCCGCGCCGATGCCGGCCCCACCGTAGCTGTCCGCCAGTTCGCCGACGGTCATCCCCGCGCGCGCCTCGGCGTGGCCGATGGGGTCGTGACAGAACGTCTCTCGGTCCTCGTGGTCGCTCATTGGCACTGTGTGGTCGGGCGGCGGGCTTCAACGGCGTGGTTTCGGAACGGAACCGAAACCGTCGACACCGTGGCTCACGAGGGGGCCGGTGTGTCCATCTCGACGAGCCGGCGACGGTCCCTCTGGGTCATCGTCGCGGCGGCGACGCTGACGGTGATGGCTGGCGCGATACTCGGACCGGTCGTCCCGCGGATACAGGACGAACTCGGCGTCTCGGGGACCGCCGCGGGGCTCATCATTACGGCCCACGGCGGGGTCATCGTGCTCGCGAGCCCGCTGATGGGCTCGCTCGTCGACCGGGTCGGACCCCGCCGGCCCTTCGTCGCGGGCCTCTTCGTCTACGGCGTCGGCGGGGGCGCGGGGCTGGTCATCGACAGCTTCGTCCCGCTCCTGCTCTCGCGGGTCGTCCTCGGTATCGGAACGGCGGCGGTGTACACCGCGATTACGGTCCTCATCTACGAGCTGTACGAGGGCCAGTCGATGGAGCGGGCGCTGGGGTACCGCAGCGGCGCCAACAGCGCCGGGGCCGCGGTGTGGCCCCTCGTCGGCGGCGCGGCCGGCGCGGTGGCCTGGAACCTCCCCTTCGGCGTCTACTTCGTCGCCGTCCCGCTCGGGCTGGTGGCGGTCCTGACGATACCGGAGACGCGCGACGGCGCGGCCGACGGCGACGGGTCGGACGCGTCGGCCGCCCTCCCCGCCCGGGTCCGGGCGACGCTTGCGGTCTTCCGCCGGCAGCCGGCGCTCCTGCCGGTGTATCTGCTCTACTTCGGCGCGAACGCGCTGCTCTATGCCATCGTGGTGTTTTACCCGCAGTTCCTCCCGGAGGTGGGCGTCAGCTCCTCGCTGGCTATCAGCCTCTATCTGGCCGCCAACGGCACCGCCGGCGGCGTCTCTGCGGCAGTGTACGACCGGCTCCTGAACCGCGCCGGGCGAGCCACGCTCGTCGGCGTCGCCTTCCTGCTCTGGGTGCTCGGCTTCGGGGCGGCGACGGTGGTCGGGACCGCAGTGACCGCGATGGTACCGGTCGTCCTCTTCGGACTCGGCGTCGGGCTGGTGTTCCCGTCGACGTTCGCCTGGGTCGAGCAGTTCGCTCCGCCGGACCGACAGGGGCAGTTCAGCGCCTACGTCGCCTCCTTCGGCTACACCGGACAGTTCCTCTCGCCGCTCCTGTTCGGCCCGCTGGTCCCCCTCGTCGGCGTCCGCGGCGTGTTCGCGGTCGCCGCTGTGGCCGCCGGGGTCGCCGCCCTCGCGCTCGCCGCGGCGACGCGTCGCTCGTGACCGGGTCCGTCCGCAGCGACCCGTCCGGCGACTGGCCGAAATACTTATCAAACGAATACCAGTTAGTTCTAACGTGGAAAACGCATTGCTCGCAATGGTCACCGTGTTCGGCCTGGCCCTCCTTACCGGTCTCGCCGGATTCGTCCTCCTGCCGTCCACCTGGGCCCCGGTGTTCGCGTCGGTCGCCGGCGTCTCCAGCCTCGGGCTGAGCGTGACCGGCTACGCTATCCACAAGCGGTGACGGTTCAGGAGAGTACCAGCGGCGCCCCACAGCAGTCAGAGCGGTAGCGGTCGCGCTGTCGGACCAGCTTACACTCCCGGTAGCGTCGGGCGACCAGCCCGCCACACGCCTCGCAAGCGAGCTCGTACTTCGCGTCCGCGAAGACCGGGCAGTGAACGTCGGTGTCCAGCTCGGCCGCTCGCTCGCGGAAGGCCGCGCCGTGGTCGGTCGTCCCGTCGCGCTGGTACTGCTCGACGTGTATCAGTTCGTGGCGCAGCGTCGCCGCCCACTCGGCCCGGTCGAAGGCGTCGAACGCCTCGCGGGTCAACGAGAGCGTACACGGCAGCGGGCGCCCGTCGGCCCCGTCGAGGGCGTCCCAGTCGTAGCGCTCGCCCACCGTCGCGTCGGGCAGTTTCGGCCGCTTGACTGCCGCCGCTCGGCGCTTGGCCCGATGGGAAACGTCCCACTCGACGAGGTCGAAGCGCACGTCGACGCCCCGCTGGCGGCGGACCCCGCGGCAGTAGTCCCGGGACCAGGCGACGACCTCCGCGTCGGTCTCGACGGCCGCGTGCTCGATATCGCCCGTCACAGCCCGGTCGGACAGTCGATGTAGGTCGTCTCCGGCCCCCAGTCTTCGAGCAGTTCCCCCAGGGCCTCCACGCCGAACGTCTCGGTGGCGTAATGGCCCGCGAGGACGACGTTGATGCCGGCCTCCCGGGCCTCGTGGTAGACCTGCTGTTTCCCCTCGCCGGTGACGAGCACGTCCGCACCGACGTCGACGGCCTCGTCGAGCCAGTCGGCGCCGCTCCCGGTGACGATGGCGACGTCCTCGACGGTCTCGGGGCCAAAGTCCAGCGTCTGGACCGGCTGTCCGCCGGTGTCGAGGTCGGCGTCGAGCCGGTCGGCGAGCGCCGACAGCGGCGTCGCCTCGGTCAGACGGCCCCGCTGGCCGATATACTCCCCGCCCATCGCCCCGAACGGCGCCCGGTTCACCAGGTCCAGCAGGTCCGCGAGCCCGGCGGCGTTGCCCAGTCGCTGGTGGCCGTCCAGCGGGAGATGGGCGACGTACAGCGCGATGTCGTTCTCTATCAGCGGCGCGATGCGCCGGTAGTTGCTGTCGGTCACGCGCTCGATGCTCCCCCAGACGATGCCGTGGTGGGCCACGAGGAGGTCCGCGCCGGCCTCGCTGGCCCGCGCGGCGGTCTCGGCGGCGGCGTCGACGGCGACCGCGACAGTCTCGACCTCACGGTCGGCGGGCCCGACCTGGAGCCCGTTTGGGCTGGCGTCGATGTCGGCGTAGGCCTCGGTGTCGAGTGTCTCGTCGAGTCGACTGGCGATGTCCCCTGCGTGCATTGGCGGCCCTTCGGCGTCGGGGGTGGTAGGTTTTCGGCCCGCAGCGAGCGCGGGGGGATACCGACACCACTGTGAGCGTACCGGCTCTTCGCTACTGTCGTGGGCCCGGTAGACGGCTGAGCGAAGGTGAGATCACCGCCGCGGCCGGCGTCCTCACCGCCGCGTGCGGTTGTACTCGTAGACGCCGACGCCGCTGTTACGGTACACCCGGGTGAACCGGTCGCTGGTCCGCATCGACTCGTGGAGCGCCGGTGAAATCGTCGCTCCGCCCCGGCCGGAGACGAACCACCCTCGGGGGACGTAGACGTAATCGACCTCCGAGGCGAACCCGTACTCGCCGAGCGTCGCGTTCACGCACGACGCGTTCCAGCACCTCGTGAGCCGGTTCTGGGCGGACTCGTGCCTGTCGAACGTCTCACCGCCCGACCATTCGGTCCCGTACTTCACGATGACGGACGTGCGGTTCGCCAGATACGGGAACCACTCGCTCGCCCCGCCGACGACGGCGACCCGGGTGTCCTGAGCGGTCTCGTTCTCTATCCACTCCATCGCCGTCCGGTCGTCCGAGTCGGCGTACACCGGCAACGGGCTGTCCGGGTTCGTGCTCGACGCCGCGACCATGTTCTGGCCCACGAACGGGCCGACGAGGACGACGACGAACGCGATTGCGACCACCTGCTGGGCGGACAGGTCCGGCAGGTCGAACCGCTGGGTCAGACGGTCCGGGACAGCGCCGTCCCAGTCGGGCAGGTCCAGCCGGTCGACATCGAGGGCCGTGAGCAGCGAGTAGGTGAACGCGAGCCCCACCGCGCCCAGCGGCGCGATGAAGAGTATCCCGAGACGGTCGTGGGGCGGTACCAGGAGGACGACGGGGACGGCGAGCCAGGCGGGCTGTTCCCAGTCCCCCCGGGCCACCGTCACGACGGTACCGAGCACCGCGAAGACGGCGGGCCAGTTCATGACGTAGCCGCCGTCCAGGAACCAGCTCGCCAGCGCCTGCAGGTCGGAGAGACTGTGGTTCATCGAGCCGTGCGACCCCGCGCCGTTGAAGAAGATGCCCGGGCCGTGGTTCGAGACGACGGTGAGCCACCACGGGCTTGCGATGGCGAGCCCGCCGACGGCGACGCCCGCGCCGACCGCGAGCCCCCGCGGCGTGCGGTCCCAGACGAGCCAGGCGGCGGCGACGCCCGCCCCCGCTGCCGCGGCGTGGACGGGATGGGTCAACACGACGAGTCCCCAGCCCAGCGTCGCGGTCGCCAGGGCCCGCCGACCGCCGCCGTTGGCGAAGTACTGATAGGCCTCCAACAGCGCGACCAGCATGAACAGAAACCCCAGGCCCCGGACGAAACCGCTGGCGCCGACGAGGAACACGTTCAGCGTGACGTGCGTGCCGGTGACGATGCCGGCGAGACACCCCGTCTCGGGACTGTCGGTGAGCACCACCGTGAGGTGGTACAGCATCCCGACGATACCGAGGAGGACGACCGGGGCGCCAAAGCGCAGCAGCGTCACGCCGTCGACGCCCAGCTTCAGGAAGACGGCCATGACGTAGAACGCGAGCGGGGGGTACGCGAAGGGGATACCCTCGGTCGTAAAGCCCTGAATCGTCGTCGGCAACGTCCCCGAATCGGCGACTGTTGTCGCCATCTTCAGGAAGAGCCCACCCAGAAGCGCCGGGAATCCGTGGCTGTGGAGATACGCGGCCTGAACGGCCACAGAGGCGCAGAGAGCCACCAGCAAGAGCTTCCAGTACCGGTTCAATCGCATATACTTCCGGCAGTGTAAGGATACGCATAATATTGTTGGTCCGAAACAGGTCGGTCCGAATAGCGCCGTAATCGGCGCTTTCGCTCCTGAATACAGTGTTTTGGAGAAGTGGGCCGGCGCGAATTCGAATCGCGGTTACGGCCACCCGAAGGCCGAAGGATACCAGGCTACCCCACCGGCCCGTGCGATAGCAACTGAACGATGGCGAGGACGATTTTTAACCCTTCCGGAACCGACCGTCGGAGGACGTGGAGGGGACTGGCATTTCGACACCGACTTCTGCTGGCCGGAGTACAGAAAATATATATCTCCCGCGAGTTACTCACGAACTGAGTAACTAATGACGATACTCGTCACCGGGGCAGACGGCTACATCGGCTGGCCCACAGCGCTGCGTATCGCGTCGCGAACCGACGACCGCGTCCTCCTCGTGGACAACTTCGGCCGCCGCGAGTGGGTCGAAGAGGTCGGCGCGACCAGCGCCGTCCCCGTGGCCTCTATCGACGAGCGGCTCGACGCCGCCGAGGAGACGCTCGGCATCTCGAACATGTCCTTCGTCGAGGGCGACCTCGTCGAGAAGGACTTCGTCGACGAGCTGCTCCAGGTCCACGAACCCGACACCGTCGTCCACGCCGCCGCCCAGCCCTCCGCGCCGTACTCCCAGATAAACGGCGAGCGGGCCAACTACACCCAGCACAACAACCTCCAGGCCACCCGAAACCTCCTGTGGGGGCTCGAAGAGCACGACCTCACGGACACCCACTTCGTCGAGACGACGACGACGGGCGTCTACGGCGCGCCGGAGTTCCCCATCCCCGAGGGCGGGGCGACGATGGAGAACCAGGGCGAGGCCGACGACGTGCCGTTCCCGGCGATGGCCGGCTCGTGGTACCACCTCACGAAGTCCCACGACGCGGCCAACATGCGGCTGGCCCACAAGCAGTTCGACATCCCCGTCTCGGACGTGCGCACCGCCATCACCTACGGGACCGAGACCGAGGAGACCCGCGAGGACGAGCGGCTCAAAACTCGGTTCGACTTCGACTACTACTTCGGGACGGTCACGCACCGCTTCTGTGCGCAGGCCGTCGCGGGCTACCCCGTCACCGTCTACGGCAAGGGCGAGCAGCGCAAGCCGTTCGTCTCGCTTGAGGACGCCGTCGAGGGGCTGGCCCAGCTGGCTCTGGGCGACGCCGACGACCGGCCGGAGGGGCTGACGGTGTACAACCAGGTGACCCGCGCCATCAGTATCGTCGAGATAGCCGAGACCATCGCCGACGTGGGCGAGCAGTTCGACCTCGACGTGGCCGTCGAACACTTCGAGAACCCGCGCGACGAGGACGAGACACACAAGATGGAGATAGAGAAGTCCCGGTACACGGACCTCATCGGTGACCAGGACCAGACCTTCGAGGAGGGTGTCGAAGACATCTTCGAGACGCTGACCACGTACGCCGACACCATCGAGGCCCACGAGGACCGCTTCCTGCCGGGCGTGCTCGTCGACGAATGACGACCGACGTGCTGGTCACGGGCGGCTGTGGCTACATCGGGAGCGACCTGATTCCCCGGCTGGCCGACGACGACCGGGTGGGCGAGGTGGTCGTCCTCGACAGCCTCGCGTCGGGGTCGCCGCGCGCGCTCATGGGCGCTGTCAACGGCAGTCTGGAGTTTCGTCGGGGCGACGTCCGCGAGTACGGCGACGTCGAGAGCGCGATGCGGGGCGTCGACGCCGTCGTCCACCTCGCCGCGATAACGGGCGCCGCAAGCACCCACGACCGCCGCGAGGAGACCGTCGCGGTCAACTACGACGGCACCGAGAACGTCCTGACGGCCGCCGGGAAACTCGGCGTCGAGAACGTCGTCTTCGCCTCCTCGTGTAACGTCTACGGCCGCGCGACCAGCACCGACATCGACGAGACCGTCGACCCCGACCCCATCAACCCCTACGCAGAGACGAAACTCGATTCGGAGGCGCTCCTCCGGGAGGCCTGCGAGGAGTTCGGGATGGACGGGACGGCGCTGCGGATGGCGACGAACTTCGGCTACTCGCCGGGCATCCGGTTCAACCTCGTCGTGAACTACTTCGTCTTCCGGGCGCTGACCGGGCGGACCCTCACCGTCTACGGCGACGGGTCGAACTGGCGGCCCTTTATCCACGTCAGCGACGCCGCTCGGGCGTACAAACACGCCGCCCTGGAGCCCGGCGCGTGGGACGAACGGGTCTACAACGTCGGGTCCAACGACGCCAACTATCAGATATCCGAAATCGCCGACATCGTCGACGAGGAGGTCGGCGCGGTCGACATCACCTATCTGGAGGACGAACACCCCGGGCCGTCCTACCACGTCAACTTCGACCGGCTGGCGGGCACGGGCTACGAACCGCAGACGACCCTCCGCGAGGGGGTCCGCGACATCGCACGGAGATTCACCGATGGCTGAGACACACATCGCTCTCACGGGCGCGGCCGGCTACATCGGCAGCCGCGTCCTCGTCGAACTGGAGGCACAGCACCCCGACTGGGAGATTACCGCACTGGACAACTTCTATCTCGGCGACGTCCGCTCGGTGGGCGACGTCGACGTCGAACACGTCGACATCCGGAACCGCGACCGCCTGGAGGAGACGCTGGACGGCGCCGACGTCGTCATGCATCTGGCGGCCATCTCGGGCGTCGACGACTGCGAGGCAAAGCAGGACCTCGCCTACGAGTGTAACGTCCAGGGGACCGAAAACGTCGCGTGGTTCTGCCACAAGACCGGCGCCGCGATGATATTCCCCTTCTCGATGGCCGTGCTCGGGGACCCGACGGAGTTCCCCATCACGGTCGACCACCCTCGGGACCCGATGAACTGGTACGGCCGCACCAAACTGCTCAGCGAACGAGCCATCGAAGAGTTCGCCGACGGCGCGTTCCCGGCCCACCAGTTCATGATTTCCAACCTCTACGGCGGCCACGAAGTCGGCGGCCGGGAGATATCCAAGGGGACCGTCATCAACTTCTTCCTCTCGCGGGCGATGGCCGGCGAGACGCTGACGGTGTACGAACCGGGCACCCAGTGTCGGAACTTCGTCCACGTCAAGGACGTGGCCCGCGCGTACCTGCGCAGCGCCGAGCGGCTGGTCGAACAGCTCGACGCGGGTGAGACCGGCGTCGAGAAGTACGAGATAGCCAGCGACGAGGACCCCGGCGTCGAGACCGTCGCCGAACTCGTCCAGTCCGTCGCGGCCGAGCACGGCCGCGAGGTCGACATCGAACTCGTCGAGAACCCGCGGGCCGGCGAGGAGACGCTCGTCTCGGAGTTCCCCGTCGACACGACCGCCGCGCGGGAGCGGCTGGGCTGGGAGACCAGATACGACGTGGAATCGGTCGTCCGGGAGCGGTTCGCGGCCGAGTCGTAGCCTACCAGGTCAGCCCCTCGTAGGTGATGCCGTCCCGGCGCTCGACGATTCTTCGACCGTCCACGACGACCGGCTCATCCATCGCGTCGAACTCGCCGTTTAGCGCCGCGAACTCGTCCCAGTCGGTGACGACGACCGCGCCCGAGGCCCCTTCGAGGGCGCTGGCGGCCGAGTCGGCGTACTCGATATCCGGATACCGCTCGCGCATGTTCTCGGTCGCCACGGGGTCGTAGGCCACGACCTCGGCCCCGCGTTCGCGCAGCCCCTCGATGACCGGGACCGCCCGCGTGTTACGGATGTCGTCCGTGCCGGGTTTGAACGCCAGCCCGAGGACGGCGATGCGCTTGCCCGAGACGTCGACGTGGTCGTCAAGCAGGGCGAGCAGGCGTTCGGGCTGGGCGTCGTTCAGCTCGACCGCCGCGGAGAGCACCGCCGGGTCGTACCCCTGCTCGCGGGCGGCGGCGATGATGGCGTCGGTGTCCTTCGGGAAGCAGCTCCCACCCCAGCCCACGCCACTTCTGAGGAACCGCTCGCCGATGCGGTCGTCGAGCCCGATGGCCTCGGCCACCTCGTAGGCGTCGACGCCGAACTCCTTGCAGACGTTGCCGATGTCGTTGATGAGCGAGACCTTCGAGGCGAGGAAGGTGTTGTTGGCGTACTTTATCATCTCGGCCTCGGCGATGCCGGTCTCGACGACGGGCACGTCGCCGTCGGCGGCCTCCCGCAGGGGCGCGTAGAGCTCGTTGAGGGTGTCGAACGCACGGTCGTCGTCGGCCCCGAAGACGAGCTTGTCTGGGTTCAGGAAGTCCGCGACGGCGGTGCCCTCGCGCTGGAACTCGGGGTTCGAGGCGACGAGGAAGTCCTCGCCGCGTGTCAGGCCGGCCTCGGCGATGCGCGGGGCGAGACGCTCGTCGGTCGTCCGGGGAATGACGGTCGATTTCGTGACGACGAGATGGGGCTGGTCGCGCCCGTCGCCCTCGGCCAGCGCCTCGCCGACGCTCGCGGCGCCCGCCTCCATGTACCCGAGGTCGATGCTGCCGTCGTCGTTCGACGGCGTGGGCAGGGCGAGCATCGTGAGGTCGGTGTCCCGGATGGCGTCGTAGTCCGTCGTCGCCCGCAACCGCCCCCCGCCGTGTTCGGCGACCAGTTCGTCCAGGCCCGGCTCGTGAATCGGCGCCTCGCCGTCGTTGATAGCGTCGACGACGGCCTCGTCGATATCTATCGCCGTGACCTCGTGTCCGAGGTCGGCCAGACACGCCGCGACCGTGGTGCCGACGTAGCCGCTGCCGACGATACTGACGTTCATCGCCCCCGACTTCGCCGTCACGGGTGATGAGAATTCGGGTCCTTCGGCGGGGGGTATGGCCTCCGGTCTGGGTCGATAGATGCCGCGGCTCGCGGCCGCTACGGGTCGATAGCCGGTCCATAACAAGGCTCGGCTACGTGCCAGCCGGGACCAGCCGAATGAACACCGAACGACTACTCTCGGCCGGGATGGCCGTCGTCGTCGTCGCCGCCATCGGGCTCTCGGCGTCGACGCTGGCGGCGTCGATGTCGACTGACCCGGCCGACGCGGTCGACGTCCAGTGGGACGCCCTGCCGCTGGGCGAGGACGACCAGGGCGGGGTAGAGTCGGCGGCGGAGACCGTCGACGAGACCTTCCGCCAGGGCGGGAGCGGGGAGCGCGATGGACAGGGTGACGGCGGGGACGCTCAGCGGCCGGACCCACAGTCCGGTGACGGAGCATCGGAGGGCCGGGAAGCCGGAGAGAGCGCTGGGGACCAGGCCTCCCAGGGCGGGGACGCGGGCGGCGAGCGGGCCGACAGCGCCGATAGGAGCGGTCCCGAACAGACCGGCCTATCGGACTCGACCGGTTGGGCCGGGCTCGTTCCCGGGGGCCTGCCGCTGTGGTACTTCCTGGCGCTCGTCCCCCTGCTCGCGGCCGTAATCCTCGCCTACCGCTACCGTGACCGGCTCCGTCGGGCAGGCGAGGGCGACCCCGGCGACTCCGCGGCCGAGCCGCTGTCGTCGGCCCCGCAAAACGACGTGGAGCGGGCGTGGGCCGAGCTCATCGAGCGGGCCGGCGTCGACCGCCCGCGGACGCGGACGCCGCGGGACTGCGCCCGCCGCGCGGTCGAGACGGGCTTCGACCCGGCGCAGGTCGACCGGCTCCGGCGGGCCTTCGAGGACGTCCGGTACGGGACCCAGCCCCCGACGGACGAACAGGCCCGCGTCGCCCGCGAGACGCTCGCCCGGCTCGACGGTGGGGCCGCGTGAGAGCGAGCGGCCGCCGCGCCGCCGCGCTCGTCGGGCTCGGCGTCGTCGCCGTCGCCGTGGCGCTGGTCCCGGGCGTCGCGACGCTGCTGCCCGTCGAGGCGGTCGTCGCGTTCGTCGGCAACGACTACTTCCTGCTCGGGGCTTTCGGCGGGGTCGCGCTGGCCGTCCTCGGCTGGATGGTCGCCCGGCGTGCGGTGGGGCGCGTCGAGCAGGCGGCCCCGCCGGACCCCGAGACCGTCCCCGACGCCCCGCGGCCGGGCGAGCGGGTCGACGACCTGCTCGGCCGGTGGCCGTGGGCACTCTCGGCGGCCGACCGCGGCTACCTGCGCGAGCGGCTCCGGGCCGCGGCCGTCTACGGGGAACGCGGCGGAAGCCGGAGCAAAGCGGCCGCCAGGGAGCGCGTCGAGGCCGGGGCCTGGACCGACGACTCGGTGGCGGCCCGTTTCCTGGCCACCGACGCGAGCGGGCCGACGGTGGCCGAGCGCCTGCGGTCCGCGCTGCGGGGGGACGCCTGGACCCAGTACGCGGCCCGGCGGACCGTCCGGGCGCTGGTCGACGGCGGTGATGGGCAGTGACGGTCCGGGCGACCGGGCGCTGGCGCGGTATCGTCGCCGTCGCGCTGTGGTTCGTCGCCGTCGGCGTCCTGACCGACCGGCCCGCGGCGCTGCTGGTCGGCGTCGTCGGGGCCGGACTGGCGGTCTATCCGCGGCTCTCGCGCCCGCCGACGGTCGAGCTGGAACTGGAGCGGGAGGTAGGCGAGGCCCGACCCGCCCGCGGCGAGCCGGTGCCCGTCACGACCAGGGTGAGAAACACCGGCGACCGGACGCTCGCGGACTGCCGCGTAATCGACGGCGTCCCGGCGATGCTCTCGGTCGCCGAGGGGAGCCCGCGCCACGCCGCCGTGCTCCGGCCGGGCGGGACCGCCGAGTTCAGCTACGCCGTCGCGGCCGAGCCCGGCCGCCACCAGTTCGACCCGGCGACGGTCGTCGCCCGCGACATCACGGGCGCCCACGAGGTCGAGACGACGGTCGCCGCCGGCACCGAGATACAGGTCGGGGACGCCGTCCCCGAGCTCCCCGTCCGGCCGGACCCGGACGGCCACGCGGGCCGGCTGGTCACGGACGAGGGCGGCAGCGGCATCGAGTTCCACTCCGTCCGGGAGTACCGCCCCGGCGACCCGATAGGCCGTATCGACTCGAAGCGGTGGGCCAGGACCGGCGAGCTCACCACCGTCGAGTTCCGCGAGGAGCGCCCCACGTCGGTCTGCCTGCTGGTCGACGCCCGCGCGCCCGCCTACCGGGCCGCGGCCGAGGACCGACCCAACGCGGTCGCCCACTGCCTCGCCGGCGCCGAGCAGCTCGTCTCGGCCCTCTCGGACACCCGGGACGCCGTCGGCCTGGCCGCCTTCGGCCGGGAGCCCTGCTTTCGGGCCCCCGGCGTCGGACCGGACCACGAGGCGGCGCTGTGGCGGCTGCTCGCGACCCACCCGGCCTTCGACGCGACGCCGCCCGGCGCGGTCCGGACGGGTCGGGACGGCGACGGCGAGGACGACCTCGACGGGCAGGCGACGCTGCTGCGGAAGCGGCTCGGGACCGACACGCAGGTCGTCGTCCTCTCGCCGCTCACGGACCGGCGAATCGTCGAGACTATCCGGACCCTCGCGGCGGCCGGTCACACCACGACGGTCGTCAGCCCCGACGTGACTGCCGACGGGAGCCTCGGCCAGCGGCTGGCCCGCCGGGAGCGCACCCTCCGACTGCGCGCTCTACGCGGGGCCGACATCCCGGTCGTCGACTGGGACACGGCGACGCCGCTCGGGGCGGTGCTGCTGGACGAGCGGCGACGGCGGTGGTCCGCGTGAGCGTCGCCCACCGGCCGACGCCGCTGGCCAGCGCGCTCGCCCTCCTGCTCTGTGCCGCCTCGACGGCGATACTCGCGCCGACGCTCGACCAGCGCGTCGCCGTCCTCGCCGCGCTCGCCGGGACCGGCCTCGTCGCCGCCGGCGGCCGGGAGTTCTCGGCGCCGGTGCCACAGGGGCGGCTCTGGACGGCGCTGGGGGCGGCGCTCGTGGTCGGGGCGATACTCCGTGGCGAGACGCTCGCCGACCCCCGCCACAGCATCGAACTGGTGCCCGGCCTCGTCGGGATGGCGCTCGTCGGGCTCGGCGTCCGCCCGATACGGCAGCGATTTGCCCGCCGGTTCGTCTCGGCCGGGCTCGCGGTCATGATAGTCGGCGTGTCGCTGGCCGGTATCTTCGAGGCCGCCGGCCCGCTGCGCCTGCTGGGCGCGGCCGCCGCCGCCGTCGCCGCGTGGGACGCCGCGGAACACGGCATCAGCCTCGGCGAACAGCTCCGGACCGACGCCGGGACCCGTACCGTCGAGCTGGTACACACCGGGGCCACGTCGGCTTACGGCGCCGCCACGGTGGCCGCGGCGCTGCTCGTCTACGACCACGGGGCGACCGGCCTGCCCCTGAGCGGGCTCGTCCTCCTGCTTGCCGCCGCGGTCACTCTGCTGGCGTTGCTGTATAGGTGACCGTCGGCACCGCCACGTCGTCGAGCAGGTCCGCGACGACCGCGTCCTTGGCCACGTCCTCCACGCGGGCGTCCGGCGTCAGGACGAGGCGGTGTCCGAGGACGGCCGGCGCGACGTCGGCGACGTGGTCGGGCGTGACGTAGTCGCGACCGCGGACGACCGCGAGCGCCCGGGCCGCCTCGAACAGCCGCTGGGTCCCCCGCGGGGAGACGCCGGTCGCGACGCGGGCGTCCTCGCGGGTCGCCCGGGAGAGGTCGACGACGTAGTCCCGGACCGCGTCGGCGACGTGGACGGCCTCGGGCGCCCGCCGGAGCGCGGCCGGGTCGACGCTCCCGGCCTCGACGCCGGGCGTGCGGTCCGTGCGGGCGGCCCGGCGGTCGACGAGTTCGCGCTCGCCGGCCGCGTCCGGATACCCGAGGCTCGTCTTCACCACGAACCGGTCGACCTGTGCCTCCGGCAGCGGGAAGGTGCCGTCCTGCTCGATGGGGTTCTGCGTCGCGATGACGAAGAACGGCTCGGGGAGGTCGTGGGTCCGCCCCTCGATTGTCACCTGCCCCTCGGCCATCGCTTCCAGCAGCGCGGCCTGTGTCTTTGGCGACGCTCGGTTTATCTCGTCGGCCAGCACCACGTTGCCGAAGATGGGGCCGGGCCGGAACTGGAACTCCCCCGACTGCTCGTCGAAGACGTAGGTCCCGGTCACGTCCGCCGGCAGCAGGTCCGGCGTGAACTGGATGCGGGAGAACGACAGGCCCAGCGCCCCGGCCAGCGAGCGGGCGGTCAGCGTCTTACCGGTGCCAGGGACGTCCTCCAGGAGGACGTGTCCGCGCGCCAGAAACCCCGAGAGGACGGTTTCGAGCGTCTCCCGGTCGACGATGACGGCGCCGGAGACGGCGTCGATGACGGCGTCGCAGTGGTCCGCAGGAGTGTCCGTGTTCATCGGGCGAGGGTGGGCGGCTACGGTGGTTTGTTATCGCCGCCCTACCGGCCGAGAGCGCGGTACCGGCCGGTGCGAGGGCCTGATGGCCCCCAGCGTGCTACAACGCTGCGATGAGCGTCTACGTGGGGCGAGTGACTCACCACGGTGCGTCGCGGGTCGCCTCGGCCGGTTGGGTACACTCGCCTTGCCGCTGCAGAATCGCGACGTACTGGTCGCTCGCGAGCTCCTGTTCGTCGCCGTACTGGTCGCTATGCGGGTAGACGCCCAGCGGCGCCAGCTCGCGGAGCGACCCCGGCTCCGGGCGGTGGGGGGCGAAGTTCGGGGGGCGCTCGCCGAACTCCGCGACTATCTCGTAGTCGTACTCGCCGTCTACCAGCGCCCGGATGTACTCCTGGCGGGGCTCCGCATAGAAGTCGACCTCCGAGCTACGCTGGGACTCGGGGATGTCCTGGAGATACAGCAGCTCCTTGTCGCCGACCTGGATGTAGTCGGGGCAGGGGTCGAGCTCGCCCGTCTCCTCGGGAGGGATGTTGAGGTCCATCCCGTGGGGGACGGCGTTCTCGAAGAACGCGTGGAAGTACACTTCCATCGTGGCGTCCTCGTCGGCGTTCTCGGTGAGCCACTCGGTCGCCTCGTCGCGGGGCATCGAGGCGAACTGACCGACGCCGACGCCGGCGTAGAGGGCCGAGGTCACGACGACGAACGCCATCGCCGCGCGGGCGACCCGCCGGCGGTGGGCGGAGAGCCGCCGGAGCGAATCGGCGAGCAACAGCGCCGCGAGCGGGAAGGTAGGGAGGATGTGGTGGACCCGCCAGTCGTGCCACCGCGCGAAAAAGAGGAGGAAGACGAGCAGCGCCCCGACCACCAGCGCCCGCTCGTCGAACCCCGGGACCCGCTCCCGGAGGGCCGTCCGGTCCGGCGCGAGGCGGGCCAGGTGCACGGCGCTCGCGACCAGCCCGCCGACGGCGCCGAGCAACAGCGGCCAGCCAAAGGCGCTGCCGTAGGTCCGCAGGAACCACCACCACGTCGGCGCCGTGGGCCCGACGACGCGATTGGGCCGGCCGATGCGGCCGAACCAACGATGCCCCACCGCCTCGAAATCGCCGACCAGCGCCGTCGGGTGACCGACCACTATCATGAGCGCCCCCAGCGCCGCCCCGCCGACCAGCAGCCGGGGCTGCCACAGTACCCGCCGGAGCGGACCGTCTGCCACGCGGGCACGCAGCAGGAACGCGAGGAGGATAATCAGTACCGCCAGCCCGAGCGTGAGTTTGAACGCGATAGCGAGCCCGCCAGCGGCGCTGCCGGCGTAGAACTGGCGGCGGTCGCCGGTCCGGACGTAGCCGACCAGGAAGTAGAGCGCGGCCACGAAACACATCGTCGCCGGCATGTCCTCGCCGCCCTCCTTGGCCAGTTTGAGGAAGCCGAAGGTCAGCGTCAGCAGGAGCGCGGCCCACCGACCGGTAGCGCGGTCTTCGAGGCGAGTCCCCAGCCGGTAGAGCAGATAGACGGTGACGACGGCGAAGGCGACGTTCGTCAGGCGGACGAAGGCGAGGCTCCACGTCCAGATCCATCGGGGCGTCTCCGCCCACACCTGGTAGTGGCCGTAGGTGTAGACCGGGTCCCGCATCGCCGCGATGGCGTCGCCCTGACCGGTTGCGAGGGCGACCAGGACGACCGGCAACACCGCCAGCAGGTACACCCACAGCGTGCCGCCGAAGGGGGCCCGACTCCAAGAAATCCCCTCGCGGACCCCCTCGATGCTGGGGTCGTTGACGATTTCGGCGTAGGCCACCAGGGCGTCTAACACCCGGTCGTGTTCGTCCCAGGTCGCGAAGACGGGGATGCGATGCCAGAAACCGAATCCGGAGAGCAACAGCGCCGCGAGCAGGAGATACGGCAGATACGGGTCGGTACGGAGGTCCCGATACAGCTGGCGCTTCGCGCGACCGAGCCAGTCTGTGCGGGGACCCATTGGATTCGGTTTGGGAGAGGGTGTATAAAAAGTAATCACTCTGGCTGTGCGCCCACTCCCACACTGCCGGCTGTCCGTTCGGGTACTCTCGCCCTGCCACGGGACGCGAGTTCGACACGGCCGGCCGATAAGCACCGGCTAGGACCGCGAACGCCCGGCGGTCGTTTTCCGGCCCGGGGGCGAGCGTCGGGCATGGCGAGCGAGCCGACGCCGGCGGAGATATTCGACCGGGCGGTCGCGGAGGGGCGACGACGGCTCGACCAGTCGCTGCTCGAACTCGTCTCGACGAGCTTCATCGCGGGCTTTACCGTCGTCTTCGGGCTCGTCGGGCTGGGCATCGTCGAGAGCGCCCTGGAGCCGGTCGGCCACGGCGTCGCCAGGCTGGGCGGTGCGCTCGCCTTCGGCGTCGGCGTCGTCTTCCTGGTCGCGGGCCGGACGGAGCTGTTCAACGAGAACTTCTCCGACCCGGTCGCCGCGGCCGTCGACAGCGGCGACCCCGACGTGGCCTGGTCGCTCCTCCGGCTGTGGGTCGTAACGCTCCTGTTCAATCTGGTCGGGGGCGGGCTGTTCTCGCTCGTCTTCGCCGTCGGCGGCGCCCTCCCGTCGGGGGCGAACGAGATACTGGCCGCCGTCGCCACCGAGAGCACCTCGCGGAGCCTCCCGGCCTCCCTCGCCCGGGCCATCGCGGGGGGCGCGCTGGTGAGTCTGCTCTCCTTTCTCCTGGTCTCGGTCGAGAGCGACGGGAGCCGGCTGACGCTGGCCTATCTCGTCGGCGTCTTCCTCGCGCTGGGCCCGTTCGAACACGTCGTCGTCACGGCGTTACACGTCCTGCTGGGCGGCCTGTTCGGCGCCGGCGTCGGCCTCATCCGGTTCGCCGTCGTGATGGGGACCGTCACCGCGGGCAACCTCGCCGGCGGCCTGGGGCTGGTGACGTTCGCACACGTCGCCCAGGCCGCCGGTGCCAGCGAGGGGTGAGCGAAACTGGACAGGCTTCCATATATTTCCCGTATTAGTATTGGGAACGCAGCGGGTGATTTTCACTCTCTCTTGCAAATATTTATCTGCAGTAATGGCAATCAAACCACAGACAAATACGAACGACTCGTCAGTATTGCTCCGCGCGGTTCCGCCGAGGCTGTATCGGCTCGGGACCCTGTTGAAGAACTTCCTCCTGTTTAGCTCCGCGTATCTCGCGATCATCGCGGCGGCCGAAGTGCTCATCGTGACGGAACTGCTCTCGCTCCCGCTGACCCCGGCGGCCCTCGTCGCGGGGCTGTTGACCTTTGCGGTGTACGGCAACGACAGGGTGGCCGACCTCGAAACCGACGAGCGGACCACGCCGGCGCGGACCGCCTTCGTCCAACGCTACCACCGCCTGCTGTATGCCCTCTCCGCCGCCGCGTACGGGCTCGCGGTCGCACTGGCCGTCCTCGGCGGGCCGGCCGCCTTCGGACTGGCGCTGGTCCCGGGCGTCGCCTGGCTCTGTTACGCCCAGGACTGGCTGCCCAGTATCGGCCAGGTGAAGCGTCTCAAACAGGTGTTCGTCCTCAATTCGGTCCTCGTCGCCGGCGCCTGGGCGCTCGTCATCGTCTTCCTACCGATGGCGTTCGCCGAGGGACCGATACCGCCCGCTGCGGGCGTCATCTTCCTGTTTTTCTTCCTGAGTTCGTTCATCAGAGTGGAGATACCGAACGTCCGAGACCGCGTCGGCGACCGGGAAATCGGCGTGAAGACGCTCCCGGTCGTCCTGGGTGTCAGGGGCACGCGCTACGCCCTCTACGGAGTGTCCGGCCTCGCCGGCGCACTCCTCGTCACCGCGTTCGTCGAGGGGCTTCTGGCCCTTCCGGAGCTGGCGTGGCTCCTCGTCAGTGTGGTGTATCTGGCCGTCATCGTCGCCGGCCTTGGCCGTACCGATAACAACGGCGGGCTCACCGTCGCCGCTGAGTGCAGCCGGTTGCCCGTGTTGGCGCTCGTGGTCGTCCCGCTCCTGTGAGCGGGTAGACCCTCGCCCCGTGTAACCGACCCGACGCGGCCACCCCGATGCAACCGGTCCATTTTTTCTACTGATTGTGAACAATCCGTGTACCAGACAGGGTATTAATGACGATTGGATGGGCCACTGTCAGTAGCCCCTATCTTATTAGTATCACTAACTGCCAGTTATGGTAAGTTGTGTCTACCCTGCTGTTGATGAAGTTGGCACTACTTGCGTCGATTGCCGTCGGCGTGACGACCGGGCTGCTGGCGTGGCGAGAGCGCCCGGAGCCGGGGGCTGTCCCGCTGGTCTTCCTCATGGCCGGTCAGTGCTGGTGGTCGGCGACGCTCATCTTCCGGATTGAGGCGACGACGCTCGGGATGAAAGTGCTCTTCTCCAACAGCACGTGGCTCGGCGTGGCGCTCATCCCGGCCGCCTGGCTGCTGTTCGCGCTCGAATACGGCGGCTACAACGAGTACACGACCAGGCGACACGTCCTGTTGATCATGATCGTCCCCGCGATCACCGCGTTTCTCGGTTTCACCGACCAGTTTCACCACCTCATCTATCTCGACGCGACACTCATCCACCAGGACGGCATCCTGACCCTGAGCCGGACGCCCGGCCCGTGGTTCTGGGTAATCGCCGTCTACACCTATCTGCTCGGCTTCCTCGGGCTCGTCCCGCTGTTTAAACTCATCACGAGCCAGGTGCGTTCCTTCCGCGGCCAGTCTCTCACGTTGCTCGTCGGCCTGATAGCCCCGTGGGCGACGAATCTGGCACACCTGTCGGGCTACCTGCCGACCGCCGGCATCGACCCGACGCCGGTCGCGTTCACGCTGTCGGGCGTCGCCTATCTCTCGGCGCTGACACAGTTCAAGCTCTTCGGCGCCAGTCCGACGCCGATTCGTCATGCCCGCCGGTCGCTGTACGAACAGATGCACCAAGGCGCCCTCGTCCTGGACACCCACGGGACCATCGTGGACATGAACGACCGGGCGGCGACCGTCCTCGGGACGACGACGGAGCGAGCGCTCGGGGAGTCCCTCGAAACCGTGAGTCCGGAGCTGACCGCCATCGGGGACACGACACAGCACAAACGCGTGTTCACGCCCAAGGGCACCAGACGGACCTACGACGTCTCCGAGAGCCCCGTCACCGACGTCCACGACCGGACCATCGGCCGCATCATCACGCTCCACGACATCAGCGACCTCTTCCGGATGCAACAGCGCCTAGAAGTGTTGCACCGCGTCTTCCGACACAACATCCGAACCAACATTCAGGTCATCCTCGGCTACGCCGGCTATCTGGCGACCCACAACAGCCAGTCGAAAGCGGAGACGCTCAAGCGAAACGCCCTGGAGATCGAGGCGACCGGCGAGAAGGTCCGCGAGATAATCGACGTCTTCGAAGAGGGGCGGAAAGAGCGCGAGAACCTGCGGCTACACGCCGTTCTCCGGGAGTGTGTGGACGCGATGGAACGGCGCTACCCCGAGGTCACCGTCGAGTACGACTCCGGGCCCGAGAATCTCCTCGTCGACGGCCTCTTCGATATCGTCTGTTCGAACGTGATCGAGAACGCCGCCCAGCACAACACCAGTTCGGAGCCGTGGGTGCGCGTCACCGTCGAGGCGAGCGAGGAGACCGTCGAGGTCCGCGTCGCGGACAACGGCCCTGGCATCGAACCCCACGAACTCGCTCTGGTTGAGGACGGGACCGAAACGCCGCTGAAACACGGCAGCGGCTTCGGGCTGGCGCTGGTGGTCTGGGGCGCCGACATCGCCGGTGGGTCGGTTGCATTCGAGTCGGACGCGGCGGGGACCTGTGTGACGCTGGAGATACCGGTAGCTGGGCGGGTGAACCCTTGATACAGTTTTCAGTGGCTGATACTTGCGTTCTCAACGAATACAGATCTGACACTGATTGCTTCGCAAAGCGTCTCCCGATCAGTCGAGTCCGAGGCTCAATTTGAGCGCGTCGTCGATCTCGCCCATTGTCGAGTCGTCGAGACTGCCAGCCACCGAATGGATTCGCTTCTCGACAGACACGACTCGAATTTGATCGAGCCGCACCGAGGAATCTTTTTCGAACGGAGAGTCCGCTGCTTCGACGAGTACCTCGAACGGATAGCCTCTGTGCGTCCCTGTCGCCGGTGCGACGATTGTTGTGTTCGAGTTTCTGTTCCCAACATCGTTCTGGACCACCACCGCAGGCCGTGTTTTTCGCATTTCGTGCCCCTCGGCAGGGTCGAGTCGAACGATAACGACATCACCGCGCCGAATCTCCGTGTGTTCGCTCATTCATCAAGTCCAGACCACGCCTCGTCCGAAGCCCCGCCCCACTCGTCGGCAAGCTCACTGGCGCTTTCCGACGCCTCCCGATACGCGGCGGCCAGTTCTTCCTCGTCAGGAGTCTCGGACTCAACCTCAACAACAGCCACCGTAACGCGCTTGTTCGCGTACTCAGTCCCAAGATACACCCGCCCCCGGTCGTCGGTCTCGTTCGTCTGGAGTTTCTCGGCGTCAACTTTCATCGTGTAACCCACTATTGCCCACGGCTATATCAGACTTGCCCACCATTACCCATTTCCACAGACACCCGGATCAGCGACCTCTTCGAGATGGAACAGCGCCCAGAGGTGCTCCACCGTGTCTTCCGACACGACATCCGGACGAACATCCAGTTGACTTCTTCCCACGGCCTGAGCCGTGGGATTCCTCCGGTGGGGATGTTGGCTATGCCGTTCCCACGGAGGCAACTTTCCCGTCGCCGGTACTCTGGTTTGTGCGCTCCTCGTTGGGACTTGCCCTCTCGGGAGAGTGTGATAGCTCCGACCAAACATGGTCGTCCCACTTGAGACGCACGGGCCGAGCCATCGACCCGACTTCGATTTCGCCAGCCTGTTGTTTGAGCAACGTCCGCGAAGCGTCGAGGTCCGCATGGCCTTCGTACCCGCACAGGCACTGGAACACGTCGCCGTCGCGCTGTGTGTTCTCTCGCTCGCCACACTCTGGACACATCCGGGTTGTGTCGGCCTCGGAGCGAACTTCTACCGAGATACCATACTCCTCGGCGGTACACGCTAATCGGTCGATGAACGCCCGGAACGCCCAGAACTGGTGGGTCTTCTCGTTCACCTCGGCACACCAATGGGCCGAGAGAACATCTGTGAGGTCGCCCACGTACACCGTAGCAACACCCTCGGGGTAGAGCCGTTCCAGTAGGTCACGACACAGAGTCTCTTGCGCGTGGTCGCGCCGTCGTGTTCGCTTCCGGTATAGTCGCCGGATGCGCTGACTGCTGTATCGCCCCTCATGCAGTTCGGATTGTAGACGGGCAATCTCTCGGGTCGTCTCACGGAATCGGTCGAACAGGTCCCGGCCTTCGTAGCAGTACTGCTGGCCGGTCGTTGTAGTACAGGCGACGAGATTGTTAGCGCCCACGTCCAGCGCGGCCTCTTCGGAGGCCAGTGGTGAATCCTGCCGAGAATCGGGTACGGTGACAGGCTGAAAGGCTCTGAACATGTCGTCAACCTCGTCATACTGTATCTCCAAACGGCTCTGATCTCCCTCCCACTTCAGAGCGCCGCACACCTCCAACCGTAGACGGTCGTAATAGCCAAGCCCGTACTCGTCTTTCAGGTCTTGACCGACCGGAATTTCTAGCCGCGACCGCTCTCCGGTTTCAAGGGTGTACTGGTCGTTACGGATGAAGGTGCGTAGCTCGCGTCCATCATCCTCGTTGCCCCAGTAGCCGGGTGGGGCAGTGTTTTCGCCGTTTTCGCGAGCAGCGAAGAAGGACTGCCATGCGGATTTGTTCTTCCGTATCACCTGCTGAGCTATGGCACTTCCGAGAACGTCGACGTACTGTTTCCGGTAGTCGGCGGTATCCCAGATACTTTCGCCGTTGAAAAACTGGTGGCGGCGCTCGTAGTTGAGTTCGTTCCACAGGCTTGCAGAGGCGTCCAACAAGTCCCGCAGTAGCCGCTCGTCGCCCTCGGAGAGCGGTCGCACGGTGAACGTATTGGTTCGCCTCACGACAACAGACATTAGTAACTCTATGTCTAAATGTCTTTTGGACAAGTCAGATGCGACCGAACATCGACGTTTCCCACACACTGAACGGACAGGTGAAAGACTACGCTGAACAGCAGGAAATCGACCTCACAGAAGCATATCAGGAGGTAATCGAAGCCGGTCTGGAAGCCGTGGAACATCCAAACGATACATAACCTGTGGTCGAGGCGGCCCTGCTGTCGCTTGGACCCACCCCAAAGGGGTGGACTTCCGCTTGCTGCAGTCATCCTCGGCCACGCCGGCTATCTGGCGACCCACAACAGCCAGCGGAAGGCCGACACCCTCAAACAGAACGCCATCGAGATAGGGGCGACCGGCGAGAAGGTCCGCAAGATTATCGACGTCTTCGAGAAGGGCCGGACAGACCGCGAGGACCTGCGACTGGACGCGATTCTCCGGGAGTGCGTCGACGCGACCGCGCGCAGGTACCCCGAGGTAAATATCGACTACAACCCCGGGCCGGGAGAGATCCTCGTCGACGGCCTCTTCGATGTCGTCTGTTCGAACGTCATCGAGAACGCCGCCCAACACCATTTTAGTTTGGAGCCGGAGGTTCCAGTCATCGTCGAGGCGGGCGAGGAGACCTTGTGGTCCGTATCGAGAACTACAAGCTCGCGCTGGTGGTCTGGGGCACCGACATCGTCGGCGGCTCCGTTAAGTTCGAGTCGGACACGTCGGAGACCTGTATGATACTGGAGATACCGGTTGCAGGCGGGGATGAGTATATTCTATATTGATATAACGCAAATAAACCGAGTGAGTGAAACTCACTCTTTTTATACCTGCAGTGTTTGCTCACGTTCATGTCGAAATTAAAGACCGCATTTTCTATTTATAAACAAAAAGGGGTTGCATCGCTTTTTCGGTCGGTATTTCACTATGTAATATGGCACATTCTTCCGGAAGCAAGAACAAAACGACTAATATCTCGGTCATCTTTTGTAACTACACTATATTTTTATTTCAAAAGAACATTTAAATTTGAGCAAAAATCGATCCTCCACGGCCAAGCTCTTTATCAAGAGCTAGAAGATAGCGGATCCAACCCTCAACACAGAGTTATTCGTCAAATACATCGGATAGAAAAGGGGCTCTCGATGAAAGACCGCCGAGATGTGTTCGCTGAGAGTTATATTGAACAGACAGTTGACGACGTGGCGAAATTATGGAATAAATCAAACACTATCGATGATCAACTGCAATGGTCTGTCGACGTGTTATCGGAGTATTTTGACGTTGTGAAAGAAACCGAGACGATTGCGCGAGCCAAATCTAATTACGAACAGTTGCTCCGCGAAATTGACTACAAGCCAACGGATAAAAATCCAACAGAGCGGGGTGAGCTCGCATCAAGCTCCGTAACGTATGACGATTTCCATGAGTTAGCGATGCAACGGACCAGCACACGGTGGTTCGAACAGCGTGAAGTGCCACGAGATTTACTCAAAAACTCAATGGAAACAGCGTTACAGTCCCCAAGTGCCTGTAACAGACAGTCATTCGAGTTCCGATTCTACGACGACAAAGAACTAATAGAAGAGATCACTGAGCTGCCAATCGGTGTGTCCGGATATCGAGACAATATTCCCTGTCTCGCAGTGGTTGTCGGCAAACATCGAGCCTATTTCAATGCACGCGACAGAAATGTGGTATATATCGATGCTAGTTTGACAGCAATGAGTTTCCAATATGCCTTGGAGACCCAAGGTTTGGCGTCCTGTTGCATCAATTGGCCAGTAATCCATCGATTAGAAGTTGAGATGGCAGAGACTATTGGGTTAGATGATGATGAAGAGGTAATTATGCTTATGGCAATTGGATATCCGGATCCTGATGAAAAAGTCCCGTTCTCTGCAAAAAAGAGCGCAGACGAAGTTTCGTCGTTCAACGAGACGTAACCGCCAACTACAATACATGAGGCGGGAACGGGACAACGAACCCAATATGCGCGGTCGTATTCAAGCGATTAGGCAAAAACTCGCCTTCGGTGCAGCGGTCTCTGAACAAACGATATTTAATTCACTCTCATCCCGCGCTCCAAATAGCGAATTGAGTGGTGAGAATATCGTCATCGTCGGTGGAGAACTGTTCAATAAAGGGGCCCAAGCTATGACGTTTACCGTTGTTGATCGGATAAAGAGACGGTTTCCTGAGAAATCGATTTACCTCTTTTCGAACAGAGATTACCAACGGAATGAAACAGAGAAACAACAGTACGATTTCACGATTCTACCATGGTCTGGCGGAGCTCGAATAGAAGCGATGTCCTCTCTGGTCCCTGCAGTGTACGACGACCCATATCCACAAACCGCCCATGAGAAGGTAAAGAGCGTACTCAATGATTGCGCATGTATCATCGATATAAACGGTTACGCTCTCTCATCGCAATGGGGCTTCCAGCAATCACTGGAGTATATGTCTAATTTAATCTCAGCTAATCAGAAGCGGATTCCAATCTATATTTTACCACAATCTATCGGCCCGTTTGCGTATACTCCTGTCGCTGCTTCGATTCTCAAGCCGCTGTTTTCGAGCCTTCTGCCATCCGCCGAAATTATTTGCCCACGTGAGAAGGAGGGCGTTGAGTGCTTACGCCCATACACGACAGAGAACGTCCAGTTAGAGTACGACATAGTTCTCCAGTATCAAGAGTATGACCTAGAAAACGTATTCACTGAGGTCCCCAAGTTTCGGGTTCCAACGGTCGAAGGAGATGCAGTCGGTGTTGTCCCGAATTCAAGGCTTGCAGAGCGGAAAGACCGCGACGAACTCAGAGAGATATACAATGCGATACTTGAAACGTTACTGGCTCAGGGGAAAGACGTGTACGTGCTTCGGCACTCCTCCGAGGACAAAGAGATTTGTACATGGATCAAGTCCCTGTTCGAAAATAGAGAGCGTGTCCACCTCCTCGACGATGATCTGAACGCGATTGAGCTGGAACGGACAATCGAACAGTTCGATTATCTTATCGGCTCTCGATATCACTCATTGGTTCATTCGTATCGAAATAGCGTGCCCGTCATCGCAATCGGATGGGCAACAAAATACGGGGAACTGCTGGAAAACTTCGAGCAGTCGGCGTACTTCTTCGATGGTCGGGACAAAGTCGAAGCCTCCAAAGTAGAATCGGCAATCCGCCAGATGGAGACGAACAAGCAAGAAGAACGTGAGATTATCCAAGGACATACTGACACAATTCGTCAGAGAGATTTACTCACCCAGCTGTTCGGTTCGGTCTGATTACAATGGGACGAAACACGCTTCGAGCATTCGCCTCAATTCTGGGTACACGGATCGGAAAGCTGGCTCTTGCAGTCCTGATAACACCGATTATCGTTCGACTACTCGGGAACAGTAACTATGGGGACTACGCGCTAATTCTGTCTATATTTGGTCTGCTATCTACTGTTGTCCATTCTGGGATATTTAACGGGCTCCGTAAGTATATCGCCGAAAACCGAGAACTAGAGGGATGGGAAGATTATATTTTCACGTTCTACGTACGGGTTGCAGTTTTCACATCAATTACAGTAGGGCTACTAATCTATTTAGCGAGTACTACGCAGTTCGTTACCGAATGGTTCGGCCCGGAGTTCGAACAATACTTCGTATTACTCGCTGTGCTAGTTATTGCAAACCAACTGTACTCTGTGGCGAGAGGATCACTCATGGGGTTTGGACTGGAACACTATTCAGAGCCACTCCAAATTCTAGATAAATTTCTATTTGGGAGTGTTGCTATTGGTCTCATTTATTTAGGGTGGGGAGTCAAAGGCGCACTAATCGGTAAAATTATCGCCATTACCGTCGTCGGCTTCATTGCTTTCTATGCGACCCGATCGAATATCTCGTTCAGAACAGTGTTCCAGAGACTACCGGAAAATATTCCCCGACGTGAGCTGCTAACGTTCAATCTCAATAGCATATTGTTAGCACTGCTTACGGTGTCACTGTATCATGTGGACATAATACTACTACAGCCGATAGCTGGATCTGAGCAGACAGGGTATTACAAAGCAGCGCTGGTAATTGCCGAATTTCTCTGGTTTGTGCCAATGGCGATACAGTATACGCTCGTCCAATCCGTTTCAGAGATGTGGTCGGATGGCGAGTACGATCGTGTCTCAGAGATTGCCAGCGACGTGACTCGCTACTCGCTTGCGTTTATTCTCCTACTGATTATTGGACTTGCAGCGCTCGCTGATGAGTTCGTACCGCTATACTTTGGTTCTGAGTTTTCCGTCGCAGTCGATCCTCTACTGTTGTTGTTACCCGGTGTTTTGGGGTTCGCGATCGCCCGACCTATCTTTGCAATCGGACAAGGAATCGGCGATCTGCGACAAATTATATATGCCACAGCATCAGCTTCGATAGTTAATCTGGTCTTGAACCTGATACTGATTCCTCGGTACGGGATGTACGGAGCAGCAGTTGCAACGAGTATCGGGTACGGTTCGATGCTCTTTTTTCACGTTTGGTGCGCTCGCAGAATCGGATTCGACCCGCTCAAGGAACTCCGGTTCTTTCGGATACTGGCTACGGTCCTACTCACCGCGCCGGTTATTTTCGGTCTTGCACAAATCATCACCAATATAGTACTATCGTTGACTATCGTACCTACTGTCGGTTTATTGCTGTACACCGCAATTTCGATTAAACTTGGCGTGATTCAACCCGATGAAATAGAAGCCGTTGCCACGCGTATGCCGTCTCCAGTCGATAAAATCGTGTATACAATCCATGACCTGTCAGTATAGAATTTGTGTAAGAGGGTGTCATAGAAGTCTTCTCACACCGTGATGATCGTGCTGCCCGGATTGTCTCCGCGTTCGTAATTGGTGATTGCAACGACGAGACGAAGACACAAAGTGAGAAACACCTGTGCTCGTGCATGGACGCGGCCTCGGGCGTGCGTTCGCCCGAGGCCGCAGTCCTTCACTGATTCGTTGGTTCGTTCGACTCCAGTACGGCGGTTGTACGTCTCATCTAACGTGGACTGCTTCAGCTGAACGTCCTCACTATGTTGTCCGATGTGGTCTTCGACCCTGTACTCGATATCTTTCGGGTCGTCGGTGTTTCGCGCGTTGTACGGAGCGACTGGCACGACCCCTGCGGCCAGCAGGTGGTCGTGCCAGTCAAGCGTGTCGTAGGCACTGTCACCAACCATCCAAATCGGCTTTGCGACGGCGAGCGCGTCACACGTGACGCGCATCGCCGTCTCCTCTGGCGCTTGTTTGCTCTCGGTGAACTCCGCTGCAATCGGAATCTTTTGTCCAGTCGAGACAATCGTACAGCCGTAGCCGTAATAGTACTCATCGTCGGTTGGGTCGTAGCACTTTGAGGCGTCTTGGTCGGCGGGCATCGCCCTCACATCTGTTGAATCGATGCAGTAGGTCAAGTCGAGCAGGCCGCGGCGGGCGGCCTGCTCGACGAGGTGGTCAAAGACTTCGTCGACAACGTGTTCAAGATCAGTGAGGAAGCGATCGACCGCGTCTCTCGACGGCGGTCGATCGAAGCCGCAGCTCACCCAAACGACCGTGTTCCGAAGCTCCCGTTCAACGGGACGAATGCCGTAGATGTCGTGGTAGTAGCAATGGAGAAACCCACGCATCATCTCTGGTGGCTCATGCTCTCGTGTTCGCCCCGTCTCCGCCGGGGCGAACACGTCGAACTCCTCAAGAAACCCGAAAGAGAGATGCTCAAACAGCGCTAGCGTTTCAGTCTCCGCGACATTGAAGAACGACTCTACCGAAGGCTCATCTTGCAGGGTCGCTGGACTCATCCATCTCAGCGTTCACCCTGCTCTTTGGTGTGGCAACTGTTCTATGACACCCTCTTTGTGTAACACTAATCTGAGGCACCGAGAAGAGAGCAACTATCTTTCCGGTGGGTTTATTCGCGCCTCTACGGTTACACATCGTATGGACGACGTACGCGAGGCAACAGACGACCTCCTCGCGGACAGACCCGACATCGAATCCGCACTCGAAGAGATTCTTGACATCGACGAAAACGGCCCCTGGACATACGACGACGTCTCTATCGACTCCGGTACATTCGGCGAAATTGTCTCGCGCAACATTGTCGAGAAGAAGGGCGATAGCTACCGGGTGGCTGACCGGAGCGCTGTCCAAGCAGCACTAAATGACGAGACGATAGAGAGCGAAAGTGACACGAGCAGCTTCGACCTATCGTCAATCAGACTTCCCGAAATCGGAAAGCGGAATGCGCTGATCGTCGCCAGTGCACTGGCGTTCGTGGCGCTGGTTCGGATTGTTTTTATGTGGTCCAGTGTGTTCCGCGGCAGCGACATCGTGCTGGCTGGCAACGACCCCTACTTCTACCGGTACTGGGTCGATACACTGCTGGCGAGCGACCTGCAGGCGTTCGATATCGGGTCGCTGACGCAGCTGCCCGACGGCGTCGCGAACGACGACGTACTGTTGATCGTCTCGCTGTGGTGGGTCGGTAGTTTACTGGGAAGCGGACAGATTGCGTCGGGACTAGTGGTCGCCTGGTATCCTGTAATAGTCGCTACTGTGACGAGCGCAATTGTATATCTCCTCGCAACACGTCTGACTCGTGACCGAAGAATTGGAATAGCCTCAGTATTGATACTCGCAGTCACACCTGCACACGCATACCGAACTGCACTAGGATTCGGTGATCACCATGCGTTCGACTTCCTCGTATTAGCGTTCGTCGTGTTCACAATGACGGAGCTGGTCCGGATAGGAGATAGTCAGCCATCCCACCGCTGGGCACAACCGTTGACCGCGCTGGGACTCGGATTGGGCCTTACTGCACAGGCCGCGGCATGGCGCGGCGGACCGATCCTACTACTCCCGATTGCGATTTGCGTTCCTGCGCTGGCCATCGGGGCTGTCAGGGCAGACCGATCCCCCGCCGAGGTGACTATTTGGCTACTTGGTAGTATCGCAATCGGTTCGTTGCTGACATATTCGCTACACGCTCTATTGGGTTGGATGGGGCTTTATCGAGGTATCACACCACTCCTCCTCTTAATCGGTGCAGTTGGTTCCGTCGGAAGCGCCGAGCTATGGCACAGGAGGGGTAGATCAGCACGGGAACTAACTGCAGTCACAACCGCTGCTGTACTCGGGGGCACTATATCCGTATGGTATCTCCTCCCAGAACTTCGACCGGCAGTGTTGACGTTCAGACAATTCCTCTCACAGTCTGGGACTGTAGCCGAAACGAGCTCTATTTTCTCAGGTCAGTTGGGGTCGATAATAGGGCCCGTATTCGTCTACGGCTTTTTCTTCTTCCTTGCACTCCCACACCTCGCATGGTTCAGTTGGCGTGCTGTACAAGAGTACCAGCCACAGTGGCTGGTCACCTGCATCTTTGCATTGAGTATATCCGTACTAACAATCAATCAAATCCGGTTCGCTGGTGAGGGATCAGTGTTCATCTCGATTTTCGCCGGTATGGGATTAGTACATATAGCAGGAACCATCGAGAGTGCACGACCGATTGATTTCAGTGACCGCGCTTCAGTGTCGGTCCAAATCCCCGAGAAAAAAACGGTCAGTATACTCGTTGCGCTCTTCCTCCTCGTTGCCAGTATGGGACTTGTCCAGACACCAGTCAAAATGAGCCAGATCACAACGGGTGAAGATACCTACGAGACCGCAGTTTGGATCGACCAATATGCAACAGAGAAAGGAATCGAATATCCGGAAAACTACGTGCTCACTGAATGGGACAAGAGTAGAATTTATAATTACTTTGTCAACGGCGAGTCGCGGTCGTATTCATTTTCAACAGTTTACTATTCAGAGCTAATACAGTCGGAAAATCCAGACGCCTGGGTGGAGCAGTCAACCATTGACGGCTCAGGACAAGAACTATTCATGGTGAGGGGGTTTGTGGTGACTGAAAATACGTCTAGGTTCGCACAGGAGCCCGGATTCCAGATCCTCCACAACCGACATGGGAGTCGACAAGGAGACTCCCCCGGGACACAGTACTTCCGAGCAGTCTACATATCTAAAGATTCCTCAATAAAGGTCTTCGAAGTCGTTCCAGGCACTCGAATCGTGGGACAAGCGGAACCAGAATCGTCCATCAATATCTCTACATCCGTCTCAATTGAAGGGAGGGAGTTCGCATACAACAGAACGGTATCGGCTGGCCCCTCTGGGGGGTTCAGTGTCATCGTCCCATATACCGGTCAATACCGTGTCGGAAATCAGTCTCTGAACGTGACCGAAAAAATGGTCGTCAACGGCCGGACCAAGTCTTTGAATAAAACAGTCGGTACATGAGTTCCCAGGGAAAGAGGCCATCATGCCGAAAAAATCCCAAGAAGAGTTATTTTCACAAGAGGTTTTGCGAACCCATCTCAGGGCGTTCGTGGACTGACTCAATGTGAACTTCTGCATCAAGCAGATTCGTTAGACGGATGTAGTTCGGATCAGGAAGGAACGTCTCTGTCTCAGTCCCTTGCGAGTTTCCGTCAACGATGAGTTCGAGACCAGTGTTCCCATTGCCATCCACATCCTGCGTCCGCACAAATTTGACCTCTCGCGTTGCGGTGTCAGGCGTCCACGAACTTGTAATAGGAGCAGAGGCCACTCCTCCCTCAACCTTTGCCAACGCAAGATTACCGTCGCCAGCGAAATCAACGTAGTACCGGTTATTGTTGCCCTGTCGAATGAGCTCCAGCCAGAGTTCGCCTGCCGTCGGCGTGGATTGACAAGAAAACTCAACAGTCCACGTTCCTGTTGTCATTTTCGATTTCTTGTACGGCGAGATAATTGATTGGTAGTTTGAGTCGCCTGTAGGGAGGACCGCTCCTCCTTCTCGGGCTGTTGGCGAACCGTGATCGTTAGTCCACTCGGGACGATAACCCGCTGTCGCGGGGCGAAGGCGATTACTGAGACGCCCGTCCCCCCAGTCATCATAGACGCGGGCATCTCGGCTGTACGGCTCGCCATCATAGTTGATATAGCGCCCACCGCGGCCTTGGTAAGCGAAACCAATCTTCCCAATAACATTGTTTTGCGAGTCCTCAGAAACCTGACCATTGTGGCGGGCAACAGCGACATACCCGCTTACCCTTCCATCACAGTTTGAGAAGTAGGCTTGGGCCCCCTGACGAAGTTGGGCTGCATGAGTGAGCCCCGTTTGGAAATTGCAGTCCTGGAATGTGATTGAACCCGTGTGGTGGATCGGGGCAGCGATACCGTTGAGAGAGTTTTCAGCTCCAGTGAATGTAACGTTCCCCAACTTTATATTGCCAGAGAGCAGTTGGAAAGAGTCTGCGAACGTGATGTTGCTTATAAACGCGTCATCCATTTCATTGGTGATGGTTCCAAGGGCCAACGAATTTTCGATTACCACGTCCGATGGTGTACCTGTTGTCGACTTGATGACGAACGAGTCGTTGTGCGGGTCACTCCCGATGATATTAACCGGCGCCCCGATGATTGTGCCACCCTCGTTGTAGGTGCCGGGCTTGAGTAGGCACTTGTACTGGTGGTATGTGAACTCTGGAAGGCGATTTAGGAACTCGCCGATAGTCTGAAGTGGTTCGGTATCAGTCCCCGGATTTGAGTCGCTGCCGCTGTCAGGGTCCACGTAGAAAGTGTGGGACTCCGAGGAAATCTGAGGACGCTCTGTTGACGTATGTTTGGACGACTCAGCCGGATTGGGGTATATGCGCTCTGCACTGAGCGAATCAAACACCCCGTCTTCGAAGCTGACCGGGACTTTGTTTCCGTCACTATCGTAGCCGACGATCTTGCCGTTCTCGTTCCGTAGTTCGATGTCAGTCATTCTGCCTCCGTGAGTTCGAGACCGGCGCCGTCTTCGATGACGAGCTGGCCAGTGTCTTCCCACACGATGCGGTCGTAGACTCCGGCCGCCTCGGCCACGGTCTCCCCGCCTTCGACAACGAGCCGGTCTGACTGTACTCTCTTGGCCGTCGGTGTTTGCGTAGGTGTATCGGTCGGTGAAACTGTCGTAGAAGTGTTCGCAGAGAGGGTGAGCGTGTCTGTCGCGGTTGGTGTGGTGATGTTATCTGATTTACTGCAACCAGCAAGTCCAACGGTCGACCCCACTACGACAGCAGCCAACATCTCTCGTCGAGAAAGCCATGGGACCATTTGTTTACCAAGTATTGATCTTCACCTGCTGAAAAGTATTTGGTCATACCCATCTCTAATTTGAAGCAACTTTGAGGCATATTTCACCGGCAAATCAGGCTCATCAGCCATCGCGCCGTGATTGAGTCTCATAACTCTCAAAGCCGTAGTAAGAGCTCGACCATCAGAGGATAGGCAAGTCTCCCTGATGCCCCCTCGGACTAATTGGCCGGCCACGTTTTGTCGGGCTGGCAAACGTCGCATCCGCCGCGGACACGTCCCGCTGCTTCGTCCACGATGACCCGTTGCCACTCGTCTGCCACTCTTGGATTTCGTAATTGCGATTAGGCTGCTCCACGGACACATAGACACTGGTTGGGTCGGCGCTGTCGAGTGACAGCCCACCCTCGTAGTAATGGTTCTCGGGCAAGGAGTCACCCATAGCAGTTATTTCGCTACCAACGACCCACTGCGAGCCGTCCCACCGCGCCCACCGCACACGGTAATCCCCATCACCGCCGCCAGTGCCCGTTGCGACGTGTTTGGTAAACGCGACGACAAGATTGCCGTCAGCATCCGTCGCCAAACGTACTGTTTGGCAGGATTGTTCGCAGCGCCGTCAAATATCTGTGTGAGGGGCGCTACGTCCGTAATCTCCGAAGTGGAGCTCTGGATTTGCGTGCCATCCGATTGGTAGTAGTCCCCGTTCTGGAGGTATCCGTGGTAGATGCCTGTCTCGGTCATGCGGTGGTCGCCAAGGGCGAAGTGCAGCTTGTCGCCCTCCCGATGGTAATGGGTATAGACCCATTACCCGTCGCTGTCCTTGATAGCAGTCTGCTCAGCACCGAAGGTCTGGCCTTCGTCTGTTGAAACACGATATCGCCAGCTCGCAGTCGAGCCGCTGCCATAGTGGTAGTACACGCGGAGATTGCCATTCCACGATAGGGGCTGTGGGTAATCTATTGCCGCGTCGGAAGTGAACATCTTCACATCTCCAAATGCGGAGATATCGAGCGCCGCATCGCTGACCCTTCAGGACATTATATGGTCTTTGCTGTCCCGTCGAGTGGTCCAGAATACCACGAGACAGTCGTCGTCGCGGGCGTATATTGACGGAGAACTGTGGTCGTGGATATAGATGGTCGCTAACTGTGTGTGTTGAAACGTGTCCACCGAGTGGTTGTACGAGGTGACTTGGATGACGCCGTTGGAACTAATTGAGCCGACAAACGTCTTGTCGCCCACCCGTATCGCCCGCGGACACTGGTGGATTGTCCACGCGCTGTCTCGGGTCACAGTCGCAAACTCTGCCGGAAGCATTAGCTCCCTCCGATGAACTCGCGCTCCATCCAACGGAGAATTTCAAAGTTCGAAGACGAAGATGATAGGGTGTAATGATTATTTGGCGGAACAATGGCTGTTAAGACTGCCCGAAGTTCAGAGTCGTCGGTCTGGTAAACTTGGTCCCGAATTTATACAAATCGCTCCCAGATATACCAGACAGGCCAGAAGTGAGTAAAGCGGCTTCAAACAACTCATCCGCGCCGCCGGGGGTGATGCGAGCATTGATGCTAACAAGGATTGGGGTCCCAGTTGTGTTCTGGGATTCAGGACCTATCGACGGACTGACCGCAACCTGATTATCTCGCCGCTGGCAGTCTGACCGAAGACATCCCTTGCAGGGTTTTTTCGAGGCGGGACTGGCGTCGGTGGCTGCTCTGTCCCAGCTAACTCGCTTGTCACTGTCTGTCGATATTTTGTGAAGGTCCGGAAATCTTGGACAGATAACCAGACTGCGGGCATATCACTGCGCCCGTTTCGCACTCGCATCGGTCGCCACTGGTCATCAGCAGACGAAGATGTGACCTGAGTCGTCGGCCACGACCCCCCGTCGCGCGTCGCCGTGTACACTTCATGCGTCCCGCCGTCGTTTTGGGAGAGGTAGACTGTGTCGGTATCGCCGCCAGCATAACACAGGCCGCCGGAGTAATACGCGATTGCAACCGGCGACGCTCCCGATTCGACGATGGTCTCGACGGCCCACGAGCTGCCATCCCAGCGAGCCTCCTTGTAGATGTGGTTGCTCGTGTCGTCAACATCTGCGAGCAGTATCCGGACGTCATCGGCAGCCAGCGTGACGATGTCCCAGATACGAAGCCCACCGAATGCATCGCCATCGACCGTGTACAGGCTGGAGAGGTCGGACTCGGTCAGTGGTAGGCCCGAGGTTCCGACCTGTGTGCCGTCCAGCTCGTAGTACGCCCCGTCCTCGTAGTAGATGCAGAACGCCTGATTTGGCTGGGTGTCTGTTGCTGATGTGAGTGCAAGATAGTATCGCGTGTCGTCGAATGACGCGACTTTGAGATATGCGCGGTCGTCGAACAACGTCACCTGCGTCGGCGACGACCATGTCTCGCCGCCATCGGAGGAGATGAATCTATACTGCTCGTAGTCGCTCAACCCTTCAATGCCGGCGCGAGCCAACAGATGGATGTCACCGTCGTAGCAGACTGGATTCGGATAGTTCCAGTCCCCATTGCCAATTGTTTGCTCGGGCCGCCAGTTCCGGATATCGTGTGGTCGGGCACTAATACGCTGCAATAGCCCTGTCTCGTTCCGTGCGTACTGGCAAATGAATCTTCCGTCGTCGCGCTCGTAGAGTATGGGGGCGACGTGGTCGTCGCGAATGAGGTTGGCGTGGAGGATAGCTTCGCGGGCCTCGTCAGCATCGTGGTTGTAACTGTATGCTTTGATGTTTCCCCGCTGGTCAACGTAGCCCAGATACGTCTTGCCCTCGATGTGGACCGCACGGGGGTCCTGATGCCACGTCCAAGAAGCATCTCTATCAGGTATCATCGCCGGTTAGTCAACCCGCTGAATTTTGAGATACGTGCGGTCAGTGTCTGACACGATTGTACAGGGGGAGGTGACATTGCGGAACGTCACATAGACAGTGTCGCCAGCGCTGAGGTCGTAGGTCCCGTCCGGCAGCGCGTGGTCAGTTGTCGGGTCGCCAGTACTCAGGTCGGCAATTTGCCCATTGTTACGTCTTTCGACCTGTCCGTTGACCCACACAAATGTGGTTATCTGGTCGCCCCCTGCCTTTTGAGCAATGCCAATTTGCCCGCTGATATCAGATTCCCCTGCCTCGTCCGCAGTCCACTCATACGCAGCCCCATCATACTCCTCACGGTTGTCCTCGACGACATCATTAAATTCGACCGTGGCTGACGAGGTATCAGCGGAAATGCTCTGGTCGCTTGTGAGATGGACTTTGACAGAGGAGAACGGTTGGGCGTCCGAATCCAACCAGACGGCATCTGTCAGGTCATTGGGCTGGCCGTCTTGGACGTAGAGCTGCTTGTTGTTGATATACTGCTCTGTTGTACTGACCGAATCGAAGATCCCTTCGTCGAACCTGATTGGGACTTTATTCTCGCCACTATCGTATGCAACAATTGTGCCGTTTTCATTCCGAAGTTCGATATCACTCATGCTGTATCAGTTATGTTGAGCGAGGCGCCATCTTCAACAATGAGTTGGCCACTTGTTTCCCACATGATGGATTTGTAAGTGTGAGCTAAATTGATGTCTCCTACCTCGGATGTTGTGTCCGTAGATATTGAAGAGACAGCCATATACTATTTGCTGGAATTTCGAGTGTACTTGGTGTGGTGACTGTTTTTGTTCTGGATCCACAGCCCGATCTCCTTGGATGGGGACACGCTGCAAGTGGAACAGCTGACCCTACTGCGGACAAAAACTTGCGTCGCGAGAACCGGGAGCAACTGTCCATAGCCACTCTATTTTCCGATTTGTAATAACCCTTCATACATAATTATCTTAATTTGATGTGTTCTCAAGCACGATTCCCTCAGTACTGGCCCAAGTGAGTCGCGGAGATTGTTCCATTGTTAACAGTGTCAGTCAACAGATCGTACAGAGCTGTCGAACCATTGACTGTGTCATCACCGTCGCTGTCAACTAGTTCTGGTACACGGTCACGAACTTGATTGGAACGAGATTGCCTGAGCTTGTATTGATAGCAACTATCTTGCCATTACAGTTTTCCGTTGGAACAGTATAAGTGTGGAATTTGTTATTTGTCATCACTCGAATGAACCCGATGCGGCTTCCTACAGTATAGACAGTTGTTCAAACGAGATAATCTGATATTATCACATCACCCGAGATGACGCAACAGTTCCCGCTCTCTCGTAGCATGTCGTGTCCGGTCGGTGCCGTCGGCGTATGGGTGTTTGAGCGCGATACAGTCCGATCCAACGCCTCATAGGGGCCATCCGTGGAGATGACAACTGAACGAACCGGAGTCAGTGGCCGGAGATGATCGATGACCGCCTGCCACTCGATAGTCAACTGGTTAGGTTCGTGTTCCTCGCTTACGATACGGCCGACACGTGTCCTGCCGGCCGGCCAGTTGGAGAGTCTAATGTCATTGTCAGCTAACCGCTTTGTGAAGTACTGAATTTACATTACAGTATAAACGACGAACTCACCGTTCGAATACGTCCTACCGACGTGGTTGGTCGAATTAAGGTAAGCGAAATCGGACGCATTGTATCTAAACCCATCGAGCGTTTTACGGTAATACTGTCTGTCCATCTGTGTCACAACGATCTTTTGTCCACGCGGGTAGGCACTGTTGAGGCTATGGTTCGCCATGTGAGAAGGGACAAACGAGTACCGTGGTAGTCGATACGGCATGCCGGAATAATTCAACTCACGTGTCTCTTCAACCCCATATAGTGCATGTTTGTATCGTTGAGGTTGTGCACGTATCGCAGCGAAGTGACTCTCCTCGTCCCAGTACTCGAAAGAAGTACTGTAACCTTCCATTTGGGCTTGAGTGACGTGCGAGCTTCGCTGGGTGATGTAACTTGAATCGTGGATAGTTGCTCCGGAGAGTGTCAGGGCGAGTATCAAGACAGTTGCAACGATGGCATTCTTAATCACACGCCCCGATAGATATCGACTTTCACTCAGTTGGAATAGGCCAATGCCACCGGTGATAACCCCGAGAACTAGTAGTGGTGTCAGATTGCGGAACGACAGGAATACCCCTGCCACAACTGCAAACACTAGAAACGCAAACAGTGCTGCCATTCCACCGAGCAGCCCAAGTGAGCGCTTCGATATCTCGCTTGATAAATCACTGAGCACATAGAAAATGAACGCTATCGAGGCAAGTGCGAAGATAATCGGTGTAGCGAACGCCCGTAGGATGATAGAGATTGGGCTGATCCCTGCTTGAGTGGCCGTACTAGCGAGGCCAGCACCTGCACTTGTGCTACCCACATCAATAGAAAGGAGTCCCACTAGAATTATCCCTAGCGATCGAACAAGTTGTCCCTCAATCCATAGCCAGAGTACGAGACCGACAACTAATATTGAAGAGATAATTCGCATTTTTCCGCGCCTTAATAAATTGTTAATATTAACAAAATGGATGCTTACAACTAAACCAACCGCATATAATAATAATGTCGCTCCACGATGTGGATGTAGCAGTGTGAGTACAAAGCTGCTACAGATGACCAGTGCGTAATTCCGGTACGATGGTTCGTAGATGGTCTTGTATAAAAGGTAAGCCGGCAAAACGAAATATATAGCGGACTGTGAGGCGGGTTGGGCACTTACGTTGGCTACAAGAATATTAATTATGGGGAAGAAGCTTGTCGCGGCAATCGCGACAATCATAGTAGGCCGATGACGCCCGGTTATGGCTCGTGCGAACAGCGGACATATTGCGACCAAGACTAACGTGTAGCTAACAGCCCCGAGATAGATACCGTGACGGAGAGCGAAATCACCCACGAGACTCAGACCGAGAGATTGGAGATGTAGAATAGGGTACCTGAATTGTGAGGGATCAAGAGTACTCGTCTCTAAGTCTTTCAACCATCCAAGATGGGTAAACGAATCGCCCACCCCATATATATAATATCCTCTGAGAAGCGGGAGTAACAAGACGACAATTCCAACCAACAAGAGTGTCGACATTGATGCCCAATGAAGAGAATACTGACGGGATAATGATACATTAACAGCAATAACCACTGAACAGAATAGCAGTACCCAGACTATTACTGGTGTCGCTGTGTAGAGATTATATTCGTAAGATGTAGCGGGATTCAAGTGGCTCAGCAAAACGGCTGCAGCAATAGCTATATTACCGAGGATGAGCCAGAATTTTGCCCTCTGAATTACCACTGAAATCTGGTACTCTCTCAGTTAGAAAATATATTGTGATTCTTTACGCTTGACGGATTACCTACGCACTCTATAGATCACAGCATCATCGTAGTTATGTTTGTCTGTGAGACATACAGAAGATGTTTTTCTCGTCATACCTTTTCTAAACGCTTGTTTCGGGTGTACAGAACCAAACAGACAGGGTTATTTTGCCATTGACTGTAAGAGAAACCTGTTGAAGAAATGAGCGATAACGACCTTCTCATAATCTCACACGCGTTCCCACCCAGAGAAACCGTTGGTGCTATCAGACCAAGCATATTTGCCGAAGTACTCAGAAAGGCGGGCTGGACTATCGAGGTTCTCACTACTCCAGAGTCGAATCGAGAGCAGCAGGACAGTTTATTTTCGACCCAATCCGTACTTCCAGAGCGAGTCGATTTCGGGCGCCTCGGTTGGACGCCAACACTGGCTCACACACTGTATCGACATGTTCGAGAACGACAACCAGACCTGATCTGGTTTACTGGAGCCCCGTTTCCCCCAGCAATCGTACTTCCGTTGTTGAAACGTCTTTCGTCCGTTCCCTACGTGCTCGATATGCGTGATCCATGGGTACTTGCCCCGTACAAAGATATCCCGTCACGAGCGCAACGCTGGTTTCTAAAGACGATGGAACGTACTGTCATTGAGAATGCAAGAGCGGTGACGACAACATCCGAACGAACATCTGAGCGATATAGACAGCACTACCACGGAACTAATTTCAGAACGGTCCGAAATGGCTTCCGGGAAACCCGAACAGTGAGACGATCGGGAGAGTCAACAGAGGAGACAATCAAAATCGTATGTCCGGGGAAAATTTATCAGGGCGAGTCGGTATTTGCTAAAGCCCTTGTTCACCTTGCTGATCAACCAACATCTTCAGTCACTTTCACCCAGATTGGAAAGCATTCTTCCACTATCGAGCGAATTACCGACGGTAGCAAACAGGCCGAGTACGAATCAATGGATTACGTCAATCATGACACGCTCATGGATCTCATTGCAGAAGCAGATATCGGCCTGTTAACGAATCGAGACCCGGCACAGATTCCGATGAAGACATACGACTACATCGCGGCAGACACGCCCGTACTGGCGCTATGTTCCGAGGACAGTTCGATAGGAGATGTCTTGCAGAAATTCGAAGGAACCGGCTTCGTCGAAAATCCGACACCAGAACGTATCGCTGAAACGACACTCGCACTTCGGGTAGAACAATCGCTGACAAAAGGGGTCGACCGGACAGATTACTCCTTTCGTAGCCGCGGTGAGGAACTTCACCAGGTGTTAACAGATATAGTACAATCTGAACCCTGAGGAACAGTACGAATAGATCAAAACCAAGAGCTAATATTTTCGGTTACATATAGAGAGACTATGCACGTACTCCAGCTGACTAATTCTCTTCGCCCTTTCTTCAACAATCAGATTTATTCTCTCCGTAAGCAGGATATCGAGATCACAACCCTCTGTGTCCCCGGTCAACACACTGCCGACAACGAGGCCATTGACCGACGTTCGATTGCCGATTATTTTCAGTTCTACCCGGATGTACTTCAACATGCAACAAAGTCATACGACATAATACATGCGAACCACGGATTAACTGCACCGTATGCCATCGGACAGCCACACCGCCCCATCGTACTGACACTCTGGGGATCTGACCTCGTTGGAAAACTCGGCCCAGTGAGCCGACGGCTCTCATATTTTTTTGATGAAGTCATACTTCCATCAGAGAATATGTCATCATCGCTTCCCCGCCAACACGCAACTGTGCCCTTTCCTATCGATACCGAAAAATTCCGTCCGATTCCCCGTCACAAGGCAAGAGAGTTTGTCAATTGGGACGATAATCAATCAGTAGTCCTCTTTCCGGCTGCGAAATCGCGGCCAGTAAAAAACTACGCCCTCGCTGAGAAAGTTATCAAAGAGATGGACCAAGACGTAGAGTTACGTACACTGTCTAACGTTCCCCACGACAAGGTGCCGTACTATATGAACGCTAGCGACGCTGTTTTGATCACGTCAAGACGGGAAACGGGCCCGATGGTCGTTAAGGAAGCTGCCGCGTGTAACGTTCCCGTGGTCTCCGCAGATGTTGGATTCACTGCACAAGTGCTCGAAGATATCACGCACTCGTATATCTGTACGTCGCCACCTGAGTTCGCAGCTAAACTAGATAGAATCGTAGAGACGAATGTTCGATCAGATGGGTCAAAGAAATCGAAGGAATGGTCGACGACACGGATGGGTGAACAGCTTGTGTCGTTGTACCAGTCTTTACTGTAACCGTAACACACCCAACGAGTTTTGCGTTTCAGGTATCGGAGCTCATGTGTTTTGGGCGAGCAACCGGGTCACCAAGTCCACAACCTCGTTACGAACACTCTGGGCTCGTCCGCGATCGGGAGCGACATTCTGCTGGTCAATCGAGTCGACGTAGTCAAGTATCGCCTCCGACTCGCGCGAATGGAAGATCCGGCCCTCGGCTTCCATCTCTTGGTCGACAGACAGCAGCGTGTTCGGGAAGAAGGAGACGGCCGGCTTCTCCATACAGGCCGCTTCGCGTGCCATCGTTCCAGAGCCGGTGAGCATACAGCGACAGTGCCAGGCCAGCTGCAGCCCGTTGAGCGCGCCGTCGGGGACATAGACTTGCGTCTTGTCGTACGGGTTGGCATGCGCCTCGTCACCGCGTCCACGGGGCAGATACACCACCGAGAGGTCACGCTCGGCGGCACCCTCCAGCAGGTCGGGCACCAGCGAGCGCTCTGCGTCGACGTAGGCCGCGTCCAACGCCTCGGGGCGGATCACGATATACTCCTCGAAGGGGAACTGGTCCGTGAAATTCGAGTCAGGTTCGAAGTCGGCGATATAGATATCTTCCTTGTACCCGTCGTAAGTGTGGACGCTGTCGGGGCCTGCGCCGCGCTTGGTCAGCTCCTCGGTCTCGAAGGCAGCCGGAACGACGTTGTGGGTCGCCATCGCCTCCAGCCGGTTGTATAGCTTCTCGTATCGCAGCCCGTCAACGTGGGCGGTGATATCGTTGTCCGTGAAGTGAATCGACGGAATCCCACGGGCCCTCGACGCGAGTACGCACATCGCGTTCCGCGAGGACAACGACACGTCGGCGTCTGGCGCAGAGAGTGTGAGCTGGCCCGTCCGGAGTGGGATCCCGACCTTCCGCAACAGTGGGTTGTCGAAATCCCGTCCGACGACGGTGTAGTCGAAGCCAACTTCAGCAGCCAGGTCGACAGTCTCCGTCTTGTTTCGGACTGTAGTCCGAAAATCGACGTGTGGAATCTCCGACGCCAGCGCGTGGAAAAAGAACGGATGGGACGGACTCGCGAGGTCTATCCATCCGGTCGTCGTGGTTGACATACTGGTGTTCAGATACGCCGCAGTGAGAACCCTTCTGATATCCACTCGCGTTCGGGGAGCATATCCTTCGTGTCCACGACCAGGTCACCGGTCATCGATTCGCGCAGTTTCTCGGGGTCGAGTTCGGCGAACTCGTCGTGGTCGGTCGTGATGACGACGGCGTCCGCGCTGCCGACGGCCGCCTCGAAGCCGACGAGGTCGAGTACCTGGTCGTCGACGTGGGGGTCGTGGAGCCGGACATCGACGCCACCGCTGTCCGACTGTATCCCGCCGTCGGCTGTCGCTTCCGGCGGCTCGGCGACGGCCTGTTGCAGTTCGGTAGCCAGGTCCAGCGCCGGACTCTCTCGGATGTCGCCGACGTTCCCCTTGTATGCAACACCGAACAGCGCAATCTGTTTGCCATCCAGCGTCCCGAGTTCCTCACGGAGGATGTCAACGATGTAGCCGGCCATCCCGTCGTTAATCGCTCGCGCGGTGCTAATCAGGTCAAGCTGGTCTGAGTCATGGCCGAGGAACCACGGGTCTATCGGGAGACAGTGGCCACCGACGCCCGGCCCGGGCTGGTGGAGTTCGACGCGTGGATGTGTGTTCGCCATCTCGATGGCCTCGCGGGAGTCGATATCGTAGTCCTCTCCAATGAGCGCCAGTTCGTTCGCCAGTGCGATATTGACATCCCGATAGGTGTTCTGGATGAGCTTGACGAACTCAGCCGTTGTTGCGTTTTCTGTCGTGTAAATCTCACCCTCCACGAAGGACTTGTAGAGGCGAACGGCGGCCTCAGTCGAAACACCGTTTACGCCCCCGATGATACGGTCGTTTTGCTTGAGTTCCGTGATTATATCGCCCGGAAGAACGGTTTCGGGACAGTGGACGAGTGCAAAATCGGCGCCCGCGTCCAGCCCGGATTGTTCGAGGGCCGGCTGTAACGTCTCGACAGTCGTACCCGGTGGAACGGTCGATTCGAGGATGACCGTGTCGCCAGTGCGGAGATGCGGTGCGATAGCCTCGCCGGCGGCCTCGACGTAGTCGAGTGTTGGCTCCTTGGTCTCGTCGTCAAACGGCGTCGGGACGGCGATAATATGATACTTTGCCTCGCCAACCTCGTTGCTCACGGTTAGGTTGCCGGATTCTAGCGCTTGCGTGACGAACGCTCGGAGACCGGGTTCATCGATGTGGACGTCACCATTGTCGAGGCCCTCAATAATCGCCTCGTCAATGTCGTACCCGGTGACCTCATGGTCATAGTTCGCGAACATCGCTGCTGTCGGCAACCCAATGTATCCGAGTCCGTGGACGTAGATCGTGCTCATTGTGAGACCTGCTGGTCGTCAGTCGACCGTTCACACACCGCTGTAAGTATCTGTTCCGATGCCGTTCCATCGCCAAACGGGTTCTCCCACCCGGTTGTCCTTTCGTACATCTCAACAGCTCCGTCTCTGATTGCGTCCGAATCAACACCGACCAGTCGGTTCGCACCGACATCGATGGTCTCGGGACGCTCGGTGTTGTCCCGGAGTGTCACACAGGGGACACCGAGGATACAGGCTTCCTCTTGGACGCCGCCGGAGTCAGTGAGAATCACCGACGCGGCTCGTTCCAGCTCGAGGAAGTCCAGATAGTCCTGCGGGTCGACCAGCCGCACGCAGTCGGGGACCATCAGGTCGAACTCGTCGAGTCGCTGCCGACCGCGTGGATGAATCGGGTACACCACCTCGCGGTCGAGTGCCGAGGCGGCCCGTGCGACACCGTCGAGCAGGTCGGCGAACCGGTCCCGGTCGTCGACGTTCTCCGCTCGATGGGCCGTCAACAGTATGAACTCGTCCGGTTCGAGTTCAAAGCCTTTGAGAACTGCGCTCTTCTCGGCCGCGAAGTCGCTGTGTCGCTGGACGGCGTCGACGACCGTGTTCCCGGTCACGTGTATCCGCTCGTTGTCCAGCCCCTCGTCCCGGAGGTAGTCGGCCGACGTTTCGGTCGGGGCGAACAGGTAGTCCGCGACATGGTCGGCGAGGACACGGTTTGTCTCTTCGGGCATCTCCCGGTCGAAGCTCCGAAGGCCGGCCTCAACGTGGCCGATTTCGACAGGCAACTTACTCGCCGCGAGCGCGCCAGCCAGTACCGAGTTTGTGTCTCCCTGCACGAGCACCAAATCGGGTTCGACATCAAGGATTACCCGCTCTATCTCGGCGAGCATCGCCCCAGTCTGTTCACCATGTGACCCCGAGCCGACATCGAGCTGGTAGTCCGGTTCCGGAAGCTCTAGCTGGTCGAAAAAGACGCTGTCGAGCGACTCGGAGTAGTGCTGTCCGGTGTGGACGAGTGTAAACGGAACGCCCTCACGTTCGCACGCACGAATCACCGGCGAGAGCTTGATAATTTCCGGTCGTGTACCGAGGACAATGGTGACGTGGGTTGCTGTATTCATGGCTGAGCGAGTCAGAGTGTCGAATCGTCGAGACGTTGCAGCATGTTGCTAATGCGGTTCAGGACCAGCCCGACAAAGACGCCAATGGACCCGATTACCGTTGCGAAGCCGCTGACGAGGACTTTCGCCGGGTAGAACAGACCGGAATTCTGATAGACCAGAACGGCGTCGATGCCGTAGTACGCCCCGATAGCGAGAAAGATGAGTCCCGGCAGACCGAAAAAGAGCATCGGGTGGCGGTCACGAACGAGCTGGAGGATGAAGACAACGACTGTCAGACCATGTCGGAGCGGGTTCTGGGTCTGGCCGTCGATTCCCTCATAGCGCGCTTCGATCGGTTGTTCGGCAATGGTCAAGTCGTTCCGGGCGGCGAGGTCTATCATTTCCGTCTCGACACCGAAGTTGTCCGTCGTGACGGCCAGTTCGTCAACCGCACGGGGGGACAGCGCCCGGAAGCCGCTCTGGGAGTCAGTCACACGAGTCTTGGACGGACCGAGCGTCAGGAGGTCCAGAATCCGCTGGCCGACGCGTCGATACGCGGGTGTCTCGTCCTCCGCTGAATCGTCCAGATACCGACTGCCGATGACCAGGTCCGCTTCACCGTCGTGGATTGGCTCCGCGACCAGTGGAATCTCGTCGGGATCGTGCTGGCCGTCGCCGTCCAACAACACGAACGTGTCGAACTCCCGCTCCCGGACGGTCTCCAACAGTGTCTGGATGGCCGCGCCTTTTCCCTTGTTTTCCTCATGTTCGATAACCGTCGCGCCGGCCGTTTTCGCGACTTCAACCGTGTCGTCGGAGCTCCCGTCGTCGACGACGATTACCTCACTGGCGACCGATTTCGCCGACAGGATGACGCTGCCGATACCGACCTCCTCGTTATACGCCGGAACGCCGATAAGTAGGTTCGATTCGACCTCGTACTCGATTCGGGCCGGGATCATATACTCCGAACTGTTCCGGAGTTTTGTGCGGCTTGACTCGAAATCGAGGTGTTGTTCGGGCGACTCGAGATGGATAACGCCGGGAAAGCCGTGCTCGCGAGCGAGCGAACGGGACTGCTCTTCAATCGTCAGGCCTGGGTCAAGCTCGACGACCGTCGCGTCGAGTCGGCGGGCGAACTGGGCTATCTCGGAGTCACGGTCAACACAATAGACGAAGACGTGGTGACCGTGTTCTTCGGCCCGAAGAATCGTCCTGAGAACTCCCTCGTCGCCGTCCGCCTCAGCCGTCGAAACGACGACGGCAGCCGTGTCGTGGGCAGTTTGCAGCGACGAATCGTGTTCCCGGTTCGTTGCCTCGGTCATTGGTCACTGTGTACGGGTTGCAGATATGTTACTGTCCAAGGTTAAATACTAGATGGTTTGACTTCGCACCGTGGAATTCGGACCGGACGACCATCACTGAGTGGTGACGTTCACCCAGATGTAGTTCGACCGATACGCCGAGTCGATATCCCGCTGTGGCGCGGGGTCGCCCTTGTACAGCAGATACGTCAGGCGAAGATTCGTCCCAGTGGTCGTCGGCGTTATCTCGTGTGGTTGTTGCCACGTCTCGTTGTCGCCAACTGTCGGCGAGTAGCGCTGCAGTTCGGTCGACTCCCTGACAACCGTCTCGTTGTCGATAGTGTCGACCCGCTGAAGCGCGACGATGACGGTGTAGCTCGTCTGTTCGTTCTCCTGGTTCCCGATGCCGACGACAAGCTCCTCGGTCTCGCCGACCGTGAGTTCGGTCGGGTAGTCACTGGCGACGAGTTCGCCGTCGTCGTTTTCCGTCAGCAGATAGAACTCACTGAAGGACTCGCCCTGTGCCGGGACGGCAACAGCATAGACGATAGAACCCGAGGCCAATAGCAGGCTACAGACCAGTAAGACGTTCAGTGCGGAATCGAGACGGGTCTCAGGCGACCTGAGCTCCGCATAGCTTTCGGCGACCCACTCGCGGTACGGGACTTCGAAGCGCTCATCTTCGGGGAGTGCTCGTCGCCGCCGTGCCGCGACAGCCGTCGCCACGGTGGTGAACCCACCGACGCCAACGAGAATGGGGACCAGTCGAATCCCCCACGGGGTAAAGTTCAACGCGAGACCGATGAGCGGGACGACGGCGATGCTCAACCCGAAGGAAAGCGCGAGACGCTCGATACCGTCGATACCGCTATCAGTCTCGCTGTCATCATCCGCGTCCGGGGACGAGCCAGCTTCGGGGAACAGCGCGGCGATGAGGGCGTATCCGGGCAAAAACAGGACCAGTGGCAATCCAAACACGATTCGAAGCGGCGTTTCGCTGACGAACGGGACGGTCGCGGACAGCGTCATGAGGACGACGAGAACGAGCGTCGCGGCCAGGTCAGCGGGGAGTTCTCTGACTGGTCGGGGAAGCAGCAACCAGAGCGTCGACTCCCTCGCTGGCGGACCACTCATGCTCGTCTCGTACAGCAGAACCGCTGAAAAGTCACTCGGTCTCCACACCACTCACGGCAAACTCCGGACTTACTCTCCATCCGACGCCTGTGGTTCCCCCATCATTGGTCCAAGCTCCGTGAGTAGTTCATCGACGGCATCCGCAGGTATCGACGCAGTCGAGTTGAACCGCGCCTGTTCGTACAGTTCCGTCGCCCGCTGGAGCGTTTCCCGGGTCGTCTCGTCGATATCGCTGTCGGCACAGTCCCGGTAGAACTCCCACGGCGTCTGGCCTGCACTCCGCCCGACATCGGTACTGAGCTGCTGCCGAAGGGCAATGTAGGCCACTCTCGCGGCTGCCGCCGACTGTTGGGCGTCGAGATATCTTCGGGCAGTATCGAGCAGCGAGGTGCTGTCGACACGTGAGCCGGTTCGCTGGGCGGTCAGCGAGTCAATGTCGACGGCCGGGTCAGGGACATGCTGGGACCGGCCTGCGAGCAGTTTCCGCCCGATGACGACGCCACCAGCGAGTACAACGATGATCGCCAGCATAGCCCCACCGATGAGTCCCCAAGGGAGCGTCGGGAGGATAACGGTTGCCCCAGCCTGTGCACTCTGGAGGTTTGTCGCACTCCCGTCATAGCGGAACTCGATGGCAATCGGGAGTGATGACTCGAACACCGCCGTTGACCCAACACTCTGTGGAACGGTCAGCGTCGTCTCGAAGGTACCGTTGGGGCCCGTCGAAACACGCCCGATCGTCGTACCATTGGCTACCACTGCAATGTCCTGGTTGATGACCGGCTGACCGCTGTCAGTCAGGAAGGATCCGGACACCCTGATGGACCGACCACTTGTGTGGACTGCGCTCGCATCAAGGGTCGTCGCCGTCTCCCGAATACTGCTTGCAGTAGTACGGTTAGTACTCAACAGTGCCTGCCCGTTGAGGGGCACGTCGACGCGGACCGTGCGGTCCCCCTCGGAAACAGATGCGGGGACAGCCACAGTTGAATTGTACATCCCGTTCGTCTTGGTGGTTCCGTTCGCCAGTACCCGCCCATCAAGCGAGACGAGATAGGGAACTTCGGCCGCACCGCCGTAATTAGCCCCGACGCGGCCCGAGACCGCAATCGTATCGTTGTATCGGACCGTTGTCGGTGTCGCATTGACAGTAATATCCGGACGAACCTGTTCGATAGTGACTGGGGTGGTCCGCTGGTCACCGAAATAGATGGACTCGTTTTCGGGCCGATATCGAACCGTGAGGTTCGACGTGTTCGCGGTAATCGTCGTCGGCCGATAGCGCAGGTCGAAGTCGCCGGTCTCGGAGAGTCGAGTTTGAATCGTCTGGTTACCGACCGCGAACCGAACGGTGTCGGCCGAGACAGTATTACCCAACGCCGTCGTCAGTCGCCCATCGATAGTGAGTGGGGACCGGAACGATGCCTGTGCCCCGTTAGCCTCAATAGTTAGGTTCGTCGCGACGAACTGCTCGTCACGCACGTCCTGCTGGGCCGTCTCGATTTCCTGTACCGATGCGTTGAGGCTGTTCAGTGACGCCGTGACGTTCTCGTCAGTCCTGTTCGAAAGCTCACGTTGGGACCGGACGAGCGACGCGTGGCTGTCGTTGACTGTCTGCCACTCCCGTTCAAGTTGGCGTGCCAGCGTGCGTTCGTCCGTCTCGTTGTCGTACAGTATCTGTTTCTTGCGGCTGCCGTTGTGGATGGTCCGTTGTCGTACGTGTGTCTCGACATGCCCCTCAGTAACGAGAGTCCGATACAGTTCGTGTGTCTCCCAATACTCCTCAACAGCAGTCGAGAGCGCTAGTTGGTCGTCTCGCACACGCTGGAACGCGAGCGCACGCTCGCGGTCACCCGTCTCGTTGGCGACATCCGCATACTGGTCCAGCAAGGAGGCGTATTCGGAATTGTTGAGCGCCTCGCGGGCCCGCCCCGCGTCCTCGCGGCTGATGTTCACCGAACCGCTTCTTGCCCGCGAGGCCAGCCGCTCCGCTAGTTGCCGTTCGAGGGCGCTCAGGTCGCGCCCGTCGTCGACGGTGTCTGGATCTGCGTGAGCACTCCCGTCGCTGCTGGTACCACCGACAGCAGCACCGGGGACAACTGTTCCGACCACCGTGCCGGTGACGACGAGACAGATACTCAGGGCGACGAGGGCAAACAGCATGCGGCTGCCACCGGCGTCGGATCCGCGCACGACAGAGCATCGGTCGTGGCAGTATAAACACTCTTTCGTTCCACCGAAGGCGAGACCGCTACCTTCAATTAGGGACCGGTATTGGCAACGAGCAATGGAGGTGACGCGGCGGTTCACCGCGCTCGCAGGAACCGGTCTGGCGCTTGCAGCGCTGGCGCTACTGTTCGAACGCCCGGTGTTGCTCGTCAGCACAGCCGGTATCGGTGGCATACTGCTGGCCACACAGCTCATGTTCGTCGGGCGGCTGCGACGCCTCGATGCGAGCCTCGCCGTCGACCTCGACGTGCCACGGACGACCATCACGGCCGACGAGACGGTCCCAGTCACTCTCAGCGGCGCAACAGCGGAGACGCCGCTTGGGGTCACTGTCACGGCACCCGTGCCGGCCAGTGCCGAAGGCCCCGGCGAGGACGCCCGTCGAATCGAAATCGACGGTCCCGAACCGTCCACAGTGACCTTCGACACGACATGGCCGGTCGTCGGTCAGTCACAGTTCGACGCGCCGATAGTGCGTGTAACCGACCCATATGGACTGTTCGGTGAGACGTTTACGCGCGGCCCGACACCGGCGGTCCGTGTCGAGCCCCACGTCACACGAACGCTTCACGTTGGGCAGGGTGGCGACACAGCGCTGGCGACGTTTGGCGAGCACGCGACCGACGAACTCGGTGACGGTGTCGACCCCGCGGAACTCCGGCAGTACGTGGCCGGGGACTCGGCTGGCGATATCGACTGGAAGGCGACCGCGCGGTTGAACGAGCCGTATATCCGCGAACACGAGGTCGAGACGGACCGACGAACAGTGTTGTTCGTGGACCACCGTGCCGGACTGGCAACCGGCCCAGACGGCGAGACGAAACTCGACTACATCCGCGAAGTTGCACTGACACTCGCCGAGCAGGCACGGGCCTTCGACGACCCGCTGGGACTGTACACGGTCGGCGACGAGGGGCTGACAACCGAACAGGACCCCTCACTGGACGAAAAGCGGTTCCGCCTGATACAGGACACCCTGTACGACCTGCAGGCGACAGGCGGACACGGAGAGGAGCTTGAGGAGACACGAAGCCCGGGGACGGCCCGGCGCGCGAGTACACGGCTCCAGGGGGACAGGTCGGCCTTCGGAACGACGCTCAGACCGTATCTCGACAGTCGCGAGGGGTACGTGACCCAGATTGCGTCTGACCCCCTGTTCGCGGCCGCACGCACCCATCTCTCGGCGCTCGGTGGAACGGCGTTGACGGTCGTGTTCACCGACGACCAACACCGGACGGAGCTCCGGGAGACAGTCAAGGTCGCCCGACAGGGGGGCAACAGCGTCGTCGTCTTCCTGACGCCACACGTCCTCTTCGAATCCGGCGGCCTCAGCGGCCTGGACGCCGCCTACGAGCGGTACGCCGATTTCGAGTCGTTCCGCCGGGATCTCGCGGCGCTGGACCGGGTCACCGTCTACGAGGTTGGCCCGGGTGACCGCCTCGAAGCCGTGCTCTCCGCGGGGCGGTAGGCGACACGCGGGATACATGAAATCAGAACACGTAACACGTAGACTCACACCATACCGAGTAATGACAGCCGGGACCGAAACACGGACTGTCGCTGGTGTCGCGTGGCCCGTCCTCGCGGTGGGTCTCGTCGCCCTCGGCCACGTCGGCGCGCTACTGGCTTTCCCGTCGTTCCCGCCGGTCACGACCCTGGCGCTTCTGGAAGCCATGCTCCTCGTTCTCGTCGTCGCGCTCGTGGCGGTCAGTGACGGTATCGGACGGCCTGCACTCCTCGTGGTTGCAGTCTATACCCTCTGTACGGCACTCACGTGGGCCTGGCTGACCGTCGGGTCGACGACGGCTGCGACACTGGGTGTCGTCGCTGTTCTCACGGTGGCCGGATACGGTGTCCACCGGTACGAACTGGTCATGCTCGACCTCGTGGAGGCGACCGATGAGTAGGGCCACTAGTGACGAACAGCGTGGGGAACCGGAGACACCGGCCGACACCGCTGACCCGGCGACGCTCAAAACGCAACTCGAACTGCTTGAGGAGGAAAACGACCGACTCCGGACAGAGTACGCCCGAGCCCGCCAGAGCCAGTACCGTCGGACGGCACTCGCTCTCGGCGGTCTCGGTGTCGTTTCCGCCTTGGGTGGGCTACTATTCCCAGCGGCACAGACCGTGCTGTTTGCACTGGCTGGGACGGGTGTGTTCCTCGCCGTCCTGACCCACTATCTGACGCCCGAGCAGTTCCTCCCGGCATCACTCGGACGCACTATCTACAGTGCTCTTGCAGCCAACGAGGCCGCGATGGTCGCCGAGCTCGGCCTGCGAGACGACCGAGTGTACGTCCCGACTGACGACGGTGTCCGTCTGTTTGTCCCCCAACACCAGGAGTACGTTGTCCCGGACGCAGGAGCGCTGGCTGATGTCTTTGTTGTCACGTCAGATACCGACCCGCGGGGGCTCTCGCTGGAACCGACCGGTGATGGACTCGCCGACGAGTTCGAGCGGGCAGTGACCGGCAGTCCCGGTGCCGACGCCGACAGTATCGCCACACAGGCAAGCGACGCACTCGTCGAGCAGTTCGAACTGGTCGAGAGCGCGACGACGGACGTGAACTCGTCCGGGGGACGGTTGACCGTCGCCGTCACCGGAAGCGTCTACGGCGACATCACGCGGTTTGACCACCCTGCCAGCTCCTTCCTTGCGAGCGTCACCGCCCGGCAGTTGGATACCTCAGTCACAGCCGAATCCGAGACGACTGGGGAAGACGATACTTGCCGGATTACGCTGACATGGGACCCTGCGGAGGAGAACGCGGACAGCGACACACCGTCTCAAGACCGCGAAACCTCGGAGTAGCAACTTCAAGAGCAGTGTAGGAATCGGACTATCGGGAGTTAGTACGGCAGGTGCAATTCATATCGATAGCCTTTAGCATGATAGATAAAGCTAACTGCTGTCACAGAAAGTGACTTCTCAACAGGAAATGTCTCAGTATAGACATTGTCCTAAAGCATAGATGTCGATACCGTCACAGTGTCCGCACTGTGGGTCACTATCGGTGAAAGTCGCCAAAGTGGCGCCGGAAAACCATGAACAGGGGAGTGGGTGGTGTACGCGTGCTACCTGTGAAGATTGTGATGACTTCGAGGAGTGGGTGAGCTAAACAAAATCACAGTTCAGTTCGAAAGCCCGGGTCCGGACAGAGAATAATTGAGCGAAATGCGCAGTGAGGACTGAACACCACTACTGCTAGGAAGCGTCCGTCGTGTCGTCTTCAGGTTGCCCGCCGTCCTGAACGGCGGTCGCGGCATCGGGTTCGGCCTCGAAACTGCTCCCCGGCGGTTCGATATCGGCAACGAGGTCACTGATAACGTCGCGTGCTGTCCGATTGCTCAGTTCCGCGTCCGTGCTCAGGCCGACACGGTGGGCCAGAATGGGTTCCACGAGGACCTTCACGTCCTCGGGAATGACATAGTCACGCCCCTCGATGGCGGCCCGCGCTTTGCTCGTATTGAGGAAGGCAAGCGATGCACGAGGCGAGGCCCCGTGGTCGAGGTCCGGCGTGTCTCGGGTCGCTGCGACGATATCGAGGATGTACGCTTTGATTGTATCGTCGATATACACCTCAGTGACAGCCTCTTGAGCAGCTTTGACATCCTCGCGGTCGACGACCTGCTGGACGTTTGCTGGGTCGAGGTCCGGATCGCTGTCGAACCGATCGAGCAGTTCGGACTCCTCGTCGCGGCCGGGGATGTCCGCGGTGAGTTTCAACTGGAAGCGGTCCCGCTGTGCCTCGGGGAGCTCGTAGGTTCCCTCCATCTCGATGGGGTTCTGCGTGGCAATCACGATGAAGGGGTCGGGTAAGTTGAGGGTTTCTCCCTCGATAGAGACGGTTCGTTCCTGCATCGCCTCCAAGAGGGCGGACTGGGTCTTCGGGGTCGCACGATTGATTTCGTCGGCGACGACGACGTTCGAGAACACCGGCCCCTTCTGGAGTTCGAATTCGCCGGTCTGCTCGCGATAGATGGAGTTACCGGTGATGTCCGCCGGGAGGATGTCAGGGGTCATCTGGATGCGGTTGTAGGCGAGTCCAGTAGTGACGGCAAACAGGTTCGCAACGGTCGTCTTCGCGACGCCCGGAACTCCTTCAAGCAGGATATGGCCGTCTGTCAGGAGGGCAATAGTGATACCCTTGACGAGGGTCTCCTTGCCGATGAGGACCTGCCCCATCTCGTCTCTGATAGTCGTATAGAGGGCGGCCGGATCGGTCATTCAGGTTCACTCCTCGCGCCGGCGTATAATGTGTTGCGACACACGCTCGATACGGTCCCCATCCCACTCCGGGTGTCGCTCGCGGACGAATTCGGTAACGTCGGCCTCCGTGAGGGTGGTATCGACGGCGGGCTGGTCATCGCCAACCAGCGAGCGAAGGGATTCAGGTACGCGAACTGCCGGCCGGCGGGCCCACAGCGCTATTATACCGAGAACGACGGCCGCGAGTAAGGCCTGTGCAGCAGGGGTTGAGCGGATAACGAGCAACACATAGGTCAGCGCCGGCAGCGGCGGCCGGTGAGAGTAATCGAGCAGCGCCGTCGTCGCATTGCGACTGACTGCACGGGTAAACGCCGCGTTCCCCTCCTGTTCAAGCATCGCGTTGGTGAAGACGCTGGCGTCGCTAACCACGATAACCCGGCCCGAACCCACCGGCTCGGTCACTGCGACCGGATAGGAACCGACCGATTCGGTGTCATCGAGTGTCCCGTTGCCGTTCGTGTCGAGATACGCCGACGAAGCCGTTCGGATCAGCACCGTCGGCCGGTCGGCCGGGTTGTCTGTTACGTCCCGTTCGGGAACGTCCAGTACTGTCCCTCGGTTCAGCGTCAAGGCGTCCGTGTCATTGACAAGCGAGTGCTCGGAGACGTTTGTCGCTCTCGGCAGCGAGGCGTTTCGGTAGTTGCTCTGGTCGTCCCGAACCCTCGTGCCGTTCAGCCGCGTCTCCACATCGAGCCCGCCAAGCAGGTCATTTGTCGCGTTTGTACCCTCGCCAGCGACCACGAGCGTGCCGCCACGCGAAACAAACTGCCGCAGGCGGGCGATATCAGCCGCGTTGTAGGTCGCCGTCGGGGCGATGACAAAAGCGACCGAGTCCGCCCCGGAGTCGACGTACGCCGACGTACTGGTGGCAATTTTCGGTTCCGCGCCGGCCGACCGTGTCTGGTCCCGCAGCTCGGTTCCGCCGTCCCAAGCGGAATTGTACGGTCCGTACGCGGCCGTCGACGTGCTCATCGCCGTCACCAGCCCGACGTTCGTTACAAGAAAGAGGATAATGAGGGCGACGCGGGGGTAGTCCTGCCACTCCATCTATATCAGCCCCGACGGCAGGATTTCGAGAATGCGCCGGACGACGATGTAGGCAAACCCGACCAGTCCGGCGAGAATCAGCCACTTCAGCCGCGAGCGCCACCGTGGGGTGACGTTAACCGCCGCGGTGAGTTCGACCACAACGAGAAAGCCGATGAGCGAGACGACAAAGAAAAGATCCAGTGTCAACGCGTTCAGCGCCGCCAGCATGAGCACCGTTGCGAGCATCCAGAGTGCCTGCCCGTGGATGAACTGCTGGCGGCGCCTGGTAGCCATTGTGGCTCCGTTGCCAAGCGAACGGTTAGAAAGTATCGACACGGACTCGATGTGTTCACAGTTACAGGCGGTCTGCGCAGTGCGGGTGTCTGATTGAACTACTCTCGTCGACGAGATCGGAGCATTAGCAATCAGCTACCCGAGTCGCATAACAGACTGGTCATTCCACCGCCCCACAACAGAAGGCTCTTTTCGGCCACCGACGGAGACGGGAACATGTGGCCCTGGGGACACGCGGCCGTCGCCTACCTCCTCTGTTCGCTCTGGCTCCGCTCACGTTACGGCCGGGTGCCGACGGCCGGCGTCGTCGTCCCGCTGGCCGTCGGAAGCCAGTTTCCCGACCTCGTCGACAAGCCGCTGGCGTGGACGTTCGGCGTCCTCCCCTCGGGGCGGGCCGGCGCCCACTCCCTGCTGGTCGCCGTCCCGCTGCTGGCGGTCCTCTGGTGGCGCTTCGATGGCCCCGCCGGTCGCCGCGCCTGGGCCGGCTTCGCGCTCGGCTATCTCGTCCATCTCGTGACCGACGGCGTCTACGCGCTCATCGCGGGTGAGTTCGCCGGGCTCGCCTATCTGTTCTGGCCCGTCCTCTCGCTGCCGGCCTACGACGAATCGATGGGTATCCTCGCACACTTCCTCGCGGCGGAACCGACCCCAGAGCTCCTAGCCGAACTCATCCTGTTTGCCGCCGCAACGCTGCTGTGGGCCGTCGACGGCGCCCCGGGGTTGCGGGCGGTCGGGCGGTGGTGCAAGCGGCGGGCCGACGGCGCGACGGCGGGGTTGTCGGGTCGCTAGATGCGATAAGAGTTTTACCCAGGGGCGAATGACAGAAAAACATGCAAGCTGTTGTACTCGCCGCCGGTGAGGGGACCCGACTCCGCCCGCTCACCGAGGACAAACCCAAGGGGATGGTCGAGGTCGCCGGCAAGCCCATCCTGACACACTGCTTCGAGCAGCTCATCGAGCTGGGCGCCGAGGAGCTGCTGGTCGTGGTCGGCTACAAGAAACAGGCCATCATCAACTACTACGAGGACGAGTTCGAGGGGGTCCCCATCACCTACACCCACCAGCGCGAGCAGCTGGGGCTGGCCCACGCCCTGCTGACAGTCGAGGACGACGTCAACGACGACTTCATGCTGATGCTGGGGGACAACATCTTCCAGGCGAACCTCAGCGACGTGGTCAACCGCCAGCGGGAAGAGCGGGCCGACGCGGCGTTCCTCGTCGAGGAGGTGCCCTGGGAGGAAGCGTCCCGCTACGGCGTCTGTGACACGAACAAGTACGGCGAGATAACCGAGGTCATCGAAAAGCCCGAGGACCCGCCCTCGAACCTCGTGATGACGGGATTCTATACCTTTACGCCCGCCATCTTCCACGCTTGTCACCTCGTCCAACCCTCCAACCGGAACGAGTACGAGATCAGCGACGCCATCGACCTCCTGTTGCACTCGGGCCGGACCATCGACGCCATCCGCATGGACGGCTGGCGCAACGACATCGGCTACCCCGAGGACCGCGACGAAGCGGAGGAGCGCCTGCAGGGCGAGGTCGACGCGGAGCTGGCGGCCGAGAACCTCGCCGCGAGCGAGTAATCCGCGGGGGACGGACGAGAGCGTAGCTGTCCTTCCGTGGTCCGAGCGTCGGAGAGGGTGTGAAGATATACCACACCCGACATTTTTTGTACACTGGCCATCCCCTTCCGATAATGGAAATCCTCGTCACCGGCGGCGCGGGCTTCATCGGCGGCCACCTCGCCGAGCGGTTCGCCCGCGACGGACACAGCGTCGTCGCCCTGGACAACTTCGACCCGTTTTACGACCTCGACATCAAGGAGCACAACGTCGAAACCGGCCGCGAGGCGGCCAGCGAGGGCGGCGGCAGCTACGAACTCGTCGAAGGCGACGTGCGCGACGCCGAGCTGGTCGAAGAGCTCGTCGCCGACGCCGACTACGTCTACCACCAGGCGGCACAGGCGGGCGTGCGCCCGAGCGTCCAGAACCCCCGGAAGTACGACGAGGTCAACGTCGACGGGACCCTGAACCTGCTCGACGCCTGCCGCGATACGGGCATCGAGCGGTTCGTCATGGCCTCCTCGTCGTCGGTGTACGGGAAGCCCCGGTATCTCCCCTACGACGAGGAGCATCCGACGACGCCCGTGAGCCCCTACGGCGCCTCGAAACTGTCGGCCGAGCGCTACGCCTGTTCGTACGGCGAGGTGTACGACTTCCCCGTCGTCGCGCTTCGGTACTTCACGGTGTACGGCCCGCGGATGCGCCCGAACATGGCCATCTCGAACTTCGTCTCCCGGTGTATGAACGGCGAGCCGCCCGTGATATACGGGGACGGCACGCAGACGCGGGACTTCACGTTCATCGACGACGTTGTGGAGGCGAACGTAACGCTGCTGGACGAAGACGGGGCCGACGGGCAGGCCGTGAATATCGGCTCGACGGACAACATCGCAATCAAGACGCTGGCCGAGGAGATTCGCGACCAGCTGGCGCCCGAGCTGGAACTTGAGTATTCGGAGCGCCACGACGCTGATTCGGAGCACACCCACGCCGATACCGAACTGGCCGAGGAGCTGCTGGGGTACGAGGCGACGCATACGATTCGGGAGGGGGTCTCAGCGTTCATCGACTGGTACGAGGCCAATCGGGAGTGGTACGAGCCGCTGGTTCGGCGGTCGTGAGGCCCCGAGGATCAGGGTTTGTATCCGAGCGCTTCGAGTCTGTCACTGACGACCTCTGCCCCAATTTCGGTGCGCTCTTTCGGTGGGTCCGAACGAATCGTCCGTCGTCGACCTCCGTCACGGACGAGCCACGGCACGCGGAGCAACTCGTCGACGTATAACCCCGGGGGGTGCCCGTAAGCCTTGACGGGGATCGGCCCGATGCGCTCCCCGAGCAGGTTTCCGTGGTCAGAGGTGATGACCGATTTCCCGTCGAGCGTATTCAGGAGCGTGGTGACGTCTTTCAGGACGATTTCAAGGTTTTCCCGGTAGGCCGCTCTGACTGGCGCTTCCTCGAGCAGGCCGTACTGGAGTTGCGTCCAGACGTGTCCGCCGCTGTCCGTCTCGTCGTCGCGATCCGGGCCGAACCCACCGTGTTCGATACGCTGACCGGCCGGCCCGATAAACGGGTAGTGCGGTTGCATGTAATGGACGATGAGGCGCTTGTCGGGATACGCGGCCGCCGCGTCTATCGCCGCTTGCGTGACTGGTCTAGGTGGCACCGTCCGGAGGTCGGGGTCCCAGTCGGACTCGATGAGATTTTCGACAGCGTGGAAGGTTCCGGCGGGGAGCTTCGTCGCGTACGGGTTCGCCGTGACGTACACCGTATCGTGAAGCGCCCGACCGAGGAAATTATGGCGCATGAACTCCCAGCTCTCGCTTCCACCCGACCGCACTGTCTGGAGTTTACCCTCGGGCGTACTGACCTCCCGGAAGGTATCGGCCCGGCAACCGTCGAGTATAACGAGGTTGTCCCAGTCGCGTTCGAGAACGTCTATCCCGTCGGCGTGCCTGTGTCGGTAGTAGTGCGTATTGAGCGCGATTGCGAGTTTCGACAGCTCACCGAGAACGACCCGCGGGTTCCTGATTGCCTTGTTGAAGTTCTCGAGGCGATAGCGCTTGGGAAGCATCTTCACAGGTGGTAGCCGGTGTGGTCGTTGATCAGCGAGATGAGTTCCACACTGAGTGCTGGTGGGAGAGTCCGGAGGACGGTGCTGAACACCGACTTGAGCGCACGAGTCCGCTCTCGGTCCGGGTCGTACGTGTGGAGCCACCGGTTCGGGATGTTCACGATACCGTCGAGGTCCCACTTGCGCAGGAAGTACTCCCGGCTCGCCCTGAGTTTCTCGCTGTCCGTCCGGTTCGTCAGATACGCCGGGGAACCGCCCCTGTCGTGCGGGAAGATGACGCGTGGGTTCGTCGCGAAGGTCCAGTCGGTCTGGCGCTTGTGACCGAGGTAGAAATCGAGGTGCTCCATGCCGATGACGTACTCCGGGTCCCAGGAGTAGTCACGGAGACACTCCGCACGGAACAAGGCGACATTAGGGACGAAATCGAACGTGTAGAGAGACTGCCCGGCGACGTCGACCGGTGACTTCGTCGTTCGGAGATCGCGAACGAGATACGACCCCTCGTCGAACAGGTCATGGGAGCCACAGTTGAGTGCGTCACCCTCGTCGTAGAGGCCGCTGATACCACCGAGGTCGCAATTGGCTTTGAGCTGGTCGACCAGTATCTCCGCGTTAGTCGGCATCTGGTTGTCGGAGTCAACGATGTAGAGATACGGCTCGGTGAGCCGTTCGACGATTTCGTGTCGACCCCTGCCAAGCCCGGCATCGTACTCAAGGTCAATCACCTCCAGCCGGAAGGGGTAGTCGCGCTCGTAGAGGTGCCGGCGCTCCTCGGTGTCGCCGTCGTCCGATACGTACACCACGTCGACGTGGTCAGGAACGGATTCGATGAGCCGTGCAAGCTTCTCCGTTCGCTTGAACACAGTCGTTCCGAGCGCGATGTCGGGCATGCTGTCCCTACGATTTACCGAGAGGAAAATAAGACCAGCGCTCGAGATTACCTGTGCACGGTGAGTGGTTGACTTCCCTAGCGTCGCTCCCGACAGCGGGTGATTTACGTCTGGAAACCCACGTGAACACAGAGATGCCGAACATCGCAGTCGTCGTCCTCGACACGCTCCGGAAAGACGCCTTCGACGGGCACTTCGACTGGCCTCCCAGCGTGTCCTTCGAGAACGCGTGGTCGACGAGCCACTGGACGGTCCCAGCCCACAGGTCGCTGTTTACCGGCCAGTATCCCAGCGAGACCGGCGTTCGGGCTAGGGCCGAACGATTCGATATCTCCGGATAGTCGATCGTCGAGGCGCTATCAGAGGCGGGCTACCGGACGAGCGCGTACTCCTGTAACCCGTACCTCTCCGAACAGTACGACTTCGACTGCGGCTTCGACCGCTATGCGGAGGGGTGGCGGGTTGCGTCGGCACGTCCGGAAATATTTGACTGGTCCAGAACCGTGCTCGAAAGCCGCGGGCCACAGTGGTGTCTATACACATCGAGCGTTATCGAGTGCTTCCGGAGCAACGCCGCTTTCGTCGCATCGATACAGCACGGTTACCGTCTCAAACGGGCCGAGAACGGCGGAGCAGGGCGGTCCGTGAGTGGGTCGGTGACACATCCTGGGGCGACGACGAGTTTCTCTTTTTGAATGTCATGGAGTCCCACGCGCCGTACTCGCCGCCCGCCGCATACCGGATTGTCGAGGTCGGCTCCGGCTTCAACTCGATACTGGCTGCCGTCACCGACACAGCGGTCGAGACCGATGTGCATCGGCAGGCCTACCACGACAGCGTTCGGTATCTCGCGGATATCCACCAAGATATTTTCGAACTCCTAGCAGGTGACTTCGACTATGTGTTCACGCTAGGGGACCACGGCGAACTGCTAGGTGAGTACGGAGAGTGGACACATTTCCACGGCCCCTACCCGGAGCTGACGAATATCCCGCTTTCCGTATACGCCGGTACCGACGCTGACGAGTCGGTTGATGTGCCGGTCAGCCTGCTTGACGTGCCGGCGACAGTCGCCGATTTCGCCGGTGTGGACTACCCTTCGCGGGGCGTCTCGCTGTTGTCCGACCCGGCGGGACGCCTGCTGCTCACCGAGTCCCACAGGCTCACAGAGACCGTTCGTGAGAAACTCCGTCGGCTCAACATCCCCGAGCGTCGGCGTGCAAAGCTGGACGGTCACAGACGCGGCCTGGCACTGCCCCCGTCGTACTACGGCTACGAGACCGACGACGGGTTCACCGAGGGCGGAGAAAGTGATACGGCCGACCCACAGTCGGCCCTGTCGACGCTGGTCGAGGATTTGGACGAACGCCGAGTCGACGAGGATACCGAAGGGGTGCCAGAGAGCGTCCGCCAGCAACTGTCAGACCTGGGGTACGCCTGATACGGTGGGTATCCGCCGACCCGGTCAGGCAAGCAATGGCGCTCCGTCTGAGTCACTCCAGAATGCGTTTCACCGCTGTCAGGTCGAGACTGAGACGCTCCTCGACGTTTTCCAGCAACACCAGTTCGTCGTCGGTGATGCCGCCAAGCAGCGCGATAACCGCAAGGACGGCGACGCCGTACCCGACAAACAGCACGAGATACTGCCATAGGGCGGTCGGAACGCCAGAGATAGCGTAGGCAGCGACAGAGACAATCGTGAGTCCAGCAAGTGGACGGAGCGTCCGGCGCGACACCGGAACGATGCCCGTTTCGAGGTACACTTGCGAGGCGTAGAGGATGTTGAGAACCACGTAGCACACGGTCGTCGCCACGGCGGCACCGAGATACGAGAACCGTGGGATGAGCAGGAGATTCAGGACAATGTTCAGCGCGGTCACGCCGGCGGTGTCGTAGACGTGCAGGCTCGTCCGACCAATAGCCGTCAGGGTGGAACCACTTGGCCCGACGACAGCCCTGAAAAAGAACCCGATGGACAAAACGACGAGTGCGGTCGCCGACGCCACGTAGGCTTCACCGAACGTAAGCGCGATAATCTCGTGTGAGTAGCTGACGGCCAAAAGGAACAGCGGCGTCGTCAGGAAGATGACCCACTTGGTCAGAAGCTGATAGACCGAGCGCATCCGTCCTTGCTGATTGTCAGCATGTAGTTGTGATAGCACTGGGACAAAAAGAAACGAGAACGATTCAAGCACCGCCAGCAGGAGAAACGAGAGCGGATACGCGACGTTGTACTCCGCGACGGCGGTGGGCGTGTCGAAGTACCCGAGCATCATGGTATCGATGTCTGTCAAGAGCATAAACATTACAGAGGTGAACAGGAGCGGGAGCGAGAAACTGAGTAACTCCCGGCGAAGCCGCGTCGAGCCGACCGACTCGAACAGTGGCGTGTGCTTTCGCACGTAGTACAGTGCCAAGACCGTCGCGGCCACGTACGATGCGGTGTAGGCCCACGCGACGGCCACCGGGCCAAACGCGCCTACGAAGGCGAGTCCGATTCCGGCGAACTGACAGACCGGAATCGCGACGTTTTCGATGACCACCTTGGCATCGCTGTGTTGCTGTCCTCTGACGACGTTGATGGCCAGCTTTACCGTGGTCGCAAATGGGATACCGAACCCGAACACACGGAGGAGGGGTGCCTGTTCGGCCCCGTCAAGGAAGGTAACTGCGAGCGGTTCGGCGAAAAATACCGTCAGTCCGCCGACAAGCAACGAGGCCGGCAGAACTACCTGAATCGCTGACAGGATGACGCCTCTTTTGAACGTCGGGGAATCGTTACGAGGGAGATACCTGCTGACACCGACGTGCAGGCCTAGGAGGGCGAACGTCGACCCCATCGCGAGCATCGTAGCACCCAACGAAATCGCGCCGTAGTCGACCTTGCCGAACCCGCGAGCGAGTATTAACCGGGCACCGAACAGAACGGCGCGGTCGATAATCCAGCCGAAAAAGACAATCACCCCGCTTCCCAGCAGTAATCCGACGAAACCGTCGGAATCATCAGGCATATAGCACACACTCCGGTACTGTAGCCTAAATGTTGCCCAAACGGGCCGGCAGGACAAGCCATGACAGCGCGTGAGCGACAGCGGGTATGGGTGTTGACGACCTTCGATATCTCTACCGCACCGGGGACCACCGAAGCGTACTATCTAGTCCAGAAGTTCGCCGAAAACTGGGACACTCACGTGTTCGCCCCGCTCGAGGGCCCTATCGAGTCGGTCCACAGGCACTGCCTGCCCCTGGCATCATTGGGCGCGGTCCTCATGTTCAACACAGTGTTGACGCCGTGGTTCGTCTGGCTGGCGCTGCGCCGCCCACCTGATGTCGTCATCATCTACAAAAACATCTTCGTGCCAGCGCTGGTTGTGCGGCTGTGTACCGACGCGGTCGTCGTCTACGACATCCGGGCGGACCCATACGAGCAGGCAAAGGAGTTCGCGGAATTCGACCCGCAAGGCCTGCTCTATCACGCATTTCTCCGCGTTGGGCGACAGCTTCACCAAATCACACTGCCCCGAGCCGACGGCGTCGTGACGCTCAGTGACCCCCTCGCCGAGCGCCTGCAGACTGACTACGGCGTTCCCGAGGAAAAAATCGGACTGGTCCCCCTAGCCGCGGACCCCGACGCGTTCACGCCGGCGTCTGGGAACATGGATAGGGTCCGCATCGCGTACGTCGGGTCGCTGACCAAGTATCGCGGGCTCGACAATGTCGTCCGGGCCCTCGCAGCCCTCAAGCCCGAACTCCGTTCACAGGTGCGACTGGACCTATATGGCGGCGCCGACAAGGAGTTGATCGACTCCCTCGAAGCACTCGCCCCGGACGGTCCCGCGATAGAGTGGCACGGGTACCTGGACCACGACGAACTATCCGACGAGGTGGCCGCATGCGACATCGCAGTGTCACCGCTCCCACCGCTTGCGTCGTTCGAAGTAAGCTCACCCGCGAAGGTGTACGAGTACCTCGCACTCGGGCTGCCGGTCGTCGCTACCGACATCACGCCCCACAGACGGATCCTCGACGAGGGGTGTGCGATTCTGGTCCCGTCGAGAGATGTCGACTCGATGACCGATGCGTTCGCCCGGCTGGTGGGTGATGAGGCGTACCGCTCGCAGCTCTCGGCTGGTGCCCGGGAGCAGGCGCTGGAAAACACTTGGGCGGATCGGTTTGAGACGCTCTGTACACACATCGATTGCTGGTCATCGGCGACCGGACGTGGCGTGGCGGCCGGAAACTGAGCGGACCCTGTAACTCTCCAGACCCTCGCGTTGAGGGCCGAGTGTAATCCTACTGACCGCTCATTAGTAGTACCAGTCACACAGACAGAACACTTAGTATGGTCCCGGAGAGAATTTACCCGATGGTGCTGCTGGCTATAGGGGTGGTGACACTGCTGTTCCTGCTGGTATCTCATAGGCTAGACCGCGACTACCGACGGGCAGGAGCGGTCGCACTGGTCGGTCACGTCCTGGTCGCGGTTGTCGTCATCCCTCGCGTACCCTACAGCTGGGACATCGCGAAGTTCCACGAGGCGGCGCTTGTGGTGCTCGCCGGCGGAGCCCCCGAGTACAAGCACACGGTCGCGTCGTTCGCCGCCTTCCAGTCAATTGTCTACCTACTGTCCGACCGGACGCCGATGTCACTATCGGTGGTAAACGGACTGCTCGCTGTGTTGGTCCCGATTCCTCTTCGATACCTGATGCAGCGGCTATATCCTGAACTTCGGACCACGCAGCTTGCGACGCTCGCGGTTCTGTTTCTCCCGCTTCCTTTTTTTATTTTGACAGTCCCGATGCGGGACGCACTGAGTGTCCTCGTGTTCGCGACGGTACTGGCGCTTTTTGTCGCGACAGTGACAGAGGAGTCTCTGTGGCCCGCCATCGCTGGGCTCCCGCTACTGGGGATGCTGTACCTGCTTCGCACAGAGCTGGCACTCGTCGTCCTCGTCGGCGCCGGTGCCGCAGCTGCGGTCTTGGCAGTCGATTCAATTACTGGGCGGCCGCTGCCGTTGTCGTCGATGCTGGTGGTGACGGTCCCGGTCGGTCTTCTGGGATTCGTGCTGTTCGCAGACCGGTTTCCCCTGACCCGGTTGAATTATATCGTCTCCGCTCGAGCGCACGGCAGCGCGGGGTATCTCACGTCGTTCCAGTACCACTCCTGGGCCGATGTCTTCCTTTCGGCCCCGGTTCGGGGCCTATACTTCCAGTTCGCTCCGTTCCCCCTGCAGGTCCAACAGACGTTTCATCTGCTGGGGGCGCTCTCACTGCCGGTGCTCATCGTGCTCGCGCTGGCCAGCGCGGTGTCGCTGTCTGAGTTTGAGGGCGACCGGATTGTGCTGGTGTTTCTGGTGACGACGTACTTGGGTGGTGTGTTGGGTTACGGGCTAATTGACTCGAACTTCGGGACGACAATCCGTCATCGCGTCCCGTTCGTGTTGCTGCTCGTTGTCTTCTCCAGCCCCGTCCTGGACCGCTGGTGGTCACGGCTCAGAGAGGCTGACAGCTGGACGAGCTAGCCACACGAGAAGCAGAAACAGTACTGCGAAGCTCAGAAATTTGACACCTGCAGTCATGTCCGCGACCAGTATGCGCGCGACGCTCACTCCGACCACTACCAGAATCAGGACCGCGAGGGCACGCTCATTGCCCGCCACAGCGTATACGCGGCTGTGTTGCAGATAGCGCCAGGCTGTTTCAAGGGCGGCGTACAGCGTCGAGTTGCGCACAATCCGGCGAACCTTCACGGGCTACGTATGTGTTCGCGTGGTAAACAATCCATCGGCCTCCCCTACCGGCATCTATTTTTACGTTCTCGCGAGACGTACGCTACGCTCGGTTCCCAGCTATGACAGATTCACGCGTCCTCTGTATCGGCCTGGATGCCGCCTGCTTCGAGCAGCTCTCACCACTCATCGAGGCCGGTGAACTGGAACATCTCCCCGCGCTGTTCGACCGGGGGACAGCGGGGACGCTGACGACAACAACGCCGCCGTGGACGCCGTCGGCGTGGCAGTCTATCACGACAGGTACCACGCCCTGGACCCACGGCATCTACGACTTCTACGACTACACCGGGACAGCGCCCCACCTCGTCAGTGCAACCGACCTCCAAGTGCCGTACCTCTGGGAATATCTCGACGCCGCGGGCCACAAATCGATTGTGGTCAACGTACCGGTGACCCATCCGGTCCACCAGATATCTGGGAGTATCGTCCCCGGGTATCTCGCCCCCGAAAGTGCCGAGGTACTAATCGACGGCGAGGTGTCCGACCAATCGACACTCAACGACACCTACCGAATCTACGCCCGCGACCGGACCGACAGAACGGCGAGAATCGACGAAAACGAGCGGCTGATACGCTCGCGGGTCGCAGCCGCCGAGACACTAGCCGGTCGCCACGACTGGTCGTTCATGATGGTTCAGTTCCAGCGGACCGACTCGATTTTCCACACGATGGGCCACGACGAGGAGGCAGTACGCCGGGTCTATCAGACGGTCGACGAGGCCGTCGGCACTCTGCTGGAGTTGGTCGGAGACGAGACGACGGTACTCGTCGTGTCTGATCACGGAATCCACGAGTACGACGGAATATTCCGCTGTAACACGTGGCTCCGAGACCGAGGATGGGTGCAAACGTCGGGTGATGCCGAACGGTACTCGTGGGGAGAGACTACCAAACCTACCGCAACCGACGAGACGGGTTCGACGGCCGTCTCTCATCGGCTTGTCGGGGCTGGGCTCTCGGTGTTCCAGCGACTGGGTCTCACGCCACAGCGGACGGAGCGTGCACTGCGGTTCGTCGGGCTGGCCGATCCGGTCCGAAAGCGGCTCCCCGATGAACTGCTGATTGACTCGATGGCGCACGTCGACTGGGGGGCATCACAGGCCTACTGCCGGTCAGTCTCTTCACTGGGAATCCGCTGTAACGTCGAGGGACGCGAACCAGACGGGGTAGTGCCATCCGCGGACTTCGATGGAGTCAGAACACAGCTCATCGAGGCCCTGCGAGCGGTACGGGGCCCCGACGGGACAGCCGTGTTTGAGGACGTGTACGACAGACACGAGCGCCACGGTAGTGACGTGGCCAACGAGGCGTCCGCACCGGATATCGTCGTCTGTCCGACGGAGATGCGATGGAAAGTGACGGACGTTGTCCGTGAGCCCATGTTCGACGCGACGACGGAGTTCAGCCACACCTACGATGGACTCTTTGCCGCGGCCGGCCCGTCGATAGTGACTGACGCCCCCGGGAACGTACACGCTACAGACATCGCACCAACAATACTGGCACTGTTTGGCCACCGGCCCGCGCCCGTGATGGAAGGGGAGGTACCGGCGGAACTGCTATCCGTTAACGAGGCATCTCTGCATCCGGCGCCAACACCGGGCGCACGGTACTACCCGTCGGACACTGACACCGAACCGTCAGCGGCCGTAACTGACCGGCTCTCAGAGATGGGGTATCTCGAATGAGCGCAGACCGCATCCTACAGGTCATCACGCGCTCAGACTGGGGCGGTGCCCAGCGAGTTGTCGAATCGCTGTCCAGGCGGCTCGACGGCGTGACCGACGTCGCCTGTGGCCCGGGTGGCCGCCTGATCGACCGGCTCACCGACTCAGACGTGACCGTCCACCTGCAGCCACATCTCCAGAGTAGACCACAGCCCTCGGATCTGCTGGCTTATCGTGACCTCCGTCATCTCCTCGAGGACGGGGATTTCGATATTGTTCACAGCCACAGCACCAAAGCGGGAGTTCTCGCACGGACTGCAGCAGCCCGCGCCGGGGTCCCGAGCGTCTTTACCGTCCACGGATGGGGGTTCTACAACACCGAATACAGTGTGCTTCGACCGCTCGTCGTTCGCGGTGAGCGACGGCTCGCCCGACACACGGACCGAATCGTCTGCGTGTCAGAGAACGATCGCCGGCAGGGTCGAGCACACGGGATTCTGTCCCCCAAGGCAGGGACAGTAATCCACAACGGCATCCAGCCACACGGAGGAACACCGGACAGGGCACGGCTCCGGGAGGAGTTCGGTATCAACTCCGGGATGCCCATAGTCGGGGCGGTCGCGCGGCTCGCGGAACAAAAGAACCCCCTCAAGATACTTCGCACTGCATGTCAACTCCGGGACCGCGGACACGAGTTCGCAACGGTCCTAATCGGCAGCGGTCCGCTTTCTTCGGACTGCCAGTCCTTCGTCGAGGACCACGGCATGGAGAACACCTTCCTTCCGGGATTCCGGGAGGACGCGCTCGAGCTATTGCCGGCATTTGACGTGTTCCTCCTCCCGTCTCGGTTCGAGGGGCTCCCACTGACTGTTCTAGAGTCTCTCCACGCTGGCGTCCCTGTCGTCGCTTACGACGTGGGCGGAGTTGCCGAGGCTATCGACGACGGGGTGACCGGGATGGTCGTCTCGTCAGGAGGGGGGCGGTTCGCCGATGCTGTCGAGACACTGCTGGGACGCCCCGAGTGGCGACGGCACATGGGCAGACGGGCACAGCAGGTAGCGGGTGCGCGCTTTACCGAAGACCGAATGGTCGCCCGATACGGGGACCTCTATCGGTCTCTCGCCGACTGATACTACCGGCTGTACCAGGTTGACAGAATTACGATAACGAGTATTGGGACGAACGTACAGTTTGCAGTGTGAATTCCGATCAGCGGCGAATCTGTAGATAATACTGGATAGCGGCCAAAGAGCAGTATCGAGCGGGTCTAGGTCTTGTTATCACGAAAGATACTCCGGACCGTTAGATTTTATAACAGCATCGAAATCTATAACATATGCAGACAGGCTGGCAGTACCGTGGTGTGGCCGTTCTCGGATCCACACTACTGGTCACTGCAGCGGTTGCCCTCGCGAATACGCCACCCATCCAGCTGTTGCTGACCGCAGTCCCACCGCTCAACAACCTCCAGTCAACGACTTTGACCAACGACGATCTCTTGGACCAGGCAGCCATCACAGTCACCATCACGCTTGTCATCCTGTGGCCTCTGTATAAACCCCGTCCGCGACGAATTCTGGACACGATATCGTTGACTCAACGACGTCTGTTTCTCACCGCTGCCGTTCTCGCGACCATCGGCTACTTCGACTGGTCCTCGCGGCTCCCCCGAACGACACTTGTCGGAACGGTACTGCTTCTGGGCGTTGCGCTCCCGCTATGGTTCGTCAGTATCCGGCGACAGCCCAACAACTCCGAGCGAGCCATTATCGTGGGCGACAACACGGAGCTTATCGAAAGACTCTATGCGAGTGTCGGCATGCCGATACTGGGTCTGGTCGCCCCGTCGAGCGTCCTCGCTGTGGAGAAACAGCGACATATCGCCGACGGCGGCGTGACCATCGACCACTCCGCCGGGATCTCACATCTCGGTGGACTCTCACGGCTCGATGACGTGCTAATCGAGCACGACATCGACACTGTGTTACTCGCATTCGAAGAGCCTGACCGGCGTGAGTTCTTCGGCGCGCTCTCCACCTGTTTCGAGCACGGAATTCAGGCGAAAGTCCACCGGGACCACGCAGACAGCGTGCTCGTCGCGAACGCCACAGGAGGTGAGCTGGTCGATACAAATATTGAACCGTGGGACTGGCAGGATTACGTCGTCAAGCGGGCGTTCGACATCGCGTTCTCGGTCACTGGATTCATCTGTCTGACGCCAGTCGTCGCCCTCATCACTGTGGCGGTCAAGCTAGACTCCCCTGGGCCGCTGCTGTACAGCCAGACACGCACTGCCGCGTTCGGAGAGACGTTCACCGTCTACAAGTTCCGCAGTATGGTCACAGATGCTGAATCGGAGACGGGTGCGACAATCAGCCGCGAGGACACCGGCGGTACTGACCCACGAGTGACGCGGGTCGGACGGATACTCCGACGGACGCACCTCGACGAGATACCGCAGCTTTGGGCCGTCCTGACGGGCGATATGAGCGTCGTCGGTCCCCGACCAGAGCGTCCCGAAATCGACACTGACATCGAGGCGAACGTCGATGAGTGGCGGAGTCGCTGGTTCGTGAAACCCGGACTGACCGGGATGGCCCAGATAAATGGCGTAACGGGGAGCCAGCCGGCCCAGAAGGTCCGGTACGACATCCAGTACATCCGCAAGCGCTCGTTCTGGTTCGACACCAAAATAGTCCTGCGACAGCTCTACAACGTCTTTCAGGATACGGTCGAGTTAGTTCGAAGGTCCCCATGATTGCACCGGTTCTTAGCCCAGCGGACGGCACCAGTGAGCGAAAAGGCCATACCAAACCCCGGAAATAGAAGCGTATGGACCCGCATGAGTCCCTCGATAGGCTCATCGACGAAGAGGGGACCTTCCTCGGGGTTGTCAATGTCTTCGACGCACTTGTCATACTCATCGTTATCGTAGCCGGCATCGCAGGTGTCGCGCTTATGAGCGACCAGGTGGGGACTCCGCCGGAGAGTGCTACGGTTCACGTCACGCTCAATCTCGACACGCAGCCGACCTACATCGCGGCCGCTATCAATGAGGGTGACAGTTACAGCCCGACCGAGAACTCGAATCTCACTGTCACCGGCGTCCGCGTCGCTCCAGCAGATACCGGAACACACGTTGTCGTCGGGGCCGAGCTCAGCGGTGTCACCCGCAACGACCAGTTCCGGTACGAGGACGACCCAATCCGCCTCGGGCAGGAGATAACCATCAGAACCCAGACATACAAGGCGACCGGAAACGTCACCGAGTTCAGTCGGGAACCCACACTGGGCGCAAACCGTACGACTGTCGTCGTCCGGGAACGGATGGTACCGCGAGAGGCCGAAGAGATCGCGACGGGTGATGAGATAGCTGTCGCTGGTCGAACCATCGGTTCAGTCTCGGCCGTCGCCGTCTACCCCACGAATAACGCGAGCGAACGGGTCGTACTCGTGGAGTCCGAGCTCCCGACTCACATGCAGCGAGATGACCGATACTTCGGCGACATGCAGGTCAGCAGGGGACAGAACCTGCGGTTCTCGACGACAACCACAGTCATTGACGGCCGAATCGAGCGGGTCGGTACGGGGCTGGACCGTGCGTCACGGACCAACCGGACGGTTCGACTGGTGGCGACGGGCGTCTCCGAAGAGACTGCAGCGGTCGTCCGGCCCGGACTGACCGAGCGAACCAACGGTCGGACGACCGCCTACGTGACAGACATCGCCATAACACCCTCACAGGTCGTCGCGACGACCGCAAACGGGACCGTCATCACCGGCGACCACCCGACCCGACGCGACCTCACGCTGACGACCGAACTACAGGTAAGCGAGACGGCGACCGGCCCGCGGTTCAGAGGGGAACGACTACAGCACGGGTCGACAGTCGTCCTCGACCTTGAGACGGTGACCGTAGAGACGACTGTCGTCGGGCTGTCGGAGTGATGTCGAGCTACTCCACAGTCACACTTTTCGCCAGATTCCGCGGCTTGTCGATGTTGCGTCCGAGCTTCGCTGCGGTGTAGTAGGACAGTAGCTGCAGGTGGGCGTTGGCCAACACGGCCGCCGCCCGTTCGTGGGTCTCGGGGACCTCCAGGACGTGGTCGGCGTACCGATGTACGTCGGTCTGGCCGTCAGTGATCGCCACCACGGGCGCGTCGCGGGCCTCGACCTCCTTGACGTTGCCAACCGTCTTGCGGGCCTTCTCGTCGTCGCCGATGACCACGGCGAAGACCGGCGTCTCCGACGTCACGAGCGCCAGCGGACCGTGTTTGAGTTCGCCGGCAGCAAAGCCCTCCGCGTGTTTGTAGGTGATCTCTTTCATCTTCAGTGCGCCCTCGAGGGCGACGGGGAACTGGAGCCCGCGGCCGATGAAGAAGTACGCGCCGGCGTCCGTGTACATCTCTGCGACTTCCTCGGCCCGGGACTCGTCGAGGACGCGCTGGAGGTCGCCGGGAAGCTCCCGCAGGCCGTTGATGACCTCGCGGGCGTCGTCGGAGTTGGTCATCCCCAGCGTGAGCAGGTTCAAGGCGGCCAGCTGCGAGGAGAAGGTCTTGCTGGCGGCGACGCCGATCTCGGGGCCGGCCCGGATGTAGAAGGCGTGGTCGCACTCGCGGGCGGCCGTCGACCCGACGACGTTCGTCACCACGAGCGTGCGGGCGCCGCGTTTCTGGGCGGCACGGAGCGCGGAGAGGGTGTCCGCCGTCTCGCCGCTCTGGGTGACGCCGACGACCAGCGCGTCCCCGATGGGCGGGACCGAGGTGGCGTACTCGCTGGCGAGGAACGCCTGGGCCGGGATGCCGGCCTCGCGGAACAGCTGCGCGCCGTAGAGCGCCGCGTGGTAGGAGGTCCCACAGGCGACGAACTGGACGCCGGTCGGCGAGAGGTCCCCCAGGTCGTCGAGGTCGACGGCGCCGGCCATCTCGTCGACGCGCTCGCGCAGGCACTGCCGGAGCGCGCGGGGCTGTTCGTGAATCTCCTTCAGCATGAAGTGGTCGTAGCCGCTCTTGCCGGTCTCCTCGGGGTCCCACTCGACGGTGTCGACGTCCTTCTCGACGCGGACGCCGTCGGAGTCGGTGACCTCCCAGCCGCTCGCGTCGAGGCGAGCGAACTCGCCGTCGGAGAGATAGACGACCTTGTCGGTGAAATCGCGGAACGCGGGAACGTCGCTGGCGAGGTAGGTCGCGCCCCCGTCCAGTCCCAGCACCAGCGGGGAGTCGTTGCGCGCGGCGAAGATGGCGTCGGTGCCGGCGACGACGGCCGCGATGGCGTAGCTCCCCTCCAGCTGGGCGATGGCCCGGCGGACGGCCGCTTCGGGGTCGGCGCCGTCGGCCAGCGCGTCCTCGATGAGGTGGGGGACGACTTCGGTGTCGGTGTCGGAGGTGAAGGTGTGGCCGGCGGCGACCAGTTCGTCACGCAGGCTCTGGTAGTTCTCGATGATGCCGTTGTGGACGACGGCCACGTCGCCCTTGCAGTCCTGGTGGGGGTGGGAGTTCGCGTCGGTGGGCGGCCCGTGCGTGCTCCAGCGGGTGTGGCCGATACCGACCGAGCCCGACAGCGACGTCTTCGAGAGGGCCTCGCGGAGGTCGTCGATTTTCCCCGATTTCTTGCACAGCGACAGCCGGTCGCCGGACATCGCCACGCCCGCCGAGTCGTAGCCGCGGTACTCCAGCTTCGAGAGGCCGTGCACCAGCGTGTCCAGGGTCTCGTCGCCCCGGCCGACACAGCCGATGATGCCGCACATCAGCGGGTCACCTCCGCGCCCTCGTCGACGTTGCCACGCACGGTCACGCCCACGTCGAGGCGGGCCTTCGGCCCGACGAGCGAGCCGGGCGTGAAGCTGACGTTCCCCCGGGCGCGGGCCCGGTCAGCGATGACCGCGCCCAGCCGTTGCTCCTCGAATATCCGCGTCCCGACCTGGACGTCGGCCGGGCCGGAGGGAACCACCGTGCTCGCGCCCAGGTGGACGTCCTGTCCGGTGACGGTGTCCATCAGCGTCGAGCCGGGGTCGATGCGCGTGTCCGCGTCGATGACGCTGTCCTGGACGACGGCGTTCGAGCCGACGGTGACGTTGCTACCGAGCGCCGTGTTCGGGCCGACGACGGCGTCGGGCCCGACCTCGCAGTCCTGCCCGACGACGACCGGCCCCTGCAACACCGCCTCGCGGTGGACCCGGGCCGAGTCGGCGATCCAGACCCCGTCGCTGCGGGCCGCCTCGACGACCCGGCCGCGGGTCAGCACCTCGCTCGCGACGGTCAGCAGGTCCCAGGGGTAGGTGGCGTCGACCCACATCCCGTCGACCTCGACGCCGCGGACCCGGTCGCGTTCGATGATGCGCTCCAGGGTGTCGGTCAGGGCCAGTTCGCCCTCCTGTCGCGGCGTCTCCTCTATCGCGGTGAAGATGTCCGAGGAGAAGGCGTAGACGCCGCCGTTGATGAGCCGATAGTCGCCGTCGCGGGGTTTCTCGACCAGCTCTTCGATGTGGTCGCCGTGCATCTCGACGGCCCCGTACCGGCTCGTCTCCTGGCGCTCGACGACGGCCAGCGACGGGTCGCCCGTCTCCGCGAAGCTGTCGGCGACGGCCGACACCGTGCCGGCGTCGATGAGCCGGTCGCCGTTGAGCACGAGCAACGACCCGTCGACGGCCTCGCGGGCCTGCAAGAGCGCGTGGCCGCTGCCCAGCTGCTTGCTCTGGGTGACGTAGGTGACCGGCACGTCGCGGTAGGTCGGACCGAAGTGGTTCTGGACGCGGTCGCGCTTGTAGCCGACGACTACGACGAGTTCCTCGATGCCTGCCTCCACTAGCGCGTCGAAGACGTATTCGAGAATCGGCCGGTTCCCGGCCGGCAACATGGGCTTTGGCCGATTGCGGGTCAGCGGCCGCAGTCGGGTCCCCTCGCCAGCCGCGAGTACAACCGCGGTATCGATGTCCATACCGGTAGCACAACTAGTAGGGATTTGAATATGGCGGGACTAACGGTGCAATATTTGCGTAAACAACTGCCTGGAACTTTACCGGGCGATGGTGGCTGTGCCGCCCGACTGCCTGCGGAGCCGGCGGTTCCCCAACGGTCGGCTTCGAGGCGTCTCACTGCGTTCGAAGCCTCCCTACTGCTCCCCGGGTCGCTTCGTTCCCCGTTCGCTATCCGAGGAAGCTCCCTTCGGTCGCTTCCTCGCTACTGCTCGGCGGTTCCCTTCGGTCACCGCGTCGCTTTCCGTGGTTCTTACTCGCTTTGCTCGCTCGAACCACGCTACTGCTCTCCCATCCGGTCCCCGGCAACCCGCCGGCCCTTCGTCGTCAGCGCGACCTCGGTGCGCTCCCGGAGCACGCTGATGACGTCGAGTTCGATGAGGCGGTCGAAGATGGCCTCGGTCTTCTCGACGTCGATGCCGACGAAGTTCGGGATATCGAAGGGTGAGACGCCCGAATGCAGCGCCATGATGACCCGCTTCTCGGTCGAGGATAGGTCGAGGTCGGCGCGGTTCTGCTCGGCGCTGTCCTCGAGCATCGTCCGGAGGACGGTGGCGTGGAACTCCTCGCCGGCGAGGTGGGTCTCGACGCTGATGTCGCCCTGGCTGTGTTCGACCTGGATGACGGTCCGTTCCTCCCCGTTGACCTGCTTTTCCTCGACGGTCAGGTCGCCGATGTCGGTCCGCTCGATGTCGACGGCCTGTCCGTCGGCCATCGCCAGGCGGACGGCCTCGTCCGAGATTTTCAATCGGCCCTTCGTCCACTCGTTGCTCTTGACGACGCCGCCTTTCACCGCGGGGTGTTGCACGAGGATGACCGCCCCGTCCAGGCTCGCCCGGTAGAAGTCCGTCTCGAAGGCCTCGTGGTCCGACGCCGACACCAGAACGACGTCCTCGCCGACGTGGAGGGCGACGTACTCGGAGACGCCGGCGCTGCGCTGGTTCACGTCGAACCGGTCGGCGATGCGGTCGATGTCAGTCAGCGCGATCTGTCGCTTGTCGTCGGCGATGAGCGCGATGCGCTGGGTCGTGAGGATGATGCGGCAGTTCTGCCACTCGGCGTCGGTGAGCCGCTGGCCCTGCGAGACCGCCTGCAGGAACTGACCCTGCATGTCGGCGATTTTCTTCTCTGTGTCGCTCATGGGCCGCTCTCGTAGCCTGATTGTCGAGGGCGGCGCAAATAGGTTCCGCTGCGAGTGTCGATACTGAGAACGGGACGGCGGCGAGTCGGGGGTGAATAGCCGGCAGTATTATGCCCACACCGCCGTAGGTGTGAACGATGACAACGGGTGACGGGTCCGGTCGAGCCACCGCACTGGACGACCGCCCGGCCATCGACCCGCCGGCGTGGTTCGTCGAACAGGCGAACGTCGCCGACCCGGCGGTGTACGACCAGTTCGAACGCGAATGGCCCGACTGCTGGCAGCGGGCGGCCGACCTGCTCGAGTGGCACGACCCGCCCGCCGACGTGCTTCGGGGGGCTGACGGCCCGCCCTTCGAGTGGTTCCCCGAGGGGCGCCTGAACGCCTCCTACAACTGTATCGACCGCCACCTCCCGGAGCGCAAGAACCAGCTCGCGCTCATCTGGGAGGGCCACGTCGGCGAGTCCCGCAGCTACACGTACCGGGAGCTGTACCGCGAGGTCAACGCCGTCGCGGCCGCGCTTCGGGCACAGGGGGTCGAGGCCGACGACGTGGTGACAATCTACCTCCCGATGGTGCCCGAGCTCCCGGTCGTGATGCTCGCCTGCGTCCGGCTGGGCGTGATTCACAACGTCGTCTTCGCGGGGTTTTCGGCCAACGCGCTCGCCGAGCGACTGGAGCGGACCGGCTCGTCGCTGCTTGTCACCTGCGACGGCTACTACCGGCGGGGCAGCGCCGTTGCCCAGAAGAACAAGGCCGACAACGCCCGCCTCGCCGTCGACCACGACATCGACGTGGTCGTGCTCGATAGGCTGGGACGGGACGTCCACCTCGGCGAGGGGTACCACGACTACGACCGCCTGCGGGAGGCCTACGACGGCGAGACGGTCGAGCCGGTCCCGCGGGACGCGACGGACACCCTCTTTCGCATCTACACCTCCGGGACGACCGGGGAGCCAAAGGCCGTCGACCACACGACGGGGGGGTATCTCTCCCACGTCGCGTGGACGAGCCACGCCGTCCTCGATGTCAAGCCCGAGGACACCTACTGGTGTTCGGCCGACATCGGCTGGATTACCGGCCACTCCTACATCGTCTACGGGCCCCTCGCCCTGGGGACGACGACGATGCTGTACAACGGCACGCCCGACCACCCCGAGAAGGACCGCCTCTGGGACATCGTCGAGGAGTACGCCGTCGACGTGTTCTACACCGCGCCGACGGCCGTCCGCGCGTTCATGAAGTGGGGGACGGAACACCCCGAGAGCCACGACCTCTCCAGCCTGCGCCTGCTCGGCACCGTCGGCGAACCCATCGACGAGCCGGCCTGGCAGTGGTACCGCGAACACATCGGCGGCGGGGAGTGTCCCATCGTCGACACCTGGTGGCAGACCGAGACGGGCGCGATACTGCTCTCGACGCTCCCGGGCGTCGACGCGATGAAGCCGGGAGCGGCGGGAAAGCCCCTGCCCGGCGTCGAGATGTCGGTCGTCGACCCCGTCGGCGAGTCGGTCGGGGCCGGCACCGCCGGCGAACTCGTCGTCACCAGCCCCTGGCCGGGGATGCCCCAGTCGCTTCGCACCGGCGAGGGGTGGGGGGAAGCCGCCGACCGCGGCGAGGAGTGGCGCTACGCCCCCGAGGACGGGGCGATAGTCGACAGCGACGGCTATCTCACGCTGCTGGGCCGCATCGACGACGCCATCAACGTCGCGGGACGGCGCTTCAGCACGATGGAACTGGAGTCGGCCATCGCGGGCGTCGAGGGGGTCGTCGAGGCCGCCGTCGTCGGGGCGGACCACGCGACCACCGGAACGGCCGTCTACGCCTACGTCTCGCCGACGAGCAACTGCGCCGAGGCGGCGCTCCGGGAGCGAATCGAACGGGCCGTCGAGTCCGCTATCGGCAGCGTCGCGGTCCCCGAAACGGTGGTGTTCACCCCGGAGCTGCCCAAGACCCGATCGGGGAAGGTGATGCGCCGACTGTTGACCGCCGTCGCCAACGGCGACGAGCTCGGCGACATCAGCGCGCTGCGTAACCCCGAGATACTCGGGGAGTTGCGGTCGGCGACACCTGAATGAGACGGCCCACACGTTTCGGAAAGATAGAGATAAGCGAAACGGTTTGGGGAAATCCAGCCGAACAAGTATCGGTTGACGGAGCGAGTCCGCTCGAACCGCGTTTCGGAACCGCATACTTATTTCGCTAGACCACGAATAACCGAAACATGACTACCGACGTGCTCGGCGCCCGCGGGTACGAGCGGCTCCGCCGCGCCGCCGAGACCCACCGCGAAGACCTGGTCGTCCGGTTGGGCGGGGAAGTCGGCCTGCGGCCGGCCGAGATGGCACAGCTCCGGGTGGCCGACGTCGAGACCGTCGGAAACCACCACTTCCTGGCCGTCCGCGACGGCGAAACGGTGACCCGCGAGACCTACCTGCCCTCGGGCGTCGAACACGACGTGCGGAAGTTCGCCAGCGCGGCCGGCCGCGACGACGACGAGCCGCTGCTGTCGGTCTCGGCCCGCCGCCTCCAGATGCTCGTCGGCGAGGTGGCCGACCGCGCCGCCGAGACGGAGCCGCGGCTGGCCGACGTCTCCTCGCGGGACCTGCGCTGGCGGTTCGCGGCGGACCTCCTCGCCGACGGCGTCCCCGCCCACGTCGTCTGTGCGCTGGGCGGCTGGGAGCGCCTCGACCGGCTCGCGCCCCTCCTCGACGAGCCCGACCGCGAAGCCGTCGTCAGCGCCGTCGATACCGCACAGACCGACACGGCGCCGGCCCGCCTCCGCCGGACCATCGGCGTCGCCAGCGAGGTCGGCGCGGCGCTGTCCGAGGCCGCGACCGGCCAGGAGATAGCCGAGACCGTGTGCGACCGGCTGGCGGCGACCGAGGGGTTCCGGTTCGCGTGGCTGGCCGAACACACCGGCGACGGCCTCACGCCGCGTGCGATAGCCGGGACCGGCGAGCAACGCGTCACCGAACAGCGGCGGGCACACGGGGACGTGGCGACCGACGCGATAGAGGGCAACGAGGTCCGCTCGGTCGAGGGTCGGGACGGCCCGGTCGTGTTCGTCCCGCTCGTCCGCGAAGACGCCGTCTCGGGCGCGCTGGCCGTCGGCACGACCGCCGGTATCGGCGACGCCGAACGGGAGGCACTGGGGGCGCTCGGGGCCCACGTCGGCGCGGCGCTGTCGGCCGTCGAGCGAAAGCGACTGCTGCTTGCGGATACGGTCACCGAACTCACCTTCAAGAGCACCGACGCCGACGCCGTGACCGTCGGGCTCTCGGCGACGCTGGACTGCCGGGTCGAACTCTCGGGGGTGGTGCCGGTCGGCGGGCGGTCGCTGCTGTACTACCTCGTCGTCGACGGGGCATCGACCGACGCCGTCCTCGACTACGTCACCGACGACCCCGCGACCGTCGACGCCCGCCTCATCGAGGACTACCGCGACGGCGCGCTGCTGGAGGTCGTCGTCACGGCGGCGCCCACGCTCTCGCTCGTGGAGAACGGGGGCCGCATCCGGGACCTGACGGCCGAAAGCGGCGAGGCGACCATCACCGCGGAACTCCCCACCGACACCGACCTCCGCGGGGTCGTCGATACCGTCGTGGGCGCTTACCCCGGGACGACGCTGAGCGCGAAACACGAGACCGAGCGCCCGGTCGAGACCGACACCGGGTTCCGAAAGCACCTGTCGGACCACCTCTCCGACCGGCAGGCGACCGTGTTAGAAGCGGCCTACCACAGCGGCTACTTCGAGTGGCCCCGGGGGACGACCGCCGAGGAACTCGCCGACTCGCTCGCCGTCTCCGCCCCGACGCTCCACAACCATCTCAGAAAGGCCCAACAGAAAGTCCTGACCGCGTTCTTCGCCGAGGCGTCCGAAACGCCGTCGAGAGAAGTGAAGGGCGAAGTGTAATTTCGCTGTTTCGATAGTTAGACCCCCCGTTTATCAACCGCCACGGGATTGTCTATGATAGACCATGTCAGATGAAGAGGTCCAACTTGAAGCGCGACTCGAAGAACAGGACGTCTTCGAGCCACCGGAGTCGTTCGTCGAGCAGGCCAACGTTGCCGACCCCGGCATCTACGAAGAGTTCGAGGAGAAGGGGCCCGAAGCCTGGGAACGGGCAGCGGACTTGCTCGACTGGGAGAGCGAGTGGGACCAGGTACTTGATGACAGCAACGCCCCCTTCTACGAGTGGTTCACAGACGGGGAACTGAACGCCTCGGCGAACTGTCTCGACCGGCATCTCGACGACCGCGGTGACGAGGCCGCGATCGAGTGGATCGGCGAGCTCGGGGAGAAACGCACCTACAGTTACAGCGAACTCCACCGAGAGGTAAACGAGTTCGCCGCCGCCTTGCGCGACCTGGGCGTCGAGGAGGACGACGTGGTCACGATGTACATGCCGATGATTCCGGAGCTGCCGGTCGCCATGCTGGCGTGTGCCCGCATCGGCGCACCTCACTCTGTGGTCTTTGCTGGTTTCTCCGCGGACGCGCTCGCGACCCGGATGGAGTCGGCCGACTCCGAGTTCCTCGTGACCTGTGACGGCTACTACCGGCGCGGGGACCCGCTCCCGCACAAGGAGAAGGCGAACGAGGGCCTCGACGACGTGGGCCACGAGGTCGAGACCGTCGTCGTCGACCGGCTGGACGACGACTACGACCACCCCATGAAAGCGGACGAGCACGACTACGACGAACTCGTCGGCGAACACGAGGGCGCCGAGGTCGAGCCGGTCACCCGGAACGCCGAGGACATGCTGTTCCTCATGTACACCTCCGGGACCACCGGAGAGCCCAAGGGCGTCAAACACACGACCGGCGGCTATCTGTCCTACGCGGCCTGGACGAGCCACGCCGTCCTGGACGTCAAGCCCGACGACACCTACTGGTGTTCGGCCGACATCGGCTGGATTACCGGCCACTCCTACATCGTCTACGGGCCGCTGTCCCTGGGGACCACGACGGTGATGTACGAGGGGACCCCCGACTACCCCGACAAGGACCGCCTCTGGGACATCGTCGAGGAGTACGAGGTCACCCAGCTCTACACCGCACCGACGGCCATCCGCGCGTTCATGAAGTGGGGCACGGAGTACCCCGACAGCCACGACCTCTCCAGCCTCCGGCTGCTGGGGACTGTCGGCGAACCAATCAACCCCCGCGCGTGGAAGTGGTACTACAAACACATCGGCGGGGAGTCCTGTCCCATCGTCGACACCTGGTGGCAGACCGAGACCGGCGGGATGATGGTGACGACGCTGCCGGCCATCGGCGAGATGAAACCGGGGACCGCCGGACGGCCGCTGCCCGGCATCAGCGCCGACGTGGTCGACGTAAGCGGCGACCCCGTCGGGGCCGGGCGAGCGGGCTACCTCGTCGTCAACCAGCCCTGGCCCGGGATGCTCCGGACGCTGTACAAGAACGACGAGCGGTTCCTCGACGAGTACTGGCGCGAGTACTCCGACCCCGACCGCGACCAGTGGGTGTACTTCCCCGAGGACGGCGCCAAGCTCGACGAGGACGGGTACATCACCGTCCTGGGTCGGGTCGACGACGTGCTCAACGTCTCGGGCCACCGCCTGGGAACGATGGAGATAGAGAGCGCCATCGTCGGCGTCGAAGGCGTCGCCGAGGCGGCCGTCGTCGGCGGGGACCACGAAATCAAGGGCGAGGCGGTGTACGCCTACATCATCACCGAGGACGGCGCCGAGGAGAACGAGGAACTCCGGCAGGCGATCATCGAGGGCGTCGAAGACGCCATCGGGCCCATCGCCCGTCCGGAGGCAGTCATCTTCACGCCGGAACTCCCCAAGACCCGCTCGGGGAAGATCATGCGGCGGCTGCTGGAGGAAATCGCCAACGGCGAGGAGCTGGGCGACACCAGCACGCTGCGCAATCCCGACGTGGTGACTGAAATCCAGTCGAAGATGAGCGGCGACTGAGTCGGCGAACCGTTTTCGAACAAAAGAGGGGCTACGGTGGGCACGACAAACGCAACTATGTCAGACAAAAACACGCACGAAACGGCGACAGACGGCGGGGCGACCCGAGCCGCACAGCGCCATCAGAACACGGACTACCTCAACGAGGAGGTGAACTTGCTGAAACCGAGCACCGCCTACATGCGCGACCACCTCAGAATCGTCTGGGCCGGCTTCGTCGCCTGGGCGCTCATCGTGTTCGGTCCGGTGACCATGACGGCCATCGCGCCGGAGATGATGACGACGACGATGCCCGTCCTCGGGTTCCCGTGGCACTACTTCCTGGTGGCCTTCTGTGGGCCGACGGGCGCGCTCGTCCTGGCGGCCATCTACGCCCGCCAGCGCGACAAGCTCGACGAGAAGTACGGCATCGAACACACCACCGGCGACCCCGAGACGGGCGAGCACGGTGACAGCGGTGAGGCCGCGGCCACCGACGGGGGCGTCGAGCAATGACGGTCCCGCTGCAGGCCGAGGCGCTCGACATCTCGTTCAAGCTCGTCCCGGCAATCATCGTCTTCCTGATGATGGCCTCCTTCCTCGTCATCGGCTACGTGTTCAAGGTAGCCGACGCCGAGGGGATGTGGGTCGCTGGCCGCGGTATCGGGAACATCGAGAACGGGATGGCCATCGGGGCCAACTGGATGTCCGCGGCGTCGTATCTCGGGCTGGCCGGGCTGGTCGCCCTCTCGGGCTTCTACGGCCTGGCCTTCATCGTCGGCTGGACGACCGGCTACTTCGTCCTGCTCATCTTCCTCGCGGCACAGATGCGCCGCTTCGGGAAGTACACCGCGCCCGACTTCGTCGCCGACCGGTTCAACTCGCCGATGGCGCGGGCGCTTGCGGCCTTTACCACGCTGCTCATCGCGTACGTCTACTCCGTGGGCCAGGCCCGCGGGATGGGGCTCGTCGCCCAGTACGTCTTCGGGCTCGACATCATCCCCATGATCGTCGTCATGATGACCATCACGGTCGGCTACCTCGCGCTCTCGGGGATGCTCGGCGCGACCAAGAACATGGCCGTCCAGTACGTCATCCTCATCGTCGCGTTCCTCGCTGGCGTCTACGTCGTCGGGTTCACGGGCGGCTACTCGACGGTACTCCCGCAGATCGAGTACGGCGCCCTGTTCAGCGAACTCAGCCGGCAGTTTTCCGAACCCTTCATCGGCGGGAACGGCTACTACCTCTGGGTGGCGACGGCGTTCTCGCTCATCTTCGGGACCTGCGGGCTCCCGCACGTCCTGGTCCGGTTCTACACGGTGAAAAACGAGCGAACGGCCCGCTGGTCGACCGTCTCCGGGCTGTTCTTCATCATGCTGCTGTACTGGGCCGCCCCCGCGATGGCGGCCTTCGGCGTCGACCTGTTCGCCGCGGTCAACAATCTCTCGCCTGACGCCGTCTACAACGGTCAGCAGGCGATGTCCGGCGCGGAGGGCGACGTCATCGTCGTGCTGGCCGCCCAGTTCGCCGACCTCCCGACGTGGTTCGTCGGGCTGGTCGCCGCCGGCGGGATGGCCGCAGCAATCGCGACGACGGCCGGCCTGTTCATCACAGCCTCCTCGGCCGTCGCCCACGACATCTACTCGGAGCTCATCAACCCCGACGCGACCCAGCGCCAGCAGGTGCTCATCGGGCGTGCGACCATCGTCGGCATCGGCGCCCTGGTCACGGTGACCGCGTTCAACCCGCCGGCGCTCATCGGCGAACTCGTCGCCTACGCCTTCTCGCTGGCCGGCGTCGTCCTGTTCCCGATGTTCTTCCTCGGACTCTGGTGGGAGAACACCAACCGACAGGGGGCCCTGGCCGGCATGACCGTCGGCCTCCTGCTGTGGATCACGTCTATCATCAACAGCGTGCTGCCGGCCTACATCGGCGCCCTCGGTGCGGCCGCCGGTGAGAGCGGTGCGCTCATCCCGATATACGCCCAGTACGTCCCGCCCATCGGAGCCGCGCTGGTCGGGACGCCGCTGGTCTTCATCGTCACCATCGCCGTCTCGCTGGTGACGCCGGAGCCGCCACTGGAGACCAAGAAGATGGTCCGCCAGTGTCACAGCCCCGAGCCGATGGGCCAGCAACAGACCGCCGAGGACATCGTCTCGAACAGCGGCGGTGACGCCCCTGCGGACGACTAACAATGTACGAGAACATCCTCATTCCGACTGACGGGAGCGATACAGCAAACGTCGCGGTGTCCCACGCCGTGGACCTCGCGAAGAAGTACAACGCCCGCCTGCACGCGCTGTACGTCGTCGACGTCGACGCGGTGAACCTCAGCCTCGGCACCGAACAGATCGACCGCATCAGGCAGGGCAACTTCGGCGAGATGCACGAACTGCAGGAGGACGCCGACGACGCGACCGGCGCCGTCGTCGACGCCGCCGCCGAACACGACGTAGCCGTCCACGAGGAAGTCCGCGTCGGGACGCCCCACGACGTCATCGCCGGCTACGCCGACAACCAGGACATCGACCTGGTCGTCATGGGGAGCCACGGCCGGTCGGGCGTCCGCCGGGCCTTGCTCGGCAGCGTCACCGAGCGGGTCCTGCGGTCGACGCACGTCCCGGTCCTCGTGGTCGACGAACACGAGGAGGCCTGAGATGGCAATGACGTCGCCCAAGGGGCTGCTCGAAACCGTCGGCCGGCACGTCGACGAGCACCGCGGCGGGATGGTCGTCGACTTCGTCTTCGCGCTGGCGTGGGTGACCGTCGTCACCGTCATCTTCGACCTCCTGCCCGGCGGGCCACAGTGGCTCTACTACCTGACGCTGCTGGGCGGCGTCGTCGCCTACTACGGCTTTTTCTGGTCGCTGGAGGCGGTGCGCAAGCGCGAGTAGCGACCCGGGCGTTCCCCTTCGAGGCCGCGGCTGAAAGACCGACGCCGCTGCGCTCGTAGGCTATCTCGTTCTCCGTTCACGTTTCGGAGACACCCGCTCCGTTCGGTGTCTCCTACGCCACGGCTCTCCGTGTCGTGGTTTTCACTCACTGCGTTCGTTCAGACCGTTCTCCTGCTCGCGGCTATCGCCGCTCGCTCGTTCAGAGACATCTCGCTCCGCTCGATGTCTCCTACTCCACGGCTCGCTCCGTCGCCGTTCCGTGTCGTGGTTTTCACTCACTGCGTTCGTTCAAACCACGCTCTGCTCGCGGGTCGCTATCGCTCCCCGCTGTGCTTATCCGAGGTCGTCGCTACGCTCCGACCTCGCTACTCCCCACTCATCGCTTCGGACGCCATGTTCCGACCCTGGGCGTTCAGGCTGACCTCGGTCCGCGTCCGGACTTTGTCCACCGCGCCCACGTCGAGTAGCTTCTGGTATATCTCCTCGACGTCGTCGGGCGTCGTCCCGACGAAGTCGGCCATCTCGAAGGGGGAGACGCCCGAGTACAGCGCCATCAACACCTGGCTCTCCATCTCCGAGAGCTCGTAGTCGTCCCCGCGGTCCTCGACGACGGCGCGAAACAGCGCCTCCAGGGCGTCGGTGTGGTGGGGCATGCCAGAGAGGTGGGTCTCGACGCTGCGGTCCTCCTCGTCGGTGTGTTCGACCTCGACGACGGTCCGCTGGTCGCCCAGGACGGTGCTCTCGCTCGTCTCGATGGTCCCCACGTCGTCGATGTCGAAGAGGGTCGACCCGCCCCCGGGGAACTGCAGGCGGACCTCGTCGTCGTCCAGCCGAAAGCGGGCCTTGCTCCACTCGGCGTCGTCCTGGATGACGCCGCCGACGACGGCGGGGCTGCGCGCGAGGATGACCTCGCCCTGCAGGGTCGCCCGCCGGTACTCGAACGCGAAGTCCGAGACGTTGCTCGCGTCCACAAGCAGGACGTTGTCGCCGACGGCGAGCACCGTCGCGCCCGACGGGACGTCACCGGGCACTGCACTCGCGGGGTCGTCGGGCAGGGAGATGTTCGTGTGCGGGATGGGCGTCTTGCCGTCGCTGGTCGCGAGTATCAGCCGCTTGTTGGTGACGATGAGGCGGCAGGACTGCCACCGGGGGTCGGTGACCGGTTGGCCGCCGCGGACGACGTACTGGAAGTCGCCGGATGTGTCCAGTACTTTGTGTTCGTCACCACTCATAGCCGCAGTCGTCCGAGAGTTGTCGCCGAATCCTATATAAGTTCCACCACCGGCGTCAGAGCAGGTCGACGACGGCGTGGAGGCTCCCGACGTCGTAGGTGGGGCGGCTGTCGAGCGCGGTGTCGGCGTTGTGGTCGCGGCGCAGGAAGGCCACGTCGACGCCCGCGCGGTCGGCCGCCACAACGTCCGACTCGCTGTCGCCGACGTACAGCGGGTTCGCACAGCCGATATCGGCCATCGCGCTCTCAAGATACGTCGGCTCGGGCTTCTTTTCGGTCAGGCTCTCGACCGTCGGCCCGCGTGCGACCACCGTCTCGAACCGGCCGGTGAGGCCGTGGGCATCGAGGGCGGCCTCGACGATTCGCCGCTGGTTGTTGCTGACGACGCCGGCCGGAACGGCCACGCCGTCGAGCGCGGGGACGTCGTCGTAGGGCGCCTTTCGGCCGGCGTCGAGTTCCTCGCACAGGAGCGCGGCGATGCGGTCCTCCCGACAGCGCCAGAGCCGCTGGGGCTCGACCGCGAGGCGGTCGGCCAGTGCGACCAGATCGTCCGACGTAACGCGGATGCTGAGCGCCTCGGCGTCCGCGTCCGACGGGCGCTCGATGCCCGCGTCCCGGAGCGCCGCCAGCGCGGCCTCCCGGAGCGTCGCGCGGTCGGTGAGCGTCAGCAAGACGCCGTCGTGGTCGAGCAGTAATCCGTCGTAGTCGGCCATAGCGGGCCATAGCGTCGGAGACACCTGAGCGCGTCGCTCACAGCGCGACGCCGAGCCCGCCGACGACGCCCAGCCCGCCGAAGGCGACACAGACCGTCCAGAACGGGACCCGCCGCACCAGCCGGACCAGCGCGCCGACGGTCAGATAGCCGACGACGGCGCTGACCGCCAGCGCGACCACGGCGCTCAGGGGGTCGATTGCCGGCACGCCGTCGTCGGCCAGCACGAGCGCGTTGGCCCCCAGTGCCGCCGGAATCGACAGCAGGAAGGAGAGCCGCAGGGAGGACTCGCCCCCGTGGCCCCGCAGGAGCAACGCGCTGACGGTGGTGCCCGAGCGGGAGACGCCGGGGAGAACGGCCACGCCCTGCAGGGCGCCCACGACGGCGGCGTCGACCCAGTCCGGACTGTGGCGCTCGCCCAGCGACAGCGCGACCGCAAAGCGCTGGAGCAGCCCCGTCAACACGAGCAGACCGCCGACCAGCGCGAGAAAGAGCCCCCCTTCGAGCCCGGAGACGGCGGCGTCGAGCAGGAGATACGCCGGCACCCCGGTGAGCCCGGTGGCGAGGGTCGCGACGGCCAGAAAGGAGAGGTCCGCCGTCTCGTCGGCGAAGGGACGACGGGTGAGTTCACGGACCGACCGGGCCAGGTCGCCCACGTCGGCCCGGTAGTACGCGGCGGCGGCGACGGCGGTCCCGGCGTGCAGAAAGAGCGCCAGCCGCGTCGCGTCCGCCGGCGAGACGCCCGCGAGCACCGTCGAGGCGAGTGCGACCCCGCCCTCGCTGGAGACGGGAATCCACTCCAGGACCCCCTGCAGGACGCCCAGCAGGACGGCGACGACGACGGGGTTCATACTCGCCCGGCCGACAGCCAGGGGTAAAATCGAATCGGTCCGGGGATGGGACAGGAGCTATCAGTATTTATATACTCCCTGTCTAACGGCTGGCATGCAACTGGGTGGAATCGTCGACTGGCTGGGCGGGCTCCCCGCCTGGCAGGGGTTCGCGCTGCTCATCGCGGCCGGACTCGTGGCGGCCATCGCCGTCCGGGAGGTAGGGGACCGGTATCTCAGACGGCTGACGGACCGAATCGACGGGAACGTCGACGAAATCGTCTTCGGCGGCATCCACACCGCGGTGTATCTCACCGTCGGTCTCGCCGGGGCGTACGTGGGAACACAGGTGTACAACGTCTCGCCGGATATCGCCGTCCCGCTGGAGTCGGGGACGCTGTCGCTCGTCATCGTCATCTGGATGGTGACGCTGCTCCGGGTGGGCCGGAAGGCCTCGGCGGTGGTGACCGACAGCCGCTACATCGACCGACAGATAGTGCCCATCCTCCAGAACGTCTGGAGCGCCGTCGTCGCCGCCGTCGGCGTCTTCCTCCTGCTGGTGCTGTGGGACGTCGACGTGACGCCGCTGTTGGCCTCCGCGGGGGTGGCCGGCATCATCGTCGGGCTGGCGGCCCGCGACACCCTGGCGAACTTCTTCGGCTCGCTGTCGCTGTATCTCGACGGGACCTACAAGGTCGGCGACTACGTCGTCCTCGAAACCGGTGAGCGCGGCCGCGTCGAGGACATCTCGGTCCGGTCGACGGTCATCAGGACCCGCGACGACATCCTCGTCACCGTTCCCAACGCCAAACTGTCCAACGCCGCTATCGTCAACGAGTCCACCCCGAAGACGAAACGCCGCATCCGGGTGTCCATCGGCGTCGCCTACGGCACCGACATCGACCGGCTGGAAGATGTCCTGCTGGAAATCGCCGGGGCCGAGGGGCTGGTGCTTGACCGGCCCAAGCCCCGCGTCCGCTTCCGGGAGTTCGGCGGCTCCGCCCTCGACTTCGAACTGCTGTGCTGGGTCAACAACCCGTCCCAGCGAGCTCGTGTGACCCACGAACTCAACAGCGCCATCTACAAGCGATTCCGGACCGAGGGCATCGAAATCCCGTTCCCACAGCGGGACGTGACGGTGTCCGTCACCGACGTGCCCGGGGAGCTGTTCGGCCAGCCCGACGAGTCACCCGGCGACCCGTTCCCGGCGGACGGCGGGGCGTCACCGGCATCTGAGCGCCGCTCCGACGGCGGGCGAGACGAGCGGTGAGGCAATCCACGTTCAGGTAGCCAGCGGGACAAACCACGCGGGCGGGACTCTCTGGCGGTGGAGATACCAATCAGTCACCGCCGTTCCTACTACACCTAGGTCGAAACGCAGTTACCGGCCCCCCTCCTCACATCGACAATGACCGTTCTAGACGACGCGCGGGCCGCGCTGGCCACGGGGCCGCTCTGTGATTCCTGTCTCGGCCGGCTGTTCGCCGAGCGGAGCTTCGGACTGGCCAACGCCGAGCGAGGGGAGGCACTACGGGTGTCGGTGGCCCTGGAGGACGACGAGCCGTACGAACCGGACGACGACTGCTGGGTCTGCGAACTGGAGAGCGAGCGGGTCGAGTGGTGGGCCGAGCAGGCCGCGACCGCGGTTCGGGGTTACGACTTCGAGACGTACCAGGTCGGGACGAAGGTGCCGCCCCTGCTCGAAGAGAACGACACGCTGCTCCGGGAGGACATCGGCTTCGAGGCGGACGCGGGCGAGGCGCTGAAGACCGAGCTCAATCGGGAGGTCGGGAAGCAAATCGGCGACATCACCGGCGCCGAGGTGGAGTTCGGGCGGCCCGACGTGCAGTTCACGCTGGACCTGGCGACAGACGAGGTCGACGCCAAGGTCAACTCCGCGTTCGTCTACGGCCGCTACCGCAAACTACAGCGGGACATCCCCCAGACGAAGTGGCCCTGTAACGACTGCAACGGCACCGGCCGCTGGCAGGGCGAGCCCTGTGACGGCTGTGACGGCACGGGCTACCGGTACGACGAGAGCGTCGAGCAGCTCTCGGCGCCCGTCGTGGTCGACGCGATGGACGGCGAGGCCGGCACCTTCCACGGCGCCGGCCGCGAGGACGTCGACGCGCTGATGCTGGAGTCCGGTCGGCCGTTCGTCATCGAAGTGGACGAGCCCCGGACGCGGAATGTCGACGTCGAGGCGCTGGAAGCGGACATCAACGAGTTCGCCGACGGGAAAGTCGAGGTCGAGGGGCTCCGGCTGGCCACCCACGAGATGGTCGAACGCGTCAAGGAACTCGACGCCTCGAAGACCTACCGGATGGACGTGGAGTTCGCCGAGCCGGTCAGCGACGACGACCTGCAGGCCGCGCTCGACGAGCTCGAAGGGGCGACCGTCCACCAGGAGACGCCACAGCGCGTCGCCCACCGCAGGGCGGACCTCACGCGGACGCGTGACGTGTACGACGCCAGCGGCGACCTGGTCGATTCGACCCACGCCGATGTCCGTATCCACGGCGCCGGCGGGCTCTACGTGAAAGAGCTGATTTCGAGCGACGAGGGCCGCACCGAGCCGAGTCTGACGGGCCTGCTGGGCGTCGACGCCGTGGTCACTGCGCTCGACGTGGTGGACGTGCAAGGCGAGGACGAACCGTTCGCCGACGAGGAATTCTTCCGGCAGTAGCTACGCGGCGGTGTAACTCTCGGCCGTAGCAGAACAGGCCAGTTGGTCGAGAGCGCGTCCGAGATACCGGTAGCGGCGTCGGTAAAGCGGGTGGTTATCCGGGTGCACCGACTTGACTGTATGCATGTCTGATATAGATACGGACGGCGACAGCCCGCCGTCGCTGCTCGGGCGGCTCCTCTTCGGGAGCGGTCTGGCGGTGCTCGCCGTTCGAAATCTCACGAATCTTGACGGTCGTATCGGCTACGCGGAGGCCAAAGGGGTCCCGTTCGCGAAGCAGCTCGTGCCCGCGTCGAGCGGGCTCCTGCTGGGTGGCGGTATCGGTATCGCGCTCTGGAAGCTACCGAAGGTCGCCGCGGCCGGCGTCGCCGCGTTTCTGCTCGGCGTCACGCCGATAATGCACGACTTCTGGAACGTCGACGCGGAGTCCCGCGGCGAGGAGCTGACCTCGTTCGTCCAGAACCTCACGCTGCTGGGCGCGGCGATAGCGTTCTTCAGACGGGCCAGCCGGGAGTAGCTCGGTCGGCCACGTGCTTTGTGCCGGCCGTAACGAACTACCGGACACGAAGCTCGGCTGTCGAACCGTTTCGCGGCCGTACAGTCGACACCGACCACAACCGCTTTACTCGACGGCGCGAACCCACCAGCCATGCGAATGGGCGCCGACGAGGCCGGCAAGGGGCCGGTGCTGGGGTCGATGTTCGCCGCCGCAGTGTGCGCCGCCCCCGACGCCCTCCCCGACGGCGTGGGCGACTCGAAGGGCATCGCGCCGGCGAAACGGGAGCGACTGGACGAGGAAATCCGGGCCGCCGCGGACGCCGTCGCCGTCGCGGAGATATCCGTCTCCCGAATCGACGACCCCGAGACCGACATGAACACGCTGACCGTCGCGGCCCACGCCGAGGCGCTGTCGGGGGTGGCCCGCGACGGGCTCGCGGGCACCGTCGACGCGGGCGACACCGACGCCGAGCGGTTCGGCCGCCGGGTCGCCGACCGCGTCGACGCCGCCGTCGACCTCACGGCCGAACACGGCGCCGACGAGACGGACCCGCTGGTGGGCGCGGCCTCCATCGTGGCGAAGGTGGCCCGCGACGGCCACGTCGAAGCGCTCGCGGCGACCCACGGCGACGTGGGGTCGGGCTACCCGAGCGACCCGACGACCAGGGGGTTTCTGGCTGACTACGTGGCCGAACACGGCGGCCTGCCCGACTGCGCCCGCGCCTCGTGGTCGACCTGCGACGACGTCCTCGCCGCCGCCCGGCAGTCGACGCTCGGGGAGTTCTGAAAACGGAGTTTCGGGAGACGGGACCAAACCCGCGTTTGTAACCGACCGTTCAGCCGCTAGGGTGGACTTTCTGGCTGTTGACAGAGACAGTGGTGTGGAGTCGGCCGTATGAAAACGGTCTTACTCGTCTAAGACGAGGCTCCGGAGGATGTCACCGTAGGCCGGTCGGGTTATCAGGACGCCGATGAGGACGCCGACGATGGTGATGATGGCAAAGCCCGACAGGTCACCCAGCGGGAACGCGACCATGGGTGCCATCGCGACGATGGTCGTCGCCGCGGCGGCGCCGATGACCCAGAACGCCTTGCGGAAGCGGCTCTGGAACACGCGGGCCGTCCCGACCTCCCCCTGCTGGAGAATCTCGTCACCGATGATGACGAGGTCGTCCACCCCCGTCCCGATGACGGCGATGAAGCCGGCCAGATGTGAGAGGTTCAGCGGGTACTGGGCCAGCGCGACGAAGCCCAGCAGGATGTACACCTCCGAGAGCGCGGTGACGATCATCGGCAGGGCGACCTCGCGGCGGCGGTAGCGGCCATAGACCACGAGGCTGACCGCGAGCACGGCGAGTAGTCCGGTGATGAGCGAGTTCGTCCGGAACTGGTCGGCCAGCGCCGGCGACAGGGTGTTCTGGTTACCGTTCTCGAAGTCCAGGTCCGCCGGCAGCCGGCCGGCCTGCAGGGAGAGCTGGAGTTCGCGGGCCTCGTCCATCGAGGTGGTGGTCATGACGAACTGCGGGTCGTTGGCGAACGAGCCGTCCGCGAAGGACTGCCCGAGCGACGGACGGACGCCGCCGATGAATACGGGTTCGCCGTTGAGCGTCGTCACCAGACACGTCCCGTTGATACTCTCGACGGAGTCGTGGTCGCTGGCCTCGACGTTACAGGACGCCCCGTTGCCGAAGCCGGCCGCGGCCATGTCCGACTGGAACCGCTCGGCGGCGCTCTGTTCGATGGTCACGGGCACCTGTGGGCCGCCGTTGTTCGGGTTCTGTGCGTTGCTGATGGAGGCGAACTCGTCCTGGCTGAGGACCTGCTGGTGGGTCCAGTTGCCGGTCGTGTCGTTCCGGTAGACGGCGTAGACGCGGACCACGCCCCGTTCTTCCAGGATGTCGATGAGTTCCTGGGCGTCACGTCCGGGCGCGGTGATGCTGATGAAGCTCTGGCCGCCGGGGGAGTTGACTTCCTGGACCCGGCCGCCGCTGAGCGCCGAGGTGGTGATCTTGTCCCGGATACTCGTCACCATCCGGTCGCGGGTGGCCTGCGTGACGCCGTCACGAATCGTCGAGGGCTGGTACCCCTCGGCCTGGAGCGCGGTCCGGAACTCCTCGTTCGTGACGGTCCCGTTCAACACCTCGACGGTGCCGTTCTGGTTTTCCTGCTGGGCCGCGCGGACCTCGACGTCGATGGGGTCGACGCCGAGGCGGTCCGCGATGGCCTGCTGGGTTGCCGCCTCCTCGTTCGGTCCGACGGCGACGCCCTCGGCGGTCATCCCCACGACGGGCGCCTGGATACGGGCGCCGCCCGAGAGGTCGATACCGTACTGGAGGTTCGTGAGCTGGTCGCCGCCGGCGGTCTCGTTGGCCGTCGTGCCGGGCGGCGCCCCGGGCACGAACAGCGCGACCGTGCTGCCCAGCAGGAGGACGACGAGGACGACGACCCGCCAGTTCTCGCGGAGGACGCTCATCGGTTGACCCCCTCGTACTTGTACCAGCGAAGCAGCGTGACGTTGAGCATGTAGGTGTTCATCAGGTCAGCCGTCAGTCCAAGCACCAGCACGAGGCCGATGGAGGCCATCAGCTCGATGCCGAACAGCGTCGCCGCGATGGCCATCACCGTCATCGCCGCGATAGAGGTGATCGTCATCGTCACACCGGTCCGCATCGCCCGGTAGGTGGACTCGTAGAACCCGCCCGACCGACGGAGGACGTGGTTGTTCAACAGGATATCGGAGTCCACGGAATACCCGATGAGCATCAGCAGCGCCGCGACGGTCCCCAGCGAGAGCTTGATGCCCACGAGGTTCATGATGGCGACCGGGATGACGATATCCGAGAAGGCCGAGATGACGATGGCGATACTCGGCACGAAGGACCGAAACAGCGCGAACGCGAGCAGGCTCATTCCGAGGAAGGCGACGCCGACGCCCATGACTGCGAGACGCTGGTTGTCCGCCCCGAAGACCGGCGACGTGGTGCCGCTCTGGAGGACGGTGATGCCCTCGGCCTGCTCGGCCTGGGACGTGAGCGTCGATATCTCCGCGCTATCGTCGAACGTGATGATGTACTGGTCCTGTCCGGAGACCTGCTGGACCGAGACCACGGAGTCACCGAAGATGTCGGTAGCCTGTTGTTGAGAAATCGAGTCGGACGACTGCACCGTGAGCTCTGATCCCCCTGTGAAGTCGTTCCCCAGCGCGACCGGCGACCCGGTCATCGCGAAGGTGACCGCGAGTACCCCCAGGGCGACCGCCAGCACCGCGAGCGGGACCGCGATGAGCTGCCGGTTGGAGTACTGCGTGTAGTCGACTTCCGGGACCTCGAACGCGACCATGGCCGTGGGTGTGGCACGCCACCGAATAAGCCTTCTTATACTGCCGGCCGTGCAGTCGCGGATATATTCGCCACCCCGGCCCGGCGAACCATTCGAGTTCGTGACTCCCGACAGTGTCGCAGCGCGGACCGGCGGGGGAACTCCGCCCGTTCAGTCCGGCAGATACCGGACGCTGACGACGCCGTCCGCCGTCCGAATCTCGACGCGGTCGACGCCCAGCCGACCCGCCCGTGCGACCGTCTCCTCGTCGGCGGCGACCTCCTCGGCCGTCGCCGCGGCCTCGCCGTCGGGCACGGTCAGGACGTGGACCTCGCCGGTCCCCGCCCGCTCTCGCGTGGTGACCTCGCCGACCGGCTGGTCGGCGGCGACGTCTTTCGCCTGTGCCGTCGGCTCCAGGTCCACAACCTCGACGGGTATCTCGTGTTCGGCCGCGAGGTCGGCCACCGCGTAGGTAACCTCCATCGGCGGCTCCGCTTCGAGCGTGGCCTCGACGACGGCCCCGGCTTCGAGGCCGGGGTTCTCCGACAGCGTCAGTACCTGTGAGTCGACCACGTCGCGCAGTGTCGCCGAGTCCGAGTCGGCGTGGGTGACGAGGAACGTCCCCTCTTTTCGGGTCATGGAGTCGGGTAGGTCAGGCGCGTTTTTCGGGGTTTCGACTGGCTACAGCGGCTTTGGGCAGTCAGCGATATCGCGACGGTGTAAGGGCCAAAGAGCGCCGTCACTTCAGAACGCGGTGGACGACGTACATCAGCCCGACGGCGAGTAAGGGGGGGACGAACCCGGCGATCTGTGGCAAGCCGTACAGCGCCAGCACGACGCCGCTGTTCGTCGGCTCCTGCAGGGCCGGGGGTACCGAGATAATCAGCCCGACGTACAGCGAGGCGACGAACCCCAGCGCCGCGAGGGCCAGCCCGCGGTCGTAGGCCACCGAGGAGGCGGTGCGGCGGTGGCGCCGCGCGACGAGCAACACCGGCGCGAGCAGGGGCGCGACGACGAGCAGCCCGACGAAGAAGAAGAACGTCCGCGAGAACGTGAACGTCCCGCCGCGGACGCCAGTGCTCGCCGCGAGAACGCCGATGAGGCCGAACGTGAAGATGAGCCCGATGGCGACCGAGAGCAGGACGGCGACCACGACGTACCCCTTGAACAGTAGCGACTCGCTGGTCCGGAGCGCGTAGGGGAAGGCGCCGGGGAAGCCGTCGTAGCTCCGCTCGCTCTCGGCCGGCTGCGCGTCTGTCATCGGTCGGCGTAAGGCCAGGACGGGGTTAAGCGCCACGCTGTCGAGCGGCGACTCCCCCGTAAATATGTACGAGGCGGGCGACGGTACCCGCATGCAACTGGATATCGGCGCGGCGCTGGGGGACGTGGCGGACCCCGGCGTCGACGAAGACGAACTGGACGCGCTCGACGAACGGGTGGCGACGGCCCACGAGACCATCGCCGCGGGCCGTGAGAACGGCGAGTTCGGCTACGCCGCGCTCAACCTGCCCGACGAGACGGACCCGGCGGCTATCCGCGAGGCCGTCGAGCCGGTCGGAGACGCCGAGTACGTCATCACGGTGGGTATCGGCGGCTCCGCGCTCGGCGCGAAGACGGTGACGGCGGCGCTGGCCGACGAGCCCGACCGCCACGTCGTCCTCGACAACGTCGACCCGGAGCACGTCGAACGCACGCTCGACGGCCTCCCGCTGGAAGACACCGCCATCAACGTCGTCTCGAAGTCGGGCACGACGGCCGAGACGCTGGCGAACTTCCTCGTCGTCCGGGAGGCCTACGAGGACCGGGGCGTCGACTGGACCGAGCTGACGGTCGTCACGACCGGCGAGTCCGGGCCGCTGTCGGAACTGGTCGCGGAACACGGCCTGCCGCGGCTGCCGGTCCCCGACGGCGTCCCCGGCCGCTTCGCCGCCCTGTCGTCGGTCGGGCTGGTCCCGGCCGCCGTCCTCGGCGTCGACATCGAGGGGCTGCTGGACGGCGCGAGCGCGGCCGCCGACGGGCTGGGTCCCTCTCTCTTTGACTCGCCGGGCTACGCCTACGGGGCCGTCTGTTACGCGCTCGAAGAGGAGGGCGCCGCGGTCAACGCCGTCATGCCCTACGCCGAGCGCCTGGAGTACTTCGCCGAGTGGTTCGCCCAGCTGTGGGCCGAGAGCCTCGGCAAGGACGGGCGCGGCCAGACGCCCGCGCGGGCCCTGGGCGCGACCGACCAGCACTCCCAGCTCCAGCTCTACCGGGCCGGCCCGCGGGACAAGATGGTCACCGTCGTCCGGCCGAGCGAGCGGGCCGACGTGCCCATCCCCGAGTCCGACCACGACTCGCTGTCCTACTTCGCGGGCGCGGACCTGGGCCAGCTGCTCGACGCGGAGTACGACGCCACGGTCGCCAGCCTGGCCGAGGCCGGCCGGCCCGCCGTCGAGCTCGAACTTGACCGGCTCGACGCCGAGGGGCTTGGCGAGCTGCTGTACGCGATGGAGGCTGCGACGGTGCTGGTGGGCGAGCTGGCCGACATCGAGACGTTCACACAGCCCGCCGTCGAGTGGGGCAAGCGCGCCGCGCGCGGCCTGCTGTCGGGCGAGGAGACCGAGGAGACCAGGACCGTCGCCGAACGTCCCAGCTACCGCATCGACTAGAGCCGCGACACGACCGCCCGCAGCGACAGGGCGGCCTGAGCCGGGCCCCAATCGGTGGGGTCTTGAATCCCGCTCGCGTACCTCCGCCAACCGCTATGGCACTCTCCCCGCCGTACGTCTCGGTCGCCGACGGCCGCACGATAACAGAGAGCGTCATTCGGGCGCTGGCCGTCGTCGCCGGGGCGTTCCTCTTTGCCGGCGTCTTCTCCTCGCTCGGCGCGACGCTGCTCGGCGTCCCCGTCCCCCTCGACGCGAGTTCGACGTCAGCCGGGCTGTACGCGGCGGTCAACGCCATCTCCTTCGTCGGCTTCATCCTCGCGGCCGTGGGATATCTCCGGGTCAGGGACGACCGGTCGCTGGTCCACCTCCGCCGGCCCCGACCGTCGGACCTCGGGTGGGCCGTGGTCGGGCTGGTCGGTATCCTGCTCGGCTCGCTGGTGATGGGCGCCGTCGTCGAACTGCTCTCCGCGCTCGCCGAGACGCTGTTCGGCGTGACCGTCGAGAGCGGCCAGAACAGCATCGTCACGCAGGGCCGTGAGAACCCCGTCCTCTTCCTGTATATGGTGCCGGTCGCGCTCTTTTTCGTCGGGCCGGCCGAGGAACTCGTCTTCCGCGGCGTCGTCCAGGGGCTGTTCAGGCGCGCGTTCGGCGTGGTCCCCGGGCTGGTGTTTGCGAGCCTGCTGTTCGGACTGGGCCACTACCTCGCCATCAGCTCCGGGAGCGCCTGGACGTACATCCTCACCGCGGGCGCGCTGGGGCTGGTACTGGGCGCGGTGTACGAGCACACCGAGAGCATCGTCGTTCCGGCGCTGGCCCACGGGCTCTGGAACGCCGGGCTGTTCGTGGCGAACTACTACGTCGCGACCACCGCCGCCACGCTGCCGGGGTAACAGCGCGGTCGGAGGACCGCCGTGCGACGGCTGTCTGACGGGTGTTTAAACTGACAGGGGTCCATTTCCATGGTATGTCAACCCGGTTCACGGTCGTATGCGACGACGGCCAGGCCCGGGCGATTCAGGTGCTGGCCCGTCGCTACGGCATCACCGAGGAGGAAGTGGTGAAACAGCTCATCGAGGCCGGGCTCGAAGACATCGAGGAGCGGACCGTCTAGGCGGGGTTCTTCCGCGAGAGGTCGCTCCCGCACACCGGACAGCGGTCGTGGTTCTCGTCGAACTCGCGGCCACAGCCCGCACACTGGAACTGCCACTCACGTTGCTCGCTGATGCCCTCGCGGGCGATGACCTCGACGCGGACGTCCAGTTTCTCCGCGACGTTTTGCATCGCGTAGTCGTCGGTGACGAGCGGACAGTCGAGCTCGAAGGCGGCGGCGATGAGGCGGATGTCGGTCTCGGACAGCTCCGCGAGGTCGCCGGTCTCGCGGGCGGCCCGCTCGATGCGCTCGACGGTGTCGTCCTCGGGGATGTGCAGGTGCATCCCCGAGCCCTCCAGCGCGTCGAAGCGGTAGGCGGCCTCGCCCTCCAGCTCCTCCTGGACGAGCGGAATCGTCGCTATTCGCTCGTCGGTGTGATACTCGTTGATAAACGCGGACGAATCGAGAACGTACATCTAACGTTTGACGATCATGTGGTCTTTGACGGCTTTGACCCGCTCGACGGGAACCAGCAGCCGGCCCTGATCGCTGTACTCGAAGTCGGTGTTTCGGACCGATTCGGCTGGGTCGATGACGAGGTGGTTGAGCGCCCCCGACGAGAGGTCCATCGTGATGTTGTAGAGGCTTCCCAGTTCCGCCCCGTCGCTGCCCATGACGTCCTTGTCCTTCAGGTTCTCGGCGAGTATGTCGGCCATACCTCCCCTTCTGAGCGAGCTTACATAAACGCCACGGGGTGTCAGACGTGCGAAACACGCCGTTCCCTCGGAGTCCGAAGCGGACCCGGTACCGGAACGCCGACGGCGACTGCCGTCTACCCCGCCTGAACCCGAACTGACCGGCGCCACAACGGGAGCGGGCCGGCAGCCGGAGACGGCCATGACGACGAACTTAACTACTGTGCCCGACACCTTCCAGTAACTTCTGAGGCCATCTATGTCTGATAAGGACGCCACCACGGAGACGGAACACACCCTACGGACACCCATCGTCGCCGTACTGGGCCACGTCGACCACGGGAAGACGAGCCTGCTGGACCGCATCCGCGGCTCGGCCGTGACAGCGGGCGAGTCCGGCGCCATCACCCAGCACATCGGGGCCACCGCGGTCCCGCTGGAGGTCATCTCGGACATCGCCGGGGAGCTGGTCGACCCCACCGACTTCGACCTGCCCGGCTTGCTGTTCATCGACACGCCCGGCCACCACTCCTTCTCGACGCTGCGCTCGCGAGGGGGCGCGCTGGCCGACATCGCCATCCTCGTCGTCGACGTCAACGACGGCTTCCAGCCGCAGACGCTCGAAGCGATAGACATCCTCAAGCGGACCCAGACGCCCTTTATCGTCGCCGCGAACAAGATAGACACCGTGCCGGGCTGGAACCCCAACGAGAACCAGCCCGTCCAGCAGACGATGGACGCCCAGTCCGAGCGGGTCACCTCGGACCTGAACGAGCAGCTGTACGAACTCATCGGCGAGCTCTCGGACAACGGCTTCTCGGCCGACATGTACTGGCGGGTCCAGAACTTCCAGGCCAACATCGGCGTCGTCCCCGTCTCCGCCGAGACCGGCGAGGGCATCCCGGACCTGCTGACCGTGATGATGGGGCTGTCCCAGCGGTACATGAAAGAGGAGATGGAGATAGACGCCACCGGCCCGGGCGTCGGGACGGTGCTCGAAGTCACGGACACCCAGGGCTTCGGGACGACCCTCGACGCCATCATCTACGACGGGACGATTCGAGCAGACGACACCATCGTCGTCGGCGGGCTCCAGGGCCCCATCGTCACCGACGTGCGCGCCCTGCTCCGTCCGCGGCCCCTCGAAGAGATACGCACCGAACAGCAGTTCGAGCAGGTCGACGCCGTCGCGGCCGCAGACGGGGTGAAAATCGCCGCACCGGACCTCGACGGCGCCATCGCCGGCGCGCCGATTCGCGTGCTCCGCGACCGCGACCGCGCCGAGGTCATCGCCGAGGTCGAGGAGGAGCTCTCCGAGATAGAGGTGACGACGGGGGAGGAAGGCGTCGTGGTCAAGGCCGACACGCTCGGCTCGCTCGAAGCCATCTCCAGTACGCTCGAAGAGGCGGAAATCCCCATCATGCGCGCCGAGGTCGGGGCCGTCGCGCCCCGGGACATCCGCGTCGCCGAGACCGCCAACGAGCCGACCCACCGCGCGATACTGGCCTTCTCGGTCGACGTGCTGGACGACGCCCGGGACCTGGCCGAACAGGAGGACGTGACGCTGTTCGAGGACGACGTCATCTACCAGCTCGTCGAGGGGTACGACGACCACGTCACCGAAATCCAGGAGTCCCAGCAGGAACAGATTCTGGAGAACATCACCCGCCCGGCGAAGTTCCGGGTGCTGCCCGACCACACCTTCCGCCAGAACGACCCCGCCGTCGTCGGTATCGAGGTGCTCTCGGGCGAACTCCGCCGGAACGTCAACGTCGTCAAGTGGGACGGCAACGAGCCGACGCGGGTCGGCCGGCTGAAATCGCTGCAGGACGCGGGTGAAGACGTCGACTCGGCCCGGACGGGCGAGCAGCTCGCGGCCTCCATCGACGGGCCGACCGTCGGCCGCCAGATAGAGGAGGGCGACGACCTCTGGGTCGAGATTCCCGAGAAACACGCCAAGATACTCGAACAGGAGCTGAAAGAGGAGATATCGGTCGACGAGCGCGAGGCTCTGTCGATGTATCTCGAAAAGCACCGGAATCGGGACCCCTTCTGGGGGAAGTAGCGAGAGCCCGAGCGAAGCGAGGGGTCTCGAAGCGAAACGGAGCGGGACCGGTGGTCCCGCAGGCAGTCGGGCGGCTTTGCCGCCCGACGACGGCGACCGCAGGGAGCCGTGGAGCAGTAGCGAGGTCACGAGCCTGCGGGTGACCTCGAAAAGCGACGCGGTAACCGGAGAGGGCCTCGAAAAGGCACAGCGGTGGGAGCGAGCACGATGCGCCTCGAAAGCGAGCGGTGCAACCGCGAGCCAGTAGTGCCCCACAGTCGAACCCCGAATTCAGCGGTCGTCTCCCCTGGCGCCGAAGGCGGTGACTAACTCCATCTCCCACCGCTTTATCTGGATTTTACCGACTGCCGTATCGTTCAACGGCCCGTATCCTCGAACGGGGTTTGTTTAGATGGCTGCTTACTAACTCTAACTGCCCAGAGTTCACGGAGGAGAGATGGTCGTGCCCTTTCACGTCAGTAGTAGAGTTGTCTCGTCGGGCCAGGTCACAGTCGGGGCTGGCGCCGGTTTCGTGCTTCTGCTCGGCTCGACGACAGCGACAGTACCGGCCGTCTATTCGGGTGCACTGCTCGTGGCGGCGGCGTTCGTCGTCGGCCCCTCGGTCACGCTGGGCGGGGCCGCGGGCGTGGTCATCCACGACCTGTTCCGGGGCGCGGTCGGCCCGTGGACGGCCGAACTCGCCGTCTGGCTGCTCGCCTTCGCCGGAGTGGTCGCCTGGCTCGACTCCGACGACTCCCCGGATGCGCCAGCGTGGGGAGCAGGGTCCAGGCTCCTCGCGTGTGCCGTCGCTGGCGTGTACGCGACGGCAGCGGCGGCGTGGTTCGCGATGGTCCTCGGCGGCGAGCGGTTCTACGCCAGCGGCATGGATTTCCTCCCCGGGGTCCTCGTCGTCGCCGTGGTCGGCGCGCTCGCCGGGGGTCGGTTCCGCGAGACCGTTCCGTCCCTCTTCGAGGCGGACGCCGGTCGTGACCCGGGGCTGGCAGATCCCGACAGCGGGACCACGCGGACGCGCCGGTTCGACCGCCGACGCGGGGCCGCGCTGCTCGGACTGCTCGCAATCGGCGTCCTCTGGCTGGTCGGCGCGATGGGGCTCGATGCCTTCGCGCACGACCTGGCGCTGTTCGACAGCGAGACCCAGTTACGGAACTACGCCGGCACGCTCTTCGGGACGGGGACGGCCTTCGCCACCGCCGGGGCGTCCGTGCTCGTCTGGGTATACCGGTACGGCGACCTGGTCGTCCGGCTGTCAGCGCTTCTGGTCGGCTGTGTGCTACTGAGCCTCCGCTGGCTGGTCCGGAGACGCCGACGCCCGAACCGTGGCACCGACACGCTCGACCGGAGGCCGACCGATGACTGAGCGACCCGGCGAGGAACGGGCCGCGATGTCGGAACCGACACGACGGCAGATGCTCGCGGCGCTGAGTGGTGCCGCCGTCGGTGCCGGTGCCTACGGGTACGGCGGACGGTCGTCGGGAACGGACACACTGACCGAGGGCCACCCTGCGTCCCGCGTGCACGTCGAGACCGCGACCGCGGTCGCCGCCGCAATCTATCCGACGTCGGTGGCGGTCGAGGAGTCGTTCGTGGAGAACGCCGTCTTCCGCCGAGTGGAACCTGCCTCCGGCCACTTCGAGGCGCTCGTCGACAGCATCGAGGCCGTCGATAGTCACGCCAGAGCGAGGTTCGGCGGGTCGGTGACCAAGCTGTCGCCGGCCACGCGCCGGCGGGTCCTCACGTCGATGGGCGTGACGGCGGTCCATCCGATGCCGGACGGCACTACCGCCGAGCGGGTCCGGTTCTACCTGGTGAACGACCTGCTGTACGCGCTCTTTACCTCGCCGCGAAGTCGACCGTTGACCGGAATCGAGAACCCGCCGGGGCACCCGGGCGGCCTGGAGGCGTATCGCCGAGCACCGGAGGACGAATGACGGACGGCATCGACCGCACGCCGTCGGATACGGAGGTCTGTATCGTGGGGTCGGGTCCGGCAGGTGCCATCACCGCCTACTCGCTGGCGCGGCGCGGCCACGACGTCACCGTTCTGGAGGCCGGAGAGCGCCTGGAGCCGGCGGACCACCGCCGGCGGATGGAGATGTGGCTGCGGCCGGGCTTCGACCGCGACGCCTTCTGGCGAGACGACGAGCGGGACGCGTTCACGTCGACCGGCGACATCTACGCGCGCCTCAACGAGACCCGCCTGAAGGCGGTTGGGGGGACCTCGGTTCACTGGGACGGGAACACGCCGCGACTCCATCCGAAGGACTTCGAGATGCGGTCCCGGTACGGTCGCGGGCGCGACTGGCCCATCGAGTACGACGACCTCCGCCCGTACTACGCACAGGCCGAGCGCGAGATGGGCGTCTCGGGCGTCGACGACAACCCCCACGGGCCGCCACGGACGGACCCGTACCCACAGGAGGGGTTTCCGCGCTCCTACAGCGACTCGCTGTTCGCCGAGGCCTGCGCCGCCCTCGGCATCTCGATGGCGACACAGCCCAAAGCGATAAACGCCGAAGCGTACGACGGCCGCTCCGAGTGCGTCGGGTACGGCGTCTGTAACGCCTGTCCGTCGGGCGCCAGATACAGCGCCGAGGTCCACGTCCGGAGGGCCGAGAACCACGGTGCCCGAATCGTCGACCGGGCACAGGTGCTGCGCCTCGAACACGACGCCAGCGGCGACAGCGTCGATTCGGTCCTGTACGCGACGCCGGACGGTAGCACGCATCGACAGGAGGCCGACCAGTTCGTCGTCGCCTGTGGCGGCATCGAGACCCCGCGGTTGCTCCTGCTGTCGAGTTCGTCGCAGTATCCGGACGGGCTGGCCAACTCGAGCGGGGCGGTCGGTCGGTATCTCATGGACCACCCGAACGTCACGACCAACGCCGCGCTCGAAGAGCAGACACAGCAGAACAACGTCGGGTGGGTTTCGAGCCGGTCCGACCAGTTCTACGACCCAGGCGCAGCGGGGCCGGGGAGTTTCCACCTCACCTTCGACAACAGCGCCCGGGCGGCGTCGGGCGGCGCACAGGTGCGGCAGCCGGCGTCGACCCGGCTGCTCGGGGCCATCACCGCCCCGACACCGGCGGGACTGGCGGACGTGGCCACGGACCCGCTTAACGAGACGTCGCTGGGTGACGGCCTCGAACCCCCCACGACGGACGGCCCGCCATACCCGCTGTCGATACGGGGCGCGGGAGAGATGCTCCCGCGGGCGGAGAACCGCGTGACGCTCGACCGGTCGACGACGGACAACCACGGGCGGCCGGTCCCCTCTATCGAACTCTCCGACGGTGAGTACGCACAGCGGACCATGGAACACTGTCTCGAGATTCAGGCAGACATCATGGCGGAACTCGGCGCCGAGATAACGGACGTCTCGACACTCTCGGACCGGCAGATGAGCACTCACCACATGGGGACGACGCGGATGGGGACCGACCCGGCGGAGAGCGTGGTCGACGCGCAGTGTCGAACCCACGACCTCGAGAACCTCTGGGTCGCCTCCTCGAGCGTCTTCCCGACCGGTGGTGCCAACAACCCGACGTTGACCATCGCCGCTCTCGCGCTCAAGACGGCTGACCACATCGACGAGACGCTCTCGTCGGCTTGAGAGGCGTGCGAGACGCCTCCGGAAGGGACACCGGGGAACGGTATCCTTTTGCTCGGCCGGCCTGAATCGCCGCCGCATGGTCTCCCGCGAGAATCAGATTATCCTCGGCTGTGGCGCCCTCGCACTGGTGTTGAGCTACACCGCCGCGTGGCTCGATGCCCCCGGGCCGCTCGTACTGGCGCTCCTGCTGGGCGTCGGCGTCATCCTGCCGCTTGTGGTCAACGAGCGAACCGATATCGGCGAAACGCTGTAGGCCGACACTGCGACGAGGCGAGTTCGGCACGAGTAATAATATTTAATTAGACGGCGTGTCTTCGAACGGACACGATGACCGACTCGCTCTCGACGGCCGACCTCGTGCTTGCGAGTATCGCCATAACGATGGCGCTTGCGGCGTTTGGCGCCGTCGCGACCTCGCTCAGCGTTGCCGTCGCCATGGCCGCGGGCTCGATACCCGCGACCGGCTCTATCGGCTACGCGCTGTTTTACAACCCGCCGACCGACGCCTGATACGCATCGTCAGTTGGTGAACGCGGGCTGTGTATTCCTCGTCCTCGGAGTCGGCCCGCTTCACAAATTCACAGCCGGGACGTTCGACGAGATTGCGGCCGACGATACTGACCACGAGCGACTCGCCGAGTTGAACAAGAAGTACGGCATGTTGAGTCTAGTCGAACTCGTGCTCATGGTCGCTATCGTTGCGACCATGTCCGGGATGCGGTGGGGGCTTCTAATCCCAACGGTTGTCCACAGCGAAATCTGTACGTCCGGGTTCACGGCTTCTATAACAATCTGACGACACAATTAAGAAGCAGCTACCCGACCGTCCCGCTATGTCGGGAGAGTTCGAGGCAAGGGATGAGAGAAATCTCGTCGAGTACATCGCCACGTTGTTCGGCTTTTCCCGCCTCTCAGCGGCACTTCCCGGGAGAGATATCTATCCACCGTTCCTGCTCGTTGGCTTCTTTAGTTTCTTAGACGTGGCCGTTCTGCAGGTCTACGTTCATCTCACCGGCGGAACCCACATACTGCTCGTAACTCCGAACATTGCCGCCGGGTACGTTGCGGTTCTGTTGGGCGTGTACGGAACCAGGTATATGTCGCGTAGATATGAGGAGGCGCTCGCGACAATCCGGACACAAGAGCGGGTTGGCTCCGCGGACATGGACCAGTTCCGGCGGATATTCAGCTGGCGGGTGAAAGTCGCCATTTATCTCGTTGCCGTGGTCGTGTTATACGCGAACACCTTCCTCAACGTCGGGGTTCCGAACCGAGTTACGGCGATTAACTACCTCTTCACCTGGGAGTTCGTCTTCCTGCCGGTCATCGTGGAGTTCGCGCTCACCTACTACGGCATCCACTTCCTGCTTCCGCGGCGGATCAAGAACATCGAGTTCAATCTGTTCTTCTACGACCCGCGTAACATGGGTGGGTTCGCCGCCGTCGGGCAGTTGTTGAAGCGGTCGTACTACATTTACACCGCCGGTCTGGTGCTGTTCTTTGTTCTCGTCTACGGGCCGGTGCTACTCCCGGTGAGCGGCTACGAGCCCGGGTTGTTCGAGTTAGTCTTCTTTTCGACGGCCTGGTTCGTCGGACTGCTCTCGATCGGCTATTCGATGTATACGATGCATCAGATCATGTCCGCGGAGAAGGAGCAACGAATCCGCGAACTCGAAGCGGACCTACACGAAGCGTTAGAGAACCCGTACGACATCAGGAATGCGAAGGTGGTCGATAGAGAACAGTTCGACGACGCTCGGGAGCGACTGGAACACGTGCGGAATACACGGGTCTACCCGGCGACGTTCACGATGTGGAGTCAGATTGCGATTAGCGTCCTGCTCCCGCAACTACTACAGATGACGGTGCAAACGGCGCTGTAGACTCGGTCTGACTCGCCCCGCTGTATCTCGCACGGCGATTTGTCTTGTGATGATTCGAGCTCTCGTTGTTCGTTGGTTCGCCTGTATCGACCGATTCACGGGTTGTGTGAGAAGTCGGTACTGTGGAAGTCGCTTTGTTCTAGTGTCGGCTGGGAGAATTCGGTGCTCAACCGACCTGCGAATGCGCAGTCGACCAAGCTACCGGGTTCATCTATTTCTAATCATCACGCAAGAGACGGGGCACGTATCTCACGTGACAATATCACAAATCTGGTGTCGTTGAAGCTGTCAAGCTTAAATAACATGTCCCCGGAACGAAACGGGAAGCGGGTCACCCGACGCCGTCTGCTCCGGATACTCGGTAGTACCGGAATGGTCGGATTGGCTGGCTGCGGAGCGGTTCTCCCCGAGAACGCGACTGACAGAGAGTCAGGTGAGGGAGGCACAGCCAACGCGCTGCCGAGGTTCTGCGAAATTCAGGTGCTTACGCCTGCCGACGCGGATCCGTATCAGTTTGACGTGACGGTAACCGTCCAGCGGGACGGCGAGATAGTGTACGATGACACCCGTAAAGTCGAGGAGGGGTTTCGCCTCGCAGACGACGAGGGAGTTGACTGGCTCGGCGATCGGACACGCTACCAGATCACGATCTCCACAGCAGTGGCGTCGGAGCCCGCGACGTACGACACGGCGGACGCGTCTCGCGATTCCACCTTCGACGGTTGTACCGCATACATCGCGTTCGTCACCGAGGACGGGGTCAGCGGCGAGTTGTGGAGCAGTGCCTCTGATTACTCCCCGCAGTGACCTGCCGATAGCGATACTCACCCCTAGATATCTCGTGAATCGGTCTTGGTAAGCGGATAACAATATTATGTGACAGAATTAATTTGGGACAGGAATTCTGTGCGTAATGTGTTCTATCCGCCATATCTCGTATGCGGTTCTTACCAGATAGTCGAGGTCGGTCCGTTCGGCTCGATATATCCTTCGCCTGCACTGACCGAGTGACCGCTGTTGTTACGCGAAAGGACTCGTCGTATTCACCCCGACTGCTACTGTCGTATCTGTGAAATTTTCCCGGTACGGACCGCACTACCGGGGAGTTGACCCGCCGACAGAATCACACGATTTTTTGCGTCGTTCGGTGTAGCTACCCCCATGGCAACGTCAGACAAGTCACCGTCAGGCGTGCTGGGGGTCGACCTCCCGGCGGCGCTGAATCGGGCGGAGTCACACAGCTGGGAGTACGGTCACACCTGTGTCACGCGGGAGGGCCGGCCCCGCGAGACGTGGACCGACGGGACGGGCCGACAGTCGGTGACCGCCTTCGACGTCACCGACCACACCGTCGTGCTCCGGGTGCGGACGCCGGTCGGTCGCGAGTCGTTCTACGGGATGGCCGACCGGGACTACGAGGCCGCCCGCGAGGCGTTCGCCGACGACGGCTGGACACTGACACGGCCGAGCGGCGACTGCTGAACTACGCTGCCGGGAAAATATCACCGCGAGCGTCGTTGTCGACCGCTATCGATGCGCCGGACCGGGCGCCGTTACTGCGCTGTCGGGGAGCGGTCCTCGCCCATGACCTGCTTGACCTGCAGGGCCGCCGAGGCGGCGATACCCTGTGCGAGGTCGTCGCGCTCCTCGTCCGAGATGGTCGCCGACTCCGGGTCCTCCGGCTGGTAGTCGGCGCTGACGACGGAGCCGACCGGCGGCTGGACCGCGATCGTCGCCCGCGGGCCCGTCTCGCCGTCGCTGACTTCCGACCCCACCACGAACTCCCCGGGGAGCAGCTCCCGCGTGCGAGCCGCGACGGTCGCGAGGTCGCGACGCAGCGCCTGGCGCTGTTCGCGCGAGAGCGTCACTTTCTCCGTCTCGCCACCGAGCGGCGAATTTCCGTACATGTAGGTTCTCTCTCCGATAAGTCGCTTACCGGTAAAAACCCAGTGGCTTTGTGGCAATGTTGCCGTCGGACCGCCGGGGCCAGAACACGCCGGCGACTCACACGACCGGACGGCTCTCGCCGTAGGTGGCGATGACCACCGCGCTCGCGTGGGTCGTCTCCGGCGCGACCGACTCGACGTGAACCGTCTCCTTGGTGAACTCCCAGTCACGGAGTTCCCGGCCGGCCGCCAGCCCCTCGCGTATCTCCTCGCGCACCGCGTCGGGGTCGGTGCCGTCGACCTCGTAGAAGATGCCGGGGCCGTCTTCACTGCGCGCCCAGCCGATGCCCGCGGCGACCCGCTCGCCGGGCGCCGCGGTCGCGGCCGACTGGACGACCTCCAGGGCCTCTCCCGGCGGGCCCAGGTCGGGGGCCGTCCCCGCGAGTTCGATGTCGGGGCCGGCGGGGATGACCGACGACAGCGTCACCAGGTTGTAGTTGTGGACGCCCGCCTCGGCCAGCGCCGCGTCGTAGGAAGCCAGCGCTGTCGGCCCGCTGGCTGTCCCCCAGACGACGCGGATGGTACTCATGTGTGAGCGTGGACGACGCGGCCGCTAAGGGGTTTCGTTTCGGCGGTCGCGAGCGGTGGGTCAGTGGCCAGGCGAGAGCTGTGCAGTGGCCGTAAGCGAGTGGAACGGCAAGCGAGAGTCCGACCGTGGGGAGGACTCTCGACGCGTAACGGCGAGCGCAGCGAGCCGTGGAGCCAGCCGTTCCCGAGCGAAGACGGGGGAAGGCAGGCTGTCCAGAGTGAGCATACCGCTCGCCGTCGGCGAGCGGTTTCACCGTATTCGCGGCTAGAAGTCGCGAATCCGGTCTTTTTCGCGAACGTTTTTCGAGGAGGGTACCCACAGCGCCGCGAAGCGGCGCGAGGACACCCGACGATGAAAAAGGTTCAGGCGAAGGCGACCGGCTGACTGCCCGTCTCCTCGTCCTGGTCGATCTTCTCCAGGGCGTCGTAGAAGTCGGCCTGCTCGACCGTGGTCCGGCCGTCCCGGATGGCGAACATCCCGGCCTCCGTGGTCAGGGAAGCGATTTCGGCCCCGCTGAGCCCGTCGGTCTCGGCGGCGAAGGCGCCCAGGTCCACGTCGGCGGCGAGGTTCATCTCCTCGGTGTGAATCTCCAGGATGCGCTCGCGGCCCTCGGCGTCGGGGTTTGGCACCTCGATGAGGCGGTCGAACCGGCCGGGTCGGAGGATGGCGCGGTCGAGCATGTCGAAGCGATTCGTGGCGGCGATGATGCGAATCTCGCCGCGGTCGTCGAAGCCGTCCATCTCCGAGAGCAGCTGCATCATCGTCCGCTGGACCTCCGCGTCGCCGGAGGTCTTCGATTCGGTCCGCTTGGCGGCGATGGCGTCTATCTCGTCGATGAAGATGATGGCGGGCTGGCGCTCGGAGGCGAGTTCGAACAGGTCACGCACCAGGCGCGCCCCCTCGCCGATGAACTTCCGGACCAGCTCGGAGCCGGCCATCTTGATGAAGGTGGCGTCGGTCTCGTTGGCGACGGCCTTGGCCAGCATCGTCTTGCCGGTGCCAGGCGGGCCGTGCAGCAGGACGCCGCTAGGCGGCTCGATGCCCACGTCTTTGAACTGCTGTGCGTTGAGGAGCGGCTCCTCGACGGCCTCGCGGACCTCGACGAGTTGCTCCTCCAGGCCGCCGATGTCCTCGTAGGTCACGTCCGGCGAGGAGTCGACCTGCATCGCCTGGGCGCGCGAATCCGTCTCGGCTTCCAGAATCTGTTTGACGCTAAAGGAGTCGTTGATGGCGACGCGGTCCCCGGCTTCGAGCGTGTCGCGGATAGACGGCGAGACCTCGGTCAGGACCTCCTGGTTGTTGCCGTGCTGTTTGACGACGACGCCGTCGTCGGTCAGCTCCTCGGCCGTCGCGATGTACAGCGACGAGGTCTTCAGCGTCTCGTTTTCCCGTTCGAGCTGGTCGACGTCGTCGGAGAGATCGGCCTGGCGCTCCTGGGCGCTGTCGAGCTGGTCGGTGAGCTGTTCGTTGACACGGACTATCTCTTCGAAGTGGTCCCGGAGGGCCTCCAGACGCTCCTCTGGCGTCATCTCTGGGTCGAGGTCCAGGCGTGGTCGCTCCGGAAGAGAGGGACTGCGCGACATTTGACTACCCGATACTACCGGTTGAGACTAAAAGTGCCTTTGGGTCACAACACCGGGCATGTCAGCCCACAGGGCTGTTGGCCCGCGGGTCGCTACTGCAGGCTGGCGAACTCGTCGAGGTACTCGCCGTAGGTGTCCAGCGCCGATTCGACCGGGGCGGGCGTCGCCATGTCGACGCCGGCGCCCCGCAGCAGCTCCAGCGGGTACTCGCGGGAGCCGCTGGCGAGGAAGTCGGTGTAGCGCTGTGCGGCGGGTTCGCCCTCCGAGAGAATCCCGTCGACGAGCGCGACGGCCGCGGAGATGCCGGTCGCGTACTGATAGACGTAGAAGGCCCGGTAGAAGTGCGGGATACGCATCCACTCGTGGGCGATGCGGTCGTCGAGCTCGGCGGGCGCGTAGTAGTCGCCTTTCAGCTCGGCGTAGAGGTCGTCGAGCCTGTCGGGCGTCAGCGGCTCGCCCGCCTCGGCCATCTCGTGGGTCCGGTGTTCGAACTCCGCGAACATCGTCTGGCGATACAGCGTCGAGCGGAACCGTTCGAGATACTCGTTGAGGACGTGTCGGCGCAGCCGCTCGTCCTTGACGGTGTCGAGCAGGTGGTGTGTCAGCAGCGTCTCGTTGACCGTACTGGCGACCTCGGCGACGAATATCTCGTAGTTCGAGTAGACGTAGGGTTGGCTCTCGCTGGTGTACTCCGAGTGCATCGAGTGGCCGAGTTCGTGGGCCAGCGTGTACATCGACTCCACGTCGTCCTGGTAGTTCATGAGGATGAACGGCTGGGAGTCGTAGGTCCCGCCCGAATACGCGCCGGACTGCTTGTGCTTTGTCTCGTAGACGTCGACCCACCGCGAGTCCAGCCCCTCGGCCAGCCGGGACTGGTACTCCTCGCCCAGCGGCGCGACGGCCTCGGTGACGTACTCGCAGGCCTGCTCGTACTCGATTTCGGGCGACTCCTCCTGGACGAGCGGGACGTAGAGGTCCCACATCCGCAGGTCGTCGCCGTCGATGCTCTCGCGTTTCAGCTCGGCGTGGCGGTGGAGCTTATCGAGGTTGTCGCGGACGGTGTCGACGAGCGTGTCGTACACCTCGACGGGGACGTTGGGGCCGTTCAGCGCGGCCTCGCGGGCGGTGTCGTAGTTGCGCGCGTTCGCCAGCTTCACGTCGGTCTTGACGGCGTTCTTGTGGGCGGTGCCGACGGCGTTTCGGACGCCCGCCCACTCGTCGTAGAAGGCCTCGTACACGCGCTTTCGGAACTCGCGGTCGGGGTGTTTCTGCAGCGTCGTGAAGTTGTTCAGCGTGATGGGTCGCTCGTCGCCGTCGGGCCCCTCGACCGTGGGGAACTCCATGTCGGCGTTGGCGAGCATGTTGTACACCTCGCCGGCGGCGCCGGTGACCTCACCCAGTTCGGCCAGCAGGTTCTCGACCTCCGTCGAGCGGGTGTGGGGTTTCATCCGCAACACGTCGTCGAAGTAGTGCTCGTACTCGGCGAGCGCGGGCTCCTCGTCGACCAGGTCGGCGATGTCGTCCTCGGTCAGCGCCTGCAGTTCGGGTTCGAGGAAGGAGGCCGCCGAACTCGCCTCGGAGGAGAGCGACTGCGAGCGAGCGGTGAGCGCCTGATAGGTGTCGTCTGTCGTGTCCTCGTCCCGGCGCATCCGGGCGTAGGAGGCGACGTTCGAGACGGTCCGCATCAACTGCTCGTAGGTCTCAAGCGTCGCCAGGAGGGTGGTCGCGTCGTCCGTACAGCGGCCCTCGTAGGCTTCGAGGTCCGCAATCAGCTCCTCGGCCTCCTCGTAGGCGCGCTCCCAGGCCTCGTCGTCGGCATAGAGCGATTCGAGGGCCCACTTGTACGCCTCGTCGATGTCGTCGCGTGCGGGTACCGAACTCATGGCTCGCCGTAGGGAAGGCCCGAAGTAAGCCTTTCCGGGCGAGCGGCGTGTGGGTCCGTCTCGTGGCCGTTACTGCCGGGAGCCGGAGAGTCCCGAAACCATACGGCCCGCGACCCGCCCTGCGGTGTGACGTTCGACCCGTAACGCCTCGAACACCGAGCGGGCGCCGTCGACGGCGTCCTCGTCGGGCTCGAACGCCACGCCGGGGTAGTCGACGCCGGTCAGCACCAGCGGGTAGGCCGGGGCTGGGGCAACCCCCTCGGGCCCCGGAAGGGGGGCGTCGTCGAAGACCCGCTCGACTTTCGAACGGGGCGCCCCATCCCGGAGAATCTCGTCGAGCAGGCCGACGACGCGCCGGACCAGCTGCCGGGCGAAGCCGCCGGCCCGAAGCTCGACGACCAGCAGGTCGCCGTCCCGTTCGATAGCGCCCGACAGCTCACGCACCGTCCCCTCGTCGTCGGGCGTGAGGTTGTGGTAGTCGTGGCGGCCGCAGACGGCTTCGAGCGTCTCGGCGGCCAGGTCGTCGTCGGCCTCGGGCGCGTACAGGAAGTAGGTGTAGCGGCGCTCGGTCGCGTCGTGGGTCGCGTGGAAGTCGCCGGGAACGTCGGCGCTGGCCCAGACGCGGACGTCGGCGGGCAGTTCGCTGTTGAACGCCGCGGGCGTCAGCCAGTCCGGGGCCTCGAAGGCGACGGTCTGGGCGACCGCGGAGACGCCGGCGTCGGTGCGACCCGCCGCGGCGTAGCCCGCTGGCGGCCCGTCCTCGGGGCCACCGCAGTCCAGACGAGCCAGTCCGGAAAGCAGCGTCCCCTCGACGGTCGGCACGTCCGGCTGGCGCTGGAAGCCGTTGTACGGTCGGCCGTCGTAAGCGACCCGGTAAGCGCGCATGCGCCGCCGTTAGACGCCGTCGTACTTGTGGCGTCCGACTCTCACAGCGTGGGAACGAGAGGGGGGTTTACCAACACCGGGGCCGTAGCTAGGCCCAGAATGGCAACATCCGCCGAGGACGGCCACCAGTTCCCCCGTCCGCCAGAGGAGTTCACCGACAGCGAGGAACGGACGGTCCGGATGGTGGCCTACGATGGCGGTGTCGAGCCGCTCGTGGCGATGTACGCCGATTTCGACGCGGACTCGCGGTCCCAGGGCGTCCCCCCGCGCAAGGAGCCCGCCATCCGCGAGTGGGCCGAGGGGCTGTTGAGCGAAGGGGTAAACGTCGTCGTCTGGCACGACGACCGGGCAGTGGGCCACGCCGTCCTCGTGCCCGTCGGGGACGGCAGCGCGGAACTGGCCATCTTCGTCCACCCCGAGTACCAGTCGGCCGGCATCGGCACGCGGCTCATCAAGGTGTTGCTGGGCCACGGTCAGGAGGAGGGCATCGAACACGTCTGGCTGGCGGTCTCCCAGCGCAACCACGTCGCGATACGGGTCTACCGCGCGGCGGGCTTCGAGACCCGCCTGCGCGAACAAGTCGAAATCGAGATGGAACGGGACCTATAGGAAGTCCCCGACGGTCGGCCGGTCGCGGTCGCCCGGGAACTCGGCGACGGGGACGCTGACCTGCTCGCCCCCGTCCATCTCCTTGAGCGTCACCTCGTCGTTTGCCAGGTCCTGCTCGCCGACGATGACGACCGTCTCGGCGTTGACACCATCCGCATAGCCCATCTGCGCGCCGAACGAGCGGTCCGCGATGTCGGTCTCGACGACGTGGCCCGCCGCCCGCAGGTCGCGGGCGATTCGCGCGGCGGTCGGCCGCGTGTCGCCCACCTGCAGGACGTAGTAGTCGGTCGCGAGCGACTCCTCGGGCCAGACGCCGGCGCGTTCACAGAGCAACTGCAGCGTCGCGTGGCCCGGGGCGAAGCCGACCGCCGGGGTCGGCTGGCCGCCGAAGCCCTCGATGAGGTCGTCGTAGCGCCCGCCGCCGAATATCGACCGGGAGACCTCGCCGGTCGCGTCGAAACACTCGAAGACGACGCCGGTGTAGTAGTCCAGCCCGCGGGCGGTCGACAGCGAGAGCGTGAGCTGGTCGCGCACCCCGAAGTCGGCCGCGGCGTCGAGGACCGCCCGGAGGTTCCCCGTGGCGTCCGCGACGGCTTCCGAGCGGTCCGCCAGCGTGTCGAGGTCGTCCTCGCCGGTGTCGAGCAGGTCGTCGAACGCCTCGGCGTCGTCGTACGAGAGGCCGGCCTCGTACAGCAGGTCCAGATACTCGTCGCGGTCGACCTTCGCGCGCTTGTCGACGGCGCGGATTGCCTCGCGGGTGTCGACGCCGGCCTCGAACGACTCCAGCAGGCCCGAGAGGATGTCCCGGTGGGAGACCCGAATCTCGAAGTCCGCGTCGTCGAGCCCGAGGTCGGTGAGCATCTCGACGGCGACGGCCAGAATCTCGGCGTCGGCGTCCGGCTCCGACGACCCGAAGATGTCGACGTTGGTCTGGTAGAACTCCCGGAACCGGCCCTGCTGGACCTGCTCGTAGCGCCAGAACGGCCGCGTCGACACCCACTTGATGGGCTTCGAGAGCTCCTGCTGTTTGGCGACGAACATCCGCGCGACCGTCGGCGTGAGTTCGGGGGTCAGCGCCACCGAGCGCCCGCCCTTGTCCTCGAAGCTGTAGAGCTCCTCAACTATCTCCTCGCCGCTCTTGTCCGTGTACATCTCGGTCGGTTCCAGCGCCGGCGTGGCTATCTCACGGAAGCCGTAGCGCCGGGCCGCGTCCTCGATGGTGTCCATCGCCCAGCGGCGGGAACCCATCTCCTCGGGGTAGAAATCTCGAAATCCCTTGACGGAGTCGTACATGACTGCAGCTACAGCGAGGGTGCGCTTGAAACTGTTCGTTCGGGTCGCCCCGCCGAGGGCGGCGCTGGACGGCTACCGCCGGCCGCGTACCCGGGACTGGGTGTGCTCGGGGAACACCTCGTCGACGGCGCCCGCCCCGTGCTCCGCCCGCAGGAGCGAACGGAGTTCGACCTCGTAGTCGGCCTTCGGAATCTCGGCGCTCGGGCCCGTCTCGACGACGAGCCGCTCGGCCACCATGTCGTCGATTGCGCCCCGGCCGATACCGGCCAGCGGGGCGAGGTAGTCCACGCCGAACCGGTCCTCCACGCTCTGGGCCAGCGGGCGGTCGACGGTCGGGACGCGGTCGTCCCGCCGGGTCCCGTCGGCGACCGCGTCGGCGTCGGTCGCCGCCGCCACCTGCTCGACGGCGTGTTCGTGGACCCGCTGGATGCCGTTTCGGGGGTAGCCGTCGTCGTACATCCGTGAAACGGCCTCGCGGGCCACAGCGCGGTCCAGTTCGACCGTCTCGTGGGGAAAGCCGAGCGCGGCGGCGGCCTCGCGGGCGGGCTCGGGGTCGACGACGCCGAAGCTGGTCGTGACCAGCGTCACGTCGTAGAAGTCTTCGAGCAGGAGTGCCGCCAGTGTGGAGTCCTTCCCGGCGCTGTACAGCAGGGCCGCGCGCATCTACCGGCGCTTGATGTCGAAGCTCTTCGAGTCGGGCGTCAGCTCCGAGAGGAGCTGTTTCATCTGGTCCTCGTCGATGGTGTCGCCGACGCGGCCGCTGCGGGCCAGGGCGACGATCTGCTGTTCGACCTGTTCGCCCACCTCGGGTTTGGACATCTTGACCGTGTTGAGCCGCTTGCGGGCGCCGTCGGTCAGGTGCTGGCGGAGGATGGCCTTCTTCTGGGCCTCGGCCTGCTCCTGGGCGGCCTGCTGGGCCTCGGCGTCGCCCTCGCCCTGTTGCTCCTTGAGCTGTTCCATCTTCTTCTTGCGGAGCTCGTCGAGTTCCTCCTCGCTGGGGTCACCACTCATGGATACCAACAGCTACCGGGTTGGGCCGGAAAACGATTTCGGAGCCGTAGTTAGGCGTAGCGTTCGAGTTCGGGGCGGTCGAGGTCTTCGAGGACTTCGCCGGCGGTGTCGTCGAGCAGGCTGCGACCGTCGCCGGTGACGCGTCGGCCGTCGGCCTCGCTGGTCTCGACGTAGCCGGCCTCTTCGAGCTGCTGGAGCGCGGTGCGGATAATCGAACCGGAGCCCTCGGCCTTCTGGTGCGGGCGGACGCGGTAGCGGGTGGTGCCCTGCTTCGAGGTGCCGTACTCGGACTTGAGGTCGTTGACGCCGACCGGGCCGTCGACGGCGACCTTCCGGAGGAGGCTGGCGGCGCGTCGCGCCCAGAAGTCGGGCTGTTCGGGGGGGAGCTCGCGGTCGACGCCGGTCTTGGCGACGGCGGTCCACTCGGGGGCTTCGATGTCGTCTTCGTCCTTGAGCGTCTCGGTGAGGGCCTCGATGAGGTCCTCTGCAGGCACGTCGTAGAGTGTCGTCATTGGCCCTTGCTTCCCGTTGGCGTCATTTAAGCGCATCGTTGTCCGGTCCGGGACGTGAACGGTCGACACGCACGGGGCGTCCCGGGGCGTAGCGGCGGGTTACCCCTGTTCACTCGCCGTGGCGCGGTCGGCGCCGAGTGCGCTGGCGACGGCGGCGCCGAGCAGCAGCGGGAACAGATACGTCGCCCCGCGGTGGATGAGCACCGCCGAGGCGGCCACGGCCCCCGGCACGGCGGTCGTCGAGACCAGCAGCGTCACCAGCACCGCCTCGATGGCGCCAGAACCGCCGGGGAGCGGCGCCAGGCTCGCGATAGAGCCGACAGGCACCACCAGCAGGGCGACCGAGACGGGGACCGCGTGACCCACGGCGTACAGCGAGAGCCATAGCGAACAGGCGAGCGAGGCCCAGCCAAGCCCCGAAAACCCCAGCGTCTGCAGCAGCGTTTTCCGGTCCGTGGCGATGCGCTCGATGGCCGCGAAGAAGCTCTCGATGCGGGCCGCGATGGTGTCGGCCGTCGGCGGCGTCCACTTCGGCACCGTTCGACCGAACCAGCGGATGGCGGGCGTGAGCAGTCTGACGACGGCGGCCTCAAGCTCGTAGCGGTAGCGCCAGCCCAGAAACCCGGCGACCGGGAGCCCGACCGCAAGCGCCGCGACGGCGACCGCGGCGAAGGCGAGGTTCCGCCCGAGCTGGACGGCCCCCGCGGTGACGAACGTGAACCCCGCGATGGCAAAGCCCACCGAGGGGACGAAGTGGACCGTGTCGACGCTGGCGATGGCGGCCAGCCCGGTCTCGTACTCCGTGTCGGCCGCCGAGGAGATGAGCAGCGCCGAGAGCGGCTCGCCGCCGGCCTGACCGAAGGGGGTGACGTTGTTCGCGAAGACGGCACCGGCGTAGACGAGCACCGCCACGTAGGGCCGGACCGGGCTCCCCAGCGCCCGCAACACGGACCACAGCGCCAGCCCCCACGCGGTCAGCCAGACGACCGCGACGGCGCCGACGAGGCCGAGGGCGACGGGGTCAGCAGACAGCAACGCGGTGAGGGTCCGGTCGACGCCGACGACCCACACCAGCACCGCGAGCACGGCGAGGGCGCCGACGAACCCGGCGAGCGTCGCCGTGCGTCTGCCGTCCATACGAGATGCGTGGGCCGTCCGAGGTTTGAACGTACCGACCAGCGGGCGCCCGACATCCACGGTCGTTTTGAGGAGCGGGGCCGACGGGTGCGTATGGACGAACAGACCGCCCTGGGGCTCGTCGGCGACCGGCTGGCGGCCGCCGGCGACGACTGTGCGGTCGTCGACGGGCAGGTCATCACGACGGATATGCTCCACGAGCGGACGGACTTCCCCGACGGGACGACCCGCTACACCGCCGGCTGGCGGGCCGTCGGCGCGTCGCTGTCGGACGTGGCGGCGATGGGGGCCGAGGCCACGGCCGCGGTCGCGGTGTACGCGGCCCCGACGTTCGACGAGTCGGAGCTGTCGGCCTTCCTCGACGGGGCGACCGCCGTCTGTGAGGCGGTCGGGGCGGAGTACGTCGGCGGCGACCTCGACGGGCACGACGAGTTCACCGTCGCCACGACCGCGCTGGGCGAGACCGACGACCCCGTCAGGCGCTCCGGGGCCGAGCCCGGGGACGCCCTCTGTGTCACCGGCACGCTGGGCCGGACGGCCGCGGCGATTCGGCTGTTCGACCGGGGCGAGGTCGAGGCGGCAAACGAGCTGTTCCGGTTTGAACCCCGCGTGGCCGCGGGCCTGGCGCTTGCCCCCTACGCGTCGGCGATGCTCGACTCCAGCGACGGGTTGGCGCGGTCAGTCCACCAGCTCGCCGGGGCGAGCGGCTGCGGGGCGGCCCTGACCGAACCGCTCCCCGTCGACGAGCGGGTCGACGCGGTGGCCGAGGACGCCGGCGACCGGCGCGAGCTGGGGCTCTTCTTCGGCGAGGACTTCGAACTGGTGTGTACGGTCCCCGAGAGCGACCTGGCGGCGGCCCGGGACGCGACGCCCTGCCCGCTCCACCGGGTCGGGTCCGTCATCGAGGCGGGTGTCACCCTCGACGGGGAGCCCCTGCCCGACCGCGGCTACTCGCACTGAGAGCGGTCACCCGTCCGCCGCGAGTGTCGCCGCCACCAGTTCGACGGCTCTGGCCGCAGCGCCCTCCCGCTCCTCGACGGTCAACCCCGGCGAGGGCTCGTCGGTGGACTGCCTGGGTTCGGCGGGCATATCGTATCGGGGCGGAGACCCCGCGTCCACCTATAACCGAGCGATAGTTCAATTTGTTTTACACTATTGGGCCGATTTTACGTTCGGGAGCCGCGGACACGTCTCATCGGCGTCCGAGTAAAACCGGCTTACGCCGGGCCATCAGGCCGCGACAATCTCGAACGGAATCGGCGTGAAACAGGCCAGGCCCAAACCGAACGTGGCGACGCCCAGTACGGCGCGTCGCCGGTCCAGCGGCTCGTCGACGGTCGGGCTGGCCGGCCCGGCGTAGGCCATCCCCGCCGCGAGCAGGCCCCAGAACACCCACAGCGTCCAGACGCCGAAGCCGATGGGCGGGGCGTCCTGGGTGAGATAGAGAAAGCCCGCGAGCGCGAAGAGGCCGCCGGGGACGGCGGCAGCGACGGTCTCCTGGCGCTGGCCGACGATGGCACGGACGATGTGTCCCCCGTCAAGCTGGCCCACTGGTAGGAGGTTCAGGAAGGTGAAGAACATCCCCGCCCAGCCGGCGAAGACGACGGGGTGGACCGCCTCCGCGGGCCCGACGGCGGTTCCGACACCGAGCGTCCTGACGAACCCTTCGATGGCCTGCATGAGCAGCGGGTCGTGGAAGTTGATGGCGTACTGGCTGCCGCCCTCCCGAACGTGCTGGGGGACCGATATCGGGTCGAGCGTAAAGCCGACGAGCGTGACTGCGACGGTCGCGACCAGCCCGGCGAGCGGTCCCGCGACGCCGATATCGAAGAGGGCGCGGCGGGAGGGGATACGCCCGCGGATGTTGATGACAGCGCCCATCGTCCCGAGCAGGGATGGAAACGGAATGAAGTACGGCAACGTCACGTCGACCCCGTGGTAGCGGGCGGCGGCGTAGTGGCCGAGTTCGTGGATGCCCAGGACCCCGAGCATCGCGACGACGAAGGGCCACGCCTCGAAGATACGGAGCGGCTGGTCGGCCACCGGGATGTAGTACCAGCTGCTCGCGCCGACGAACAGCGTCGAAGCGACGGTCGCGACCAGCAGCCCGACGTTGAGCCAGGGAATCCCGCCGCTGTCTTTGGGTTCGGCCACCAGCGCGTACTGCTGTGTCCGGGGGGACCCGGCCCCGCCGCCCGCCGGCCGCACGGGCGGGTTCGAACCGGACTGGCCGGCAGAGGGCGGTGTCGGCTGGCGTTCGAGCGACAACGAGTAGCCCGACTGGGCGAACTGCGGCCGGAGCGTCTCGACGGCGGCGTCGGGTCGGACCAGCGGCTCACCGAAGTATCGGACGGTGCCGTCGGTCCGGTCGACGGCTGCCACGCGGAACACACCTGTGAGTTCGTCGGGGGACGGCGCGTCGTCACCGTGGCCACTCATCGGCTACGGATAGTCGGCGCGGACATTAATAGTCGGTGTTCCGGCGGACGATGGAGGGGGGACCAGGGGGACGGAACCGGGACTACGCGGGTTCGATACGCCAGGTAGTCGCGCTCGTGTACGACCACTTCTCGACGTGAATCTCTGTCGCGCTGTCCTTGAGCTTGACCATCAGCGCGCCAATCTCTTTGGGGGAGAGGCCGACCTCGTCCGCGATGAACTTGCTCTTGAAGTACATCTCACCGTCGGCCGCTTTCTCAGCCAGGAACGACTTGAGTCGCTGTTCTTTCGAGGGCGCTTCCTCACCGGAGGGCTGCGTAGTTGCGCTCATCTGTGTCGCCTCGTTTCAGTAGTGGTCCGGCAAGAGTATATAAAGGAAGGAAGGTTCGCGTCGCTTTGGAGGCTTTCAGGCCAAATCAACCAAAATCGTACGTTTTACGACGGTTTCTAAAGCCCGGAGACATTTTATAAATCACTCTCAGCTTATGGTAGCGTGTTCAGAGACCGGCCGAAATCGGCGTCGTAAAACGGCGAAGACCCCCGGTTTCGGGGCCACTTAGCGGCAATTTCATCCCCATTATCGTCAGACTCCCGTCAGCGGTGTCGCCGTGCTTTGGCGTCCCCGCTTGACAACGCTTAAGCGCCCCTCGTGGTTACGCCGGGCCAATGAAAGTCGTCGTCAACGTCGGTGGGAGCGTTCTCGCCCCCGACCTCGAACCGGACCGGGTAGCCGACTACGCGGCCGCCATCCAGTCGCTGGATTCGGCGGGCCACACGCTGGGGGCGGTCGTCGGTGGCGGCCCCACGGCCCGCGAGTACATCGGAACCGCCCGCGAGCTGGGCGCAAACGAGATAGAGCTCGACCAGCTCGGCATCGCCGTCACCAGGCTGAACGGCCGGCTGCTCATCGCCGCGCTCGACGACCGGGCCGCGGCCGCGCCCGCGGAGAGCTACGAGAGCGGTCGCGAGGCCATCCGGCGCGGGGACATCCCCGTCCTCGGCGGTATCGTCGCCGCCCAGACGACCGACGCCGTCGCCGCCGCCTTCGCCGAGTACGTCGGCGCCGACCTGCTGGTGTATGCGACCTCGGTCAACGGGGTCTACAGCGCCGACCCCGACAGCGACTCCGAGGCGACCCGGTTCGACCAGCTGACCGCGGGCGAGCTCGTCGACGTCATCGCCGACATCGAGATGAACGCCGGCTCCAGCGCGCCGGTCGACCTGCTGGCCGCCAAGGTCATAGAGCGCTCGGGCATCCGCACTATCGTCCTGGACGGGACCGACCCCCAGCGGGTCGTCGACGCGGTACAGGACGGCGAGTTCGAAGGCACGGAAATCCTCCCGGAGGCGTAGATGGCCGAGGACCCCTACGAGGTCGGCCGCGGCAGCGAGCGGGCGTTCTGGGCGGACTCGGTCGCCGACGCCGTCGAGGCCCGCGACCCCGACGACCCCATCGTCGTCAAGGGCGGCGTCTCGCCCTCCGGCGTGCCCCACATCGGCCACTTCAACGAGATAATGCGTGGCCACTACGTCGCCGAGTCGCTCCGCGACCGGGGCCACGAGGTCCGGCAGGTGTTCACCGCCGACGACAAGGACCGCCTGCGCGCGGTGCCCCGACAGCTCGCCGACCTCGACTGGAACGTCGTCGGGCTGGGCGAGGTCGACGCCGGCGCGCTCGGGCGCAATCTCGGGAAACCGTACACCGACATCCCGGACCCGTTCGACTGTGACTGTGGCTCCTACGGCGCCCACTTCACCAACCTCCTGAAGAAAAGCGCCGACCTGGTCGGCGTCGACGTCGACTTCGTCTCGAACACCGAGCTGTACGCCGACGGGGAGTTCGAGGGCGTCACGCGGCGGGTGCTGGAACGGGCCGACCGCGCCCGCGAGGTGCTCGCCGACTACCAGAACAAGGTCGACGACGACTACGTCCCCTTCCTGCCCCAGTGCGAGGCGTGCGGGAAGCTCACCGAGGGCGTCACCGAGGTGGACCTCGACGCCGGGGAGGTCCGCTACGTCTGTGAAGACGTCGAGGCCGGCGACGAGACGATCGAAGGCTGTGGCCACGAGGGCGTGGCGACGCTGCGGGACGGGAAACTGCCCTGGCGCTTCGAGTGGCCCGGCCAGTGGGAGATTCTGGGCGTGGACTTCGAGCCGTTCGGGAAGGACCACGCCGAGGGGTCCTGGCCCTCCGGCGAGGACATCGCCGAGAACGTACTGGACATCCAACCGCCGGTACCGATGGTGTACGAGTGGTTCACGCTGGAGGGGGAACCGCTCTCCTCCTCGTCGGGCAACGTCGTCACCGTCGACGAGGTCCTCGAAATCCTCGAGCCCGAGGTGCTCCGGTACTTCTTCGTGAAGAACCCCCGCAAGCAGCGGGACTTCTCGGTCACCGACGTGGACCGGCTCGTCGACGAGTTCGACCGCTTCGAGCGGATATACTTCGGCGACGCCGAGCCCCGCGACGAGGCCGAGCGGGAACTCGCCGAGCGGGCCTACCCGATGGTCGTCGACGAGCCCCGGGAAGAGCGGGTGCGCATCCCCTACACCTTCGCCGCCGTCCTCGGAATGACCGAGGACCCCGAAATCCGGGAACAGATCGCCCGCAAGGAGGGGCACATCCCCGAGGACGCGCCGGAGTGGGCCGTCGAGGACGCCCTGGCCCGCGTCGAGCGCGCCCAGCACTGGGCCCGTCGCACCGGCAACGAGTTCGACTACGAACTCAAGCGCGCCGAGATGCCCGCAGTCGAGTTCGGCCCCGAGATGGAAGCCGCACTCGACGAGCTCGCGGACTTCGTCGACGCGGGCCACGACGGCGACGAGATACAGAGCGAGATTTACGAGACCGCGAAGCGCCACGGCATCGACACCGCCGACTTCTTCGCCGCGGGCTACCGGCTGCTGTTCGACGACACGGAAGGGCCACAGCTCGGGACGTTCATGGGGAAACTCGACCGGGACTTCGTCGTGCGGCGGCTCCGCCGGGAAGCCTGACACGGCCCCACAGCGGGACGTGGCTCTAAGTGCGTGGCGACCGTTCACACGGGTATGTCAGCTCAGTCAGACACGGACGGTCCGAGCGACCAGTCATCGAGCTCGTTCCGCCTGGGCCGGCTGCTGTACGGCGGCGTCCTCGCCGTGATGGCCGTCGACGGGCTCCGGAACGCCGAGTCCCGCGCCCAGTACGCAGAGGCCAAGGGGGTCCCGATGCCGGAGGTCTCGAACAAGGCCGCCCACGGACTCCTGCTGTTTGGCGGCGTCGGCGTCTCGCTGTGGCGGCTCCCCAGGCTCGCCGCCCTCGCCGTGGCGACGTTCTTCCTGGGCGTCACCCCGATGATGCACGACTTCTGGGCGGCCGACGAGCCCGAGGAGGCCCAGCAACAGCAGATACAGTTCCTGAAGAACACGGCGCTGTTCGGGACGGCGCTGGCGCTGCTGGGCGTCGCGAGCCGGGAGTAGGCCGGCCCGATGGCGGCAGGCACGCGCCGCGTGGCGGTCGGCGTGTTCAAACCAAACCCTCTTGCTTTGCTGGCCCGTTCTCTCGGTAAATGGTCGGCACGCTGACGTGGGTCCTCGTCGGACTCGCCGCGTACACGCTGGCGGCGATGACGCTCAAATCCCGCGGCGTAATACCCGAATACGTCAAGTTCAGTGGCCCGCTCGCGACGGTTCACACCCAGCGAGGCAAGCGGATACTGACGCGACTGGCCCGGCCCAAGCGGTTCTGGCGCGCCTGGGGGAACCTGGGCGTCGGCGCCGCTCTCGTCGTGATGGTCGGCTCGTTTCTGCTGGTCGCCTTTAGCGCCTACCAGGCGGTGGTCAACCCACAGCCCTCGGCGCTGAACGAGCCCCGCAACGCCCTGGCGATTCCGGGCGTCAACGACTTCCTGCCGCTGTCGGTCGCACCCGAAATCGTCCTGGGGCTGGTACTCGCCCTCATCGTCCACGAGGGCGGCCACGGACTGTTCTGCCGGGTCGAGGACATCGACATCGAGTCGATGGGGCTGGCGCTGCTCGCGGTCATCCCCATCGGCGCCTTCGTCGAACCCGACGAGTCGGAGCTGCTGAAGTCGGACCGGGGCGCGCAGGTGCGGATGTACGCCGCGGGCGTGACGAACAACTTCGCGCTGTCTTTCGTCGCGCTCCTCCTGCTGTTCGGGCCGATAGCGGGCTCTATCGCCGTCGTCGACGGCTACCACGTCGGCGGCACCGTCGAGGAGACCCCCGCGGCACAGGCGGGTATCGAGTCGGGCGACGTGATAACGGGCATCAACGGCCAAGCGGTGCAGAGCCCCAGCGACCTGGAGTCGACGCTCGCAGCGACCAACGAGACGCGCGTGACGGTGGACTTCCGGAACAAGGAGTCCGCGACGGTCCAGCGGTCGGCGGTCGTCAGCAGCGCTATCGAGAGCGCGCCCCTGGAAAGCGGTGAGACCATCGTCAGCGTCAACGGAACGAGCGTCTCGACGACCGAGCAGTTCATCGACGCCTCGCGGGCCCACCCCGTCGCGGAGCTTCGGACGGAGGGCGGCCGGACCGTGGTGATGCCGACCGGGAGCTACGCGCTCGTCAGCGCCGACGGGGCGCTCGCTGGCGAGGGTGCGCCCGCCGAAACCGGCATCGTCATCACGGAAATCGACGGCGAACGGACCGTGAACACGGCCCAACTGCGGGACGTGCTGGACAACCGCTCGGCCGGTGAGACGCTCGCCGTCACCGCCTACGTCGACGGCGAGCGACGGACCTACAACGTCACTGCCGGCGACGACGGCACCGGGGGCGCGCTGCTCGGCATCGCGCCCCAGACGGGCGTGTCGGGCATCGAGGTCAACGACTTCGGCCTCGACCAGTACCCGGCGGCGGCGTTCCTGAACGCCATCGGCGGGGACCCCGGGACTGGCGTTCAGGCGGCCGACACCGGCTTTTTCCAGCAGATTTACTTCGCCTTCGTCCTCCCCGTCATCGGTGAGGCCCCCGGCGGCGGCCTCGGGTACAACTTCCCCGGCTTCACCGGCTTCTGGGTCGACTTCTACACCGTCGACGGACCGCTCTCCGCCCTCGGGGACTCGGCCGTCTTCCTGTTCGCGAACGTCCTGTTCTGGACCGGGTGGATAAACATCGTCATCGGCCAGTTCAACCTCATCCCGACCTTCCCGCTCGACGGCGGCCACATCCTCCGGGCGTCGACGGAGTCGGTGGTCTCCAGACTCCCCGTGCCCGGTCGCCGGAGCCTCACGACGGCCGTCACGTTGGCGGTGACAGTGTCGATGATAGGCGGGCTGTTCGTGATGCTGTTTGGCCCGCGCTTTTTCGCGTAGCCCCCGGCGTTTCGTTACCCATTTACTCCCCGCGACGGGAGAGAGGCGTATGTTCAGACAGCTCCGCTCCGAGGCCGAAGACGCGCTCCGTTCGGCGTTGACGGCTCTGGACCTCCCGACCGGGGACCTCGGTATCGAGGAGCCCCCGGAGGACGTCGACGCCGTACTGGCCTCGAGCGCCGCGTTCCGCCTGGCCGGCGAGGTCGGCGCCCCGCCGCCGAAGGTGGCGGCCGACATCGCCGACGCCGTCGACACCGAGGCGCTCGACTACGTCGGTTCCGTGACCACGCAGGGCCCGTACGTGAACTTCCTGCCGAACGATACCTACTTCGCCGAGACGCTGACCGGGGCGACCGACGAGGCGTTCGGTCGCCTCCCCGACCGCGAGACCAGCGTCGTCGTCGAGCACACCTCCGCGAACCCGACTGGGCCGGTCCACGTCGGCCGGGCGCGCAACCCCATCATCGGGGACGCCCTCGCCCGCGTACTCGACTACGCCGGCTACGACGTCGACCGCCACTACTACGTCAACGACGCCGGCCGCCAGATAGCGGTGTTCACCTGGGCCTACGAGACCTTCGACGAGAGCGACCTCCCCGACCCCGAGCGCGACTCCCCCGAGTACGAGATGGTCCGCTACTACCGCAAGGGGAACGCGTTCCTCGAAGAGGGTCCGGAAAGCGAGGTCGAGGACGCCGAAGCGGAGATACAGGCCATCCTCAAGGGGCTCGAAGACGGCGACGACGACACCTACGACCGGGTGGCCGAGGTCGTCGACACCGTGCTGGGCGGGATGCAGACCACGCTCTCCCGGCTCCCCGCCGAGTTCGACGAGTTCGTCAAGGAGACGCGGTTCATGCGCAACGGCGACACCGACGCCCTGGTCGACCGGCTGAAAGAGCTCGACTGTGCGGTCTACGACGAGGACGCCTGGCAACTGGAGCTCCCCGAGTTCGAGAAGAACCTCGTCTTCCTGCGCTCGGACGGGACCTCGCTGTACACGACGCGGGACCTGGCCCACCACGAGTGGAAGTTCGACAACTACGACCGCGCGGTCACCGTCCTCGGCGAGGACCACCACCTGCAGGCCGACCAGCTCGCGGCCGCGCTGGAGCTGCTGGGCGAGGACACCGACCAGCTCCAGCAGGTCTTTTACTCCTGGGTGAACCTCCCCGAAGGCGGGATGAGCACCCGCGAGGGCACCGGTATCGACTTAGACGACCTGCTCGACGAGGCCATCGCCCGCGCCCGCGACGAGGTCGAGTCCCGGCTGGACGACCGGACGCGGGGGGACCTAGACGAGGCCGACATCGAGCGCATCGCCCACCAGGTCGGCGTCGGCGCCGTCCGCTACGACATCGTCTCGAAACAGCCCACCAAGGGCATCACCTTCGAGTGGGAGCGCGCGCTGGACTTCGAGGCCCAGTCCGCGCCATACGTCCAGTACGTCCACGCGCGCTGCTGTGGCATCACCGAGGATGCCGGCGAGATTCCCGACGACCCCGACTTCGACCAGCTGGGCGAGCCCGAGGAGCTTGACCTCCTGCGCGTGCTCGCGCGGTTCCCCGCCGTCATCGAGGAAGCGGCCGACGACCTCCAGCCCCACACGGTCGCTACCTACACCCGCACCGTCGCGGAGACGTTCAACGCCTTCTACCGGGAGTGTCCCGTCCTCGACGCGGACGAGGAGACGCGAGCGGCGCGGCTCGCCCTCGTCGCCGGCACCCGTCACACCGTTGCGAACGCCCTGGACGCCATCGGGGTCGAGGCGCCGACCTCGATGTGAGCTAGCAACAGGATTCAACAGCTTTGCGGAGCGGTCAGCGTTGTAACCAGCCAGTCGGGGCTTTCTGGCTGGTGGCACACTATGTCTCTCAGATAAACACCGCCCACATTTCGGAAGAAACGGCGGTCTGTCCTAGTTGAACAGCCCGAAGACGCCGCCGGAGCTCTCCTCGTCGGCCTCGTCGCCCTCCACCGTCGCCGCCTCCTCCTCGTCGATGAACCAGGCGTCGTCGACGATTGTGTCGAGGTCGACGTCGGCGGTGTCCCCCTCGAAGAAGACGCCCTCGAGCGCGTCAGTCAGGCGGAGATAGGCGTCCGCGGCGGGGCTGTCGGGTTCGTAGCGGACCAGCGGCTCCTCGGTTGTCGCCTGCGGGTCGTCGGGGATGACGGCGAGCAGCGGGAAGTCGAACCGTTCGTTGATGTCGGCCACGTCCGTGTGGCGTGTCACCCGCGTGATGAGGCCGCCGACGACGTTGCCGTCGATGCGCTCGGCCAGTTGGGCGGTCTTGACCGTGTCGCCGACGGCGACCTCGTCGGGGGTCGTGACGAGGACGATGCCGTCCGCGAGTCCCAGGGGAACGGCCACCTCGTGGCTCAGTCCCGCGCCGGTGTCGATGATGACGGCGTCGTAGGCGGCCCGGAGGGTCTTTATCACCTTCCGGAGCTTTGCCGGGTCGGCGTCGGCGAAGGCGTCCAGGGACTGCTCGCCGGCGATGACGGTCAGGCCGCCGGGAGCGTCGGTCAGGGCCTCGCTGACGGCCGCATCGCCGGCCAGAATCTCGTGGACGCTTCTGTCGGGTTCGACCGCCAGCATCGACCCCAGATTCGCCATCCCGAGGTCGGCGTCGACGACGGCGACGTCGTACCCCAGTTCCTGCAGTCCCGCACCGACGTTGACAGCAGTGGTAGTCTTGCCGACCCCGCCTTTCCCGCCTGCGATGGTACAAACATACCCCGCCATAATCTGTTGTCTGTGTTCTATAGTGGGAATCATATAAAGCCGGCTGTCCGTGAGCCGTCATGACAGCCGCCCAATACCGGGATTCGTGACGGGATGAAGGCGGTAGCAAGTGTGAGCAGTGCACGGGCTTTACCGGTCGTTTCGATGGGACGAGACGCTTGCGTCAGCCCGTATCCCCCGTTCCACTCCGAACCCCGTCGAATCGCTCGGCCCCCCAGTCGCCGGCCGTTTCACCCCTCGATGCGCGTGACAGGGAGTCGCACGTAGCTCGAACCTCTCTGTCAACAGGTTCTTAGGCGACACTACCGAAATCGTGGTAATGAGCGAGCCCCAGGAACAGGAGCAGTCGGACAAACAGAAGTACGAGTTCAAGAAGGTCATAGAGGAACTCAAGGGGTACGAGGGGTCGGGCACCCAGCTGGTCTCTATCTACGTGCCCGAGGACAAACTCCTCAGCGACGTGGTCGCCCACGTCACGCAGGAACACTCCGAGGCCTCGAACATCAAATCGAAGGCCACCCGAACGGCGGTCCAGGACGCCCTGACCTCCCTCAAGGACCGCCTGCGCTACTACGACGTGCGCCCGCCGGAGAACGGGATGGTGCTGTTCTCGGGCGCCATCGACTCCGGCGGCGGCCGGACCGACATGGTGACGAAGGTCTTAGAGTCGCCGCCCGACCCCATCGAGTCCTTCCGCTACCACTGTGACTCGGCCTTCCTCACCGAGCCACTGGAGAACATGCTGGCGGATAAGGGCCTCTTCGGCCTCATCGTGCTGGACCGGCGGGAGGCAAACGTCGGCTGGCTCAAGGGCAAACGCGTCGAGCCCGTCAAGTCCGCCTCCTCACTGGTCCCCGGCAAGCAGCGGAAAGGTGGCCAGTCCGCCCAGCGATTCGCCCGGCTTCGCCTGGAGGCCATCGACAACTTCTACCAGGAGGTCGCCGGCATGGCCAACGACCTGATGGTCCCGGACCGCCACGAGATGGACGGCGTCCTCGTGGGCGGCCCCTCGCCGACGAAAGACGAGTTCCTCGACGGCGACTACCTCCACCACGAGCTACAGGACATGGTGCTGGGGAAGTTCGACATCGCCTACACCGACGAGTCCGGCCTCTACGACCTGGTCGACGCCGCCGAGGACGTCCTGGAGGAACACGAGATGCTCCAGGACAAGCAGGTCATGGAGGAGTTCTTCAAACAGCTCCACGACGGGGACAAGGCCACCTACGGCTTCGACCAGACCCGCCAGAACCTCAACATGGGCGCCGTCGAGGAGCTGCTCATCTCCGAGGACCTCCGGAAGGACGTCGTCGCCTACACCTGCGAGAACGGCCACGACGAGTACGACCTCATCGACAGCGCGAAGGCAACCCCCGACCACGACTGTACGCGCTGTAGCGCGACGGTCGACGCCGAGGAGGGCGAGCGCGAGGACGCCATCGACCACCTGATGGAGCTGGCCGACCAGCGGGGCACCGAGACGGTGTTTATCTCTACGGACTTCGAGAAGGGCGAGCAGCTGCTGACCGCCTTCGGCGGTGTCGCCGGACTGCTTCGCTACTCGACGGGCGTGTAGGCGGCAAAATGGGGAATGGGTGGGGAGGGTGGGCAGAGTGTCAGTCCACGAGCGGACACACGCTTGTGTCTGCCGCGTTTCGTGCAAGCGACGGGACGTATAAAATTTCGGTGCCTAACTCGTTAGGAACCCCTCGTACAGGGTCTCGTAGCGGTTTGCCGGTGCCGATATCCGGCCCTGACCGACAGGAACGCGTCTCAGAGGAGCTGTTCGAGCTGCCGGCGGCGGGCGGCGAGGTCGACGTGGGCGTCGGCGCCGTAGCCGTCCGCGAGGCGGTCGACGGCGAGCAGCGGGTCCGTCCCGGCCTGCTCGACCCGTTCGAGCAAGGCGGTTATCTCCGGCCGATGGACCGCCAGCGAGTCGAGCAACCCCACGAGCAACACCAGCGGGACGGCGGCCTCGGGGCTGGACGGGACGGCGTCGTCGAGGACGGTCAGGTCCGGGACGGCCTCGGGCGCGTCGTCGGTCGGCTCCATCGCCAGGCAGGCCCGACAGACCGCCACGGCCGGCGCGTCGCCGGGCAGGTACTCGCGTAGCTCCGCGGACACCGGCACGGCGACGGTCTCGCCACCGCAGCTCTGGCAGGACATAGGGGAGAAATAGGTCCGTCAGTCGTCGGCCGTGAGCGGCTCGGCTTCCTCGTTGGCTTCCTCGGCCGCGATGGCGTCCTCCTCCTCTTCCTTCTTGGCCTTGATTTTCTTCATGCGGAAAATCTCTTCTCGCTCCTGTTCTTCGAGCTTCTGCTCGATGTACTCCTTGTTGTCGTGGAGGTCGGGCAGGAGCTTGAACTCCAGGGCGTTGACGCGGCGTTTCGTGGTCTCGATCTCTTCGAGCATCTTCTTCATCGCCGTCTCCACCTCGGCGGCGAGGATGATGTTCTCGATGAGTTCCTCGTAGGCGTCGGCGGCCTCGTCGATGCGGGCGGAGGTGCCCATCACGCCGTAGCCGCGTTCGTCCAGGGACTTCTTGACGCCCGTCGAGTCGATTTGGGGAACGACGACGCCCATGATGTTCTTCGACTGGGTCGTCAGTTCGGGGTGCTCCTTGAGCGCGGCCGCGGCGCCGCGGACCGCCACGTCGCCCTCCATCGCCCGGGCCATGTTGATGGCGTCCTGGGCGCGGTCGTAGGAGTCGTCCAAGTCCTCCCGGACGTCCTGTGCCTGGTCGAGAATATCCATGAACTCCATGATGAGGCCGTCACGCTTCTTCTCCAGCGTATCGTGCCCGCGCTCGGAGAGCTCGATGCGGTCCTCTATCTGCATCAAGTTCTTCCGAGTCGGTTTGACGTCCTTCGCCATTACAGGGCCGTTTCGGGCGTAGCCAGTTAACCGTTTTCAGTCGGCTCGGGGCCGGCGCTATCGGTTTCGCGGTCGGAAAAAACGGACAGCCGTCGTGTCTCACGGGTCACTGCGTTCCCCGTTCGACGTTCGAGGTTCTTCCCTTCGGTCAGAACCTCGCTAGTCGTCCGCCGGCGTCGCGCCCGTCGGGGCGGCCGCGCCATCGAGGACGCTGTGACTGCGCAGGAGGATGAACCCGAAGCCGACCTTCGCGACCAGGTCGATGACCATGAAGCCGGCCGTCTCCGAGAAGATGCCGACCAGTCCGAGCCCTTCGGTGCCGATGAGCCACCAGACGGGGTAGACCAGCCAGACCACGGCCACGAGGTTCCGCAGCGTCCGGAAGGTCCCCTGGGTGTCGCTGGGGAGGTCGGTGACCCTGCTCGACAGCGTGCTGAACAGGAAATACAGCAACACGAGCAGGAAGGCGGTGCTGATGCCCCACCAGACGAGCCGCTCCGCGCCCGCCGAGAGGACGCCGCTCCCGGCCGACAGCGTCGCCAACACGCCGGTGCCTATCATCAACACGTCGAGGCTGACCAGCGTCGAGATGGTGTTGCGGTCCGCCCCCGCGAGCAACGCGAGGTCGTACAGCAACAGCGGCGTGGTAAACAGCCAGTCCGTGTAGCGGGCCCAGTAGATGGGGGCCTCCGGGTCGTTCGGCAGGTCGATGAAGGTCAGCCCGAACCCGAGCGCCATCATCAGATAGTTCACGAACGCTATCGCCGTTATCAGTATCGTGGCGATGTAGAACTTCTGACGGCGGTCGTCGGTCTCACCCCAGCCTCGGCCGATGAAGTACAGCATGCCGAGGAACATGCCTGCTGTGCCGAGCCATAGCCATATCTGTTCGCTCCCTGGTTGTGGCATAGTGCATCTGTACTTTGGGTTCGACAAGTGAAGTTTGCCACACCCAATCAATTGGGTAGGAAGCAGCAAAGGTTGCGCGAAGCCGAACCGGAGAGGCCGCTCAGTCCGCGGCGACTTCTTCGGCCGTCTCGTCCTCGCGGTAGTGTTCCTCGATGAGCTCCTCGTCGATGCGGTTCAGCGCGTCCTTGGGGAGCATCGAGAGCAGGTCCCAGCCGAGTTCGAGGGTCTCGTCGATGTCGCGGTCCGTGTCCGTCCCCTGGTCGACGAACTCGTCCTCGAAGCGGTCCGCGAAGTCCAGGTACTTGTTGTCGAGGTCCGACAGCGCCTCGCGGCCGACGATGTTCACCAGGTCCCGGAGGTCCTCACCCTCCGCGTAGGCGGCGAAGATCTGGTCTTTCACGTCGGCGTGGTCGGCGCGGGTGAGCCCCTCACCGATGCCGTCGTCCATCAGCCGCGACAGGCTCGGCAGGACGTTGATCGGCGGCTGGACGCCCTGGCTGTTGAGGTCGCGGTCGATGTAGATCTGGCCCTCGGTGATGTACCCCGTGAGGTCCGGGATGGGGTGCGTGTCGTCGTCGCCCGGCATCGTGAGGATGGGAATCTGCGTGACAGAGCCCTCGCGGCCCTCGATGCGGCCGGCCCGCTCGTAGAGCTGGGCCAGGTCCGTGTACATGTAACCGGGGTAGCCACGCCGGCCCGGGACCTCCTCACGCGCGGCGCCGATCTCTCGCAGCGCCTCGCAGTAGTTGGTCATGTCCGTCAGGATGACCAGCACGTGGTAGTCCTTCTCGAAGGCGAGGTACTCGGCCGTGGTGAGCGCGAGTCGCGGCGTAATCGTCCGCTCGACGGCGGGGTCGTCCGCGAGGTTCATGAAGACGACCGAGCGTTCCAGCGCGCCGGTGCGCTCGAAGTCGTCCATGAACTCGTTTGCCTCCTCCGCGGTGATACCCATCGCGCCGAAGATGACGGCGAACTCGGACCCTTCGTCGTCGTCGCCCTCCTCTTCCTCCGGCACGGACGCCTGTCGCGCGATCTGGAGCGCGAGGTCGTTGTGCGGGAGCCCGGACGCCGAGAAGATGGGGAGCTTCTGGCCGCGCACGAGCGTGTTCATGCCGTCGATGGCCGAGACCCCGGTCTGGATGAACTCCTCGGGGTACTCCCGGGAGAAGGGGTTGATGGCCGCGCCGACGATGTCCTGGCGCTCGTCGGGGACGATCTCCGGGCCGCCGTCGATGGGCTGGCCGGTCCCGTCCATGACCCGCCCGAGCAGGTCCTCGGTGACGGGCATCTTCATCGTCTCGCCGAGGAAGCGGACGGAGGCCTCGCGGTCGATACCCTCTGTCCCCTCGAACACCTGGATGGCGACGTAGTCGCTCGCCGATTCGAGCACCTGGCCGCGGCGCATCTGGCCGTCGCTGGTCTCGATCTCGACGATCTCGTCGTAGCCGACCGGCTCGTCGGTCTCGACGAACACCAGCGGGCCGCTTATCTCGGTGATTGTCTGGTACTCTTTCATTAGTATAGCTCCCGGAGCTCGGAGGCGATGTCGTCCTCGAGCTCGTCGATGTACTCGTTATAGTCCTCCTGGACGCCGATGCGGTTGAGCCGCGGGGCGCTCTCGATGTCGGTGAGCTCCTCGACGGGCACGCCGGCGTCGAGCGCCTCGAAGGCCTCGTCGTTGTACGTCTTGATGGCGTCCATGATGCGGTACGTCTTCTCGGGCTCGCAGTAGGTGTCCGTCGGGTGGAACGCGTTCTGCTGGAGCCACGCCTCACGCAGGTAGCGGGCGATTTCCAGGGTCAGCTGCTGGTCCTCGGGCAGGGCGTCCTTCCCGACGAGCTGGACGATCTCCTGCAGTTCGGCCTCCTCGTCCAGCGTGTCGATGGCCCACTGGCGCGTGTCGGGCCAGTCCTCGCGGACGTTGTCGACGAACCACGGGTCCAGCTGTTCCCGATACAGCGAGTAGGACTCGTTCCAGTTGATAGAGGGGAAGTGCCGGCGTTCGGCGAGGTCGGCGTCCAGCGCCCAGAACGTCTTGACGATACGCAGCGTGTTCTGGGTCACCGGCTCCGAGAAGTCGCCGCCCGGCGGCGAGACGGCCCCGATGACGCTGACGGAGCCCTCGGTCCCGTTGATGTTCGTGAAGTAGCCGGCCCGCTCGTAGAAGGCGGAAAGGCGAGCGGAGAGGTACGCGGGGTACCCCTCCTCGCCGGGCATCTCCTCCAGCCGCGAACTGATTTCGCGCATGGCCTCGGCCCACCGGGAGGTGGAGTCGGCCATCAGCGCCACGTCATAGCCCATGTCGCGGAAGTACTCCGCGATGGTGATACCCGTGTAGACACAGGACTCACGCGCCGCGACGGGCATGTTCGACGTGTTCGCGATGAGGCAGGTCCGGTCCATCAGGGCGTTGCCCGTGATGGGGTCTTCCAGTTCCGGGAAGTCCTCGATGACCTCCGTCATCTCGTTGCCGCGCTCGCCACAGCCGACGTAGACGACGATGTCCGCGTCGGCCCACTTGGCGAGCTGGTGCTGGGTGACGGTCTTCCCCGAGCCGAAGGGGCCGGGAATCGCCGCGGTCCCGCCCTTCGCGATGGGGAAGAGGCCGTCCAGCACGCGCTGGCCCGAGATGAGGGGTTCGGTCGGGGTCTCCTTGTCGACGGAGGGGCGCTGCTCGCGCACCGGCCACTCCTGTCGCATCTGGATCTCCTCGCCGGAGTCGAGTTCGACGACCGTCTCCTCGACGGTGAAGTTACCCGACTCGATGGCCGTGACCTCGCCGCCCTCGGAGTCGGGCGGGACCATCACCTTGTGGTCGATACTGGGCGTCTCGGGGACGATACCGACGATGTCGCCGGGCTCGACCGAATCGCCTTCCTCGACCTCGGGCTGGAACTCCCAGGTCTTCTCCAAGTCGATACCCGGCGCGTCGACACCGCGGTCGAGATACGCCGAGCCCATCTTCTCCTCGAGGACGTCGAGCGGGCGCTGGACGCCGTCGTAGATGGCGTCGAGCATGCCCGGCCCGAGGTCCACCGACAGGGGGGCGCCGGTCCCCTCGACCGGTTCGCCCGGGGAGACCCCGGAGGTCTCCTCGTACACCTGAATGGTGGTGATGTTGCCTTCGATTTCGATGACCTCGCCCATCAGCCCTTCCGAACCGACGTAGACGACGTCGTTCATCCGGGCGTCGAGGTCCCGAGCCGTTACGACCGGTCCCGAGACGCTTTCGATTGTGCCGTCCTCACGGACGTCGGATTCTGTTGCTTGACTCATAGTTTACTCCTCGTCCATCAGGTCGATTCCGATGGCTCGTTTGATCTGTTCACGCAGCCCGCCGCTGCCGGCGCCCTCGCCACCCAGCGTCACCAGCACGGGTTCGACGCTCGTCTCGGCGTCCTTGCGAACGCCACGCGAGAGGTGGTCCATGTCGTCGTCGTGCATCACGACGATGCCGACGTCGTCGTCGGAGAGCATCTCCGAGACGGCGTCGTCGAGCTGCTCGTCTTTCTCCTCGGCGGGGACGTCAGCGAACTTGCGGACCCCCGCCAGCCGAAAGCCCGTCGTGAACTCCGGGCTCCCGACCACTGCTATCTCCTGGCTCATAGTATCACCAGCTCCTGTTCGATCTCCTCGGGGGCGAGCCCCGCCTCGCGGCCGCGGGCGATGGCCCGGATGTTGTCGACCTCGCGCTCCTTGGCGAGGACGTACGACAGCACCGGACACACCGACAGCGGGTAGCGGTTCGACAGCGTGTCGGCGTACTCCAGCAGCGCCGCGTCCAGCGCGCGCTCGAACTCGACCAAGCTTCCGGCGTCTTCCAGGTCCGAAAGCGCCGAGTCGAGGTCGCTACCGTACGTGCTCTCGCGCACCGCGGTGACGAGTCCGTCGACGTTCGTGGCGAGCTGTGCGAGCGACTGCTCGTCGAACAGCTTCCCGCCGTCGATGTAGTACTCCGCGGGGTCCGTGTCGGCCCCGCTGCGGGCCAGCCGAAGGGCGTTCCGGAGGTTCCGGAAGTCCACTTCGGTCCGCAGGAACTGGATGTACAGCCCCGTCGGGCTGTCCCGTTCCGGGTTGCTGGGGAGGCCATCGAGCAGCGTCTCGTAGAAGGCGCGGTCGACAGCGTTCTCCAAGGGCACGAGGACGTCCTGTGCCTCGTAGACCTCGTAGGCTTCCGCCAGCGAGTCCCCGAAGATAGTGTCGTCCAGCGACTCGACGACCTCCTCGATGGAGCTCGCGGCGAGCAGCTGGTCGATGCGTGTTTCGCTGAACTCACCGGCGCGGATGAGGTCGTCCTCGACGTCGGCCGACTCGGCGCCGGCGTACAGCCCGCGGATGACCGTCTTGACGTTCCACGCGTCGAACTTCCGCAGGTAGCGGGCGACGTAGTCGTACAGCGCACCCTCGGACCACCGCAGCAGGTCGTCGAAGTGCTTCGCGAGGTTGCGGTTCAGCGCGTACTCGACGAGGTCCGAGCCGCTGTACCGGGCCCCGAGCGCGTTCATCTCGGTCTCGTATTCGGTCTCCTCCATGAAGCGAGCGATCTCGCTCGTCCCCATGCGGACCAGTTTCCGGTAGTCGTCGTCGTCGAACAGCGAGCCGCGCCGGGAGCGCACCCGGGCGATGACGTACTCGTAGTTGCTGCTTCGGCCGCCCGATGCCGTTCCGTACAGACTCATTGGTCGTCGAAGAGGCGGTCGCTGATTGCTTTCAGGTTGTCCTCCCAGACCGACTCCAGGACGGAGTCGAACGTGTTGTTCACACGGACCCGGGAGGTCTCGCTCTCGACAACCACGCCGCCGAGACACTCCCGTTCACCGGCGAACGTCGCGTCGTCGTAGTCGGTGAGGATATCCTCGATGAGCGAGCGGTCATCGGCGCGACCGTGGACCCGGAGCTCGGCGCCGTCGTCGAACTCGGCGACCGCGCCGTCGAGCAGCTCGCGGGTCAGCTCCTCGCGGCGGTCGCCCTCGAGATCGGCGATGGCTGCCTCGACGTCCGCACGGACGTCTTCGAGCACGTCCCTGCGGGCGCCCAGACGGGCCTGCTTGGCCTCGAGCTTCGCAGAGGAGAGGCGCTGTTCGCGCTCCTGGTCGATTTCGCGCTCGACCTCGGCCTCGCGCTCCTCGCGAATCTCCTCGGCGTCGGCCTCGGCCTCGGCGCGAATCTCCTCGGCGCGCTCGTCGGCGTCCGCCCGTATCTCCTCTGCACGTGCGCGGGCCTCGTCTCGGATGTCCTCTACGACTGTTTCAAGGCTCATTGTTTGAAAAAGGGGATGTGGTTTAGACGACGAAGACGACGACCAGCGCGAGAATGACGAGCGTTTCCGGCAGGACTGTCAGGATGAGCCCCTGGCCGAACAGGCTGTCGTCTTCCGCGATAGCGCCGACCGCGGCCGAGCCGATACCTCGCTCTGCGTAGCCCGAACCGAGTGCGGCCAGTCCGACGGCGAGTGCGGCAGCACCGGGACCCGTGATTGCAGGCGAAGATTCTTGTAGTACAGTGCCGACGAGGGGTGCGATAGTATCGATCATTGTTGAAGTCCTCTGTGGAGTTGCTCGTGTCCGAACAGGCGTAACTGACGCCACGGAGTTCATAAAGGTTCCCAAAACGGTTCGTCAGCAGGCTATCCGGCGGTTCTGCCCGCTTCCATCGGTGGTTGGTAATAACTCGCAACCGGTGTTGTCGTCGGATACCTCCCGCTCGTCCGCTCGAAGGAAAAAACCGTGCTAAAGGGTCAGTCGTCGGTCGTGTACGTCCGTTCGTAGCCGAAGGGGTTGTACTGCTTTCCGCCGCCCTCGAAGAACTTCCCGAAGAACTCGACGTACTCGAGACGCACGGCCTGCAGTCCGGCGCTCGTGACGCCGAGGACCAGCACCAGCACGTGACCGATGACGAGCACGAGCAGCCCGCCGACGACGCCGGCGATGCCCGAGTGCATCAGCCCGGGGAAGACGATGGCTTCTGCGCCGTACTCGGCGATGGCGTATTCCGGACCGTGGTTGATGAGGAAGTGCCACTCCCCGTGGTGCTCGTAGGCGCCGAAGAACAGCAGGTTGACCACGAAGGCCATCCCGGCCTTCGCGAGCAACACCGCCGCCAGTCGGGTGTACGAGAGCACGTTCACGAGGACGTTGAGGAACTCGACGACCTCGACCGGGTCGGCCAGGTACAGCAGGACGACACCGACGAAGAACGGCACCAGCCACGCGGAGAACGGGGCGCCGATGACCGGAATGGTAAACAGGTCAAAGGCCGGAACGCCGGTAAAGCCCAGCGCGTACGGGTGTCCGGCGAAGACGCCGCTCTCGGCCGTGTAGAGGAAGTCGGGTGCCGTACCGTTGGCGCCCGAGAACACCCAGGCCCACAGGCCAAAGAGCATCAGCAGCCACGACCCGCTCTCGGTGACCGCGTCCCAGAGCCCGTGGCCGAGGTTCTCGATGAAGTCGAGGACCCACCCGATGGCGAGGTGGACGACGCCGGCCAGGAGGCCGATGGTGAGCCACGCCAGGCCGTAGTTGGCGTAGGCGGGCTGGAGCCCCTTGTGCATCGGCGGGTGGCCGCCCCAGACGATTTCGCCGAGCTGGTGCAGGCCGAAGACCTCGCCGTACAGCACGCCGAATAGGGCCGTGAAGCCGCCGGCCCACATGGCGACGCCGCCGAGGCTCTTCAGCACGTCGCTGTCCATCGTCGCGTAGAGCCCGTAGCCGGCCAGGAGATACAGGAGCCCGTACCCGAGGTCACCGATCATGAAGCCGAAGAAGGCCGGGAACGTCAGGAAGAAAAACACCGTCGGGTCGAACTCGCCGTACTTCGGACGGCTGACGACCTCGACGAGCGCCTCGAAGGGTTTCGCCGCGCCGGGGTTGTCCTGGATGACCGGCGGGCTGGGGTCGCCCATCGTGACGATACCGCCGGCCGACGCCGTGTGTCCGCCGTCCGCGACGGCTTCGCGGCTGTCGTCCTCGTCGGCGAAGGCGGCGTCGTCTTCGGTCTCGTCCTCGTGGCCGCCCTCACCCTCGACTTCCTCGTGGGAGTGGACGTGCCCGTCGCTGTCGTACTCTGCGACTTCGAGCTTCTCGATGTCGATGGCCTCGCCGACCTCGGCCCCGACCTGCTGTTCGAACAGCTCGTACTCGTCGTCGGGAATCCACCCCTCCGCGATGAAGGCGTTGTCCGTCGTCGCGAAGGTCAGGGGGGCCTCGGCCTTCTGGACCTCGATGGAGAGCTTCTCCTCGGCGGCCAGCAGGAAGCCGGCGTAGTCCAGTCGGAGCTCGTCGAGCTCGTTCTCGACCGTGGTGAGCTTGGATTCGAGCTGCTGTTTGCGGTGGTTCAGCTCCTCCAAGTACTCGGCCGGGTCGCCCTCGCCCTCCGGGACGACCAGCGCGGAGAACGTCGCCCCGACCAGTGCGTCCTGAAGCGTCCCCTCGTCGGCCCGCGCGAAGACGGCGACGATGCCGTCCTCGTCGAAGGTCCCGTAGTCGTCGATCTCGCTCTCGTCGAGAGCGGCCTCGATCTCTTCGGCGTCGCCCTCGCCGACCGCCACGGCGAGCGTGTCGTAGCCCCGGAGCAGGTCCAGGTCGATGCCGAGCCGGACGAACGGCTCCATCGTGGCTATCTCGTCTTCGACCTCGCGGAGGTCGTCGCGGATAGCGTCGCGTCGGTCGTCGAGTTCGTTGACCTCAGAACGGACCTCCTCCAGGTCCTCGTCGAGCGCTTCGTCGGTGACCAGCCGCGTCGGGCCGGCGTCGTCCTCGTCGACGTCGAGGATGGATTCGAGCGCACGGACCGTGACGAGCTGGTCCGAGGCCTCGTCGGCGCCCGCGTCCGGGTCGCCGGGTTCGAACCCGTCCCACGAGCCGTCGTACTCCGTGACGTGGAGCATATCGAGGTCGTGGACCGCCTCGACGACGGAGCCCATGACGCGTTTCGACCCCGCCACCGAGACGCGGCACATCTTCTCAGGTCTGAGCATGTACCGCCTCCTCGAAGAGGTCTGTCACGTAGTCAACCACCTCGTCAACGCGGCCTTCGGCCTGCTGTTCGAGCTCCTCGCGGGCCGATTCGCCCTCCTCGATGAGCGCCTCGCGCTCGGACTCGATGTCCTCGCGAGCGTCTTCGAGGCGCTCCTGGGCCGACGCCTCAGCGTCCTCGCGTGCCTGTTCGCGAATCTCGTCGGCCTCCTCTCGGGCCGCCGCGATAGTCTCCTCGCGGTCCTCCTCGGCCTCAGCGACGATATCGTCGGCCTCCTGCTCGGCCTCCTTTATCCGGTCTAGAACTTCTGGCCGTGGCATTCTCTAATCGTCCGAACGTAACCCAAGCGGCTATTTGGTAGTTGCGAAGTTTTCGCGGTGTCGAAAGCCGCCTCGACGGAGAGAATCAGCGGGAAAACCGGGGAATTATGACCAGTAAGACCCAACCGTAGGCAATGGGAGTCCTCGAGAACAAAGCCCGGGCGCGGACGTTCTACAAGTACCTCTCGAAGGTGTACGACCAGATCAACCCGTTCGTCTGGAACGAGGAGATGCGCGACGAGGCCATCGACATGCTGGACCTCGACCCGGACGACCGCGTTCTGGACGTGGGCTGTGGCACCGGCTTCGCCACCGAGGGACTGCTCGAACACGTCGACACCATCTACGGGCTGGACCAGAGCCCCCACCAGCTCTCGAAGGCGTTTCAGAAGTTCGGCCGGTTCGGACGCGTCCAGTATCACATGGGCGACGCCGAGCGGCTGCCGTTCAAGGACGACAGCTTCGACGCCGTCTGGTCGTCGGGCTCCATCGAGTACTGGCCCAACCCCGTCGACGCCTTAGAAGAGGCCCGCCGCATCACGAAGCCCGGCGGGAAGGTCCTCATCGTCGGCCCCGACTACCCCAACTCCAGCGTCTTCCAGAAGATGGCCGACGCCATCATGCTGTTCTACGACGAGGAAGAGGCCGACCGGATGTTCCGGGAAGCGGGCTTCGAGGAGTTCGAACACCACATCCAGCAGTCGATGCCCGGCAGTCCGCGTGCAATTACGACTATCGCGACGGTTCCGGAATAAGATACGACCGCGAGCGGGCGCTTTTTCGCCCACGTTTTTGCGCCGAGCGGTGCGCTACGCGCACCCGAGGCGGAAAAAGGTGGTCTCGCAGTCGATGCCGGGCAGTCCGCGTGCAATCACGACTATCGCCAAAGTGCCCGAGTAGCCACACACGGCGGTGTCCCGACTCCTGTCGCCGGTAAATGCAGGCAACCCGCTTTTTCCAGTCCGTTCCGTCAGTTGATACGTGTTCTACCACGACGACGAACTCCAGTTCGAGGTCGAGGTCGAGGAGCCCGACCCACAGTTCGCGAAGATGCTCCAGCAGGCCATCGGCGGCGCCGAGGGGGAGATGCGCGTCGCCCTGCAGTACATGTTCCAGGCCTTCGCCGTCCCCGCCGAGAAAGCGGAGATGCGGCAGTTCCTGATGGAGACGGCCACCGAGGAGCTGGGGCACATCGAGATGCTCGCGACGGCAGTCGCGAAGAACCTCGAAGGGGCCTCCGACGAGGCCCGCGAGGCCGCCCGCGAGGACGCCGTCATCGACGAGATGATGCGCTCCGGACAGCCCCGACAGGCGCTCTCCTCGGGACTGCACGCCATGCCGGTCGACAGCAACGGCGTCCCCTTCACCGGGGGGTACGTCGTCGCCTCGGGCAACCTCGCCGCCGACATGTACGCGAACATCATGGCCGAATCGACCGGTCGGCTGCTCGCGACGCGGCTCTACGAGTTCACCGACGACCCCGGGATGAAGGACATGCTCGAATACCTCATCGCCAGGGACACGATGCACCAGAACCAGTGGCACGCCGCCCTCGACGCGCTCGGCGAGCAACGGCCCGTCCCGAACAGCTTCGACCAGTCAAAGGAGAACCAGGAGTTCAACTACGCGTTCATGTCCACCGCCCGCGAGGAGCGCGCGGACCCCGAACAGCCGTGGACCCAGGGCGAGGCCCCCGACGGCAAGGGCGAGTTCAGCTACACGCCCCAGCAACCGGGCGGCGGCAACCCCGACCTCGACGAGATGATAGACGAGATGTACAACGAGGTCAACTGAGGGCGCTGGGAGCGGAGCGATACCCGACAGTAGCTTCGTGGTCGCGGTGGCCGGGAGCGGCCTCCGGGCCACTCCGACGGGGGAGGGCAGGCTGTCGGTGAGAGCATCCGGCGGCGGAGCCGCCGGTTCCCCGGAATCGCCGCAAGCGCGGTCGCTTGCGACCGCGTTGACGAACGGCGAAGCCGTGAGTCGGCGATTCCGGCCTTTTTCATCGACGTTTTTGCCGGGAGCCGGTTGCGGGCCGTGGCCCGCAACCGAACGACGTGGCGGCAGAGCCGCCACGCACCTCCCACAGCGCGCTCGGAGAGCGCGCGAGGAAGGGCGACCGGGAAAAAGGTCGGACCGCAGTGTTTTACCCGCGTGGTCGTCTAGCGGGTGGTAACAATGGTACTCGACAATCTCGGAAGCTCCCTTCGGGGGACCTTAGACAACCTCAGGGGGAAGTCCCGCATCTCCGAGGAGGACATCGAGGACATCGTCAAGGAGATTCAGCGGTCGCTGTTGCAGGCGGACGTCGACGTGGCGCTGGTCCAGGAGCTGTCGGACAACATCGAGACCCGCGCCCTGGAGGAAGAGCCGCCAGCGGGCACGACACCGCGGGATTGGGTGCTGCGAATCGTCTACGAGGAGCTGGTCGATATGGTCGGCGAGTCGACGGACCTGCCCCTCGAAGAGCAGACCATCATGCTCGCCGGCCTCTACGGCTCGGGGAAGACGACCACCGCCGCCAAGATGGCGTGGTGGTTCTCGACGAAGGGGCTGCGGCCGGCCATCATCCAGACCGACACCGACCGCCCCGGCGCCTACGACCAGGCAAAGGAGATGGCCGACCGCGCCGAGGTCGACTTCTACGGCGACCCCGACGAGGACGACCCGGTGAAAATCGCCCGCGACGGGCTGGACGCGACCGACGAGGCCGACGTTCGCATCGTGGACACGGCGGGTCGCGACGGGCTGAACGAGGAGCTCATCGAGCAGATAGAGCGCATCGAGGACGAGGTCAAGCCCGACCGGAACCTGCTGGTGCTCGACGCCGCGATGGGCCAGAGCGCAAAGAGCCAGGCCGCCGACTTCCAGGATGCCATCGGCATCGACGGCGTCGTCATCACCAAGCTCGACGGGACGGCCAAAGGTGGGGGCGCACTCGCCGCCGTCGACGAGACCGACTCGACCATCGCCTTCCTGGGCTCGGGTGAGACGGTCAAGGACATCGAGCGCTTCGAGCCGTCGGGCTTTATCTCCCGGCTGCTCGGGATGGGCGACCTGAAACAGCTCACCGAGCGCGTCGAGCGGGCGATGCAGGAGACGGGCGAGGACGAGGAGGAGTGGGACCCCGAGCAGATGCTGGAGGGGAGCTTCACGCTCAAGGACATGCGCAAGCAGATGGAGACGATGAACAACATGGGCCCCCTCGACCAGGTGATGGACATGATTCCGGGGATGGGCGGCGGGCTGATGGACCAGCTGCCCGACGACGCGATGGACGTCACCCAGGAGCGGATGCGGGATTTCGACGTCATCATGGACTCGATGACCGAGGAGGAACTGGAGAACCCGCGCATCATCGGCCAGTCCCGGACCGAGCGCATCTGTGCGGGGTCGGGCAAGCCCGAGGAGCGCGTTCGCGAACTGCTCGAACAGCACAAGCAGATGTCCCAGATGCTCAAGCAGTTCCAGGGGATGGGCGACGGCGACATGGAGCGGATGATGAAACAGATGCAACAGGGCGACGGCGACATGGGCGGCATGGGCGGTATGGGCCCGTTCTGAGGGTTTTCACTGGCTGGGAATCGTCGGTTTCGCTTTTCGTACGTAGTGCTTACCAGGCGGTATGGCCGAGTCGAGCGGAGCCTTCATCGAGTGGGTGGACGAGCGGTACAGCACCGATATCGACCGGTTCGACGAACAGCACAAACACCTGTTCGGTCTCCTGAACGACCTGTACGTCGCTATCGATGAGGGCCACTCCGAGGAGACAGTCGGCGACATCCTCCAGGAACTCGAACGCTACACGGAGTATCACTTCGGCGACGAGGAGGAGTTCATGCAGGACTGTGGCTACGCGATGGACTGTGCCGACTGTTTCTACGACCACCGCGATTTCCACGAGGAGTTCGTCGAGACGGTGGGGGAGTTCCGCGAGCGCCACGAGAACGGCGAGGAGATCACGCTCGACATTCTGGAGTTCACCAAGGAGTGGCTGGACGCCCACATCGGCGGCGACGACGTGGACCAGAACTACAGCGAGTACTACGCCGAGTCGGTCCCCGACGACTACGAGTATCAGCCCGGCAAGCTGAACAAGACGCGACAGTCGACACGGACCTACGAGGCCGACGACACGGCGGTGGCCCTGGGGAGCGACGTCCACGTCGGCGGCGACATCTCGATTCCCTACGGGTCGATGGCCGACTGGCTCGCGCGGCTGGTCGACCGCCACGGCGACCGGCCGGTCGCGCTGGTCCCGAACGGGGACGGGTACACCTCGCGGACGTTCCGGGAGCTGTACGACCAGGCGTGGGCGGTCGCCGGCGGCCTGCTCGAAGCGGGCATCGAGCCCGGGACGTCGCTGGGCATCTGTGCGCGGTCCTCGTACGTCTGGTCGGTCGTCGACGTCGCCTGCCACCTCGCCGGTATCGTCTCGGTCCCGATATACCCCGACCAGAGCAGCGAGCGGGCCGTGGCCATCGAGACGACGGCCGGCGTCGACGCGCTGGTCGTCGACGACAGCGCGAGCGAGTCCGTCAGGGAGGCCGCGGGGACGGTGTTCGACATCGACGCGCTCCCCACCGCGGAGCGGGAGTCCCTGCCGGGGTTCGACGACGCCGCCACCGACGTGGCCACCGTCGTCTCCCCGCTGAGCGGGGACATGGAGACGCTCGGCTACGCCGTGACACACCGGAACCTGCTCGCGGCCGTGGCGATGCTCGGCGAGCAGTTCCCGCTCACCCGGGACTCGACCGGCGCCTGTCTGGTGCCACAGGCACACGTCTTCCAGCGCGTGGCGACGTACTACCTGTGGGACAACGGCGCCGCGGCCGCCTACGTCCCGACCGACGACATCGTCGCCGGGCTCCGGGCGGTCGAGCCGGACGTCCTGGTCGGCGTCCCGCGCGTGTACGAGCACATAGCCGACGAACTGCAGGCGGAGATAGACGACCTGGGCGGCCTGAAGGGGCGTCTCGCCGACGGCGCCGCCAGGGACCGCGGCAAGGCCTTCACCGAGGGCAAGAGCGGGTCCCTGACCGACTCCGCGGCCGCCAGAGTCGTGTTCGCGCCGCTCCAGGAGTCGTTCGGGCTCTCGGAACTCGACTACGCGCTGTCGGGCACCGACCCCCTCGACACCGAGCGAGTCGAGTTCCTCTGGGGCTGTGGCGTCCCGGTGAGCCAGGTGTTCGGCGAACCGGGGCTGACAGGCGTCGGCTGTGTGACCTCGTACGGGTCGTCGCTCCCGTCGGCGTTCGGTGAGCCGTTACCGGGGACCGAGGTCGCCGTGACCGACGAGGGGGAACTCGTGTTCCGCGGGCCCCACGTCGTCGAGCGGTACTGGGAGACGAGCGACGTCATGGCCAGTGCGACCAGCGGCGACTGGTTCCGCACCGGCGTCTACGGCGAGTTCGACGGCGAGACGCTCGTTCCGAGCGAGTGAGTCCGGGGGCTCAGTCGCGTCGGTTCGACGGCCGCCGACCGCCGGCGTGACAGCGCTGCCCGTCTACTACTGCTCGTCCGCCGTCTCGCCGTCGGCCCGCCGTCGGATTCGCTCGCTCTCGTTGAACTCCTCGACCATCGATTCGAAAGCGGTGGCGTCGACGCCGACGGCGGGCGCCGTCAGCGGCGAGACGCTGACCGCGCCGTCGATGATGGCCCGCCGGTCGCTCCCGGCGGGGTAGCGCTCGGCCAGGTCGGCGTCGCCGTCGAAGGGGTTCTCCCACCCGGCGGTGTCGGGCCAGACCACGTCGCGCAGGGCGATATCGCCAACGGTCCCCTGGTTTGCCTGCTCGTCGACCTCGCCGTCGGTGTCGTGTTCGACCAGCAGGTCGTAGTCGTGGTGGGGCTCGGTCAGGCGCATCTCGGGGTCGGCCACGTCGACCGGGACGTTCAGGTTCAGGAAGTCCGCGGTCTCGAAGATATCGCCCGACAGCGCCCGGACGACTACCTCACTCATGACGCGGGCGGGGCGGTCGAAGTCGTACTCCGCCGCGGGCGAGACGAAGAAGTCCTCGCAGTGGTACGCCGAGACGGCGATGCCCGGCGTGCCCAGAAAGCCCGCCTCGATGCAGGCCCCGACGGTTCCCGAACGGCCGACGACGTAGTTGCCGGCGTTTGGCCCGTGGTTGCAGCCCGAGACGACGAGGTCGAAGTCGATATCGAGCCCCCGGAGCCCGTAGGCGACGCAGTCGGCGGGCGTCCCGTCCAATGCGTACCCCCACGGGTGGCTCTCGCGGGCGGTGCGGTGGCTGCGGGTCCGCCCGACCCCGCTCTGGTTCTCCATCGGCGCGACCACCGTCACGTCCGCGACCGCCGTCAGTTCCTCGTAACAGCTCGCCAACCCCGGCGCGTCGATGCCGTCGTCGTTCGTCAGCAGCACCCGTGGCTCGTCCATTGGGCGTGTGTTGGGGTGAGCGAGTGTGAACACTTCGGTCCCTGGCAACCGGGGCTTTCCGGCTGTCCGTATCCATCACGGTGGGACGGCAGACCGCGCTGGCGTCGGGGGAGCAAACACGGGTACTTTTTGCGACTGGATACGGTTGATTCCGGTAATGACCGTCCGCGAGGTGGCCGAGGAGGCCTACCGGGAGTCACTCCCCGTGTTGGCACTCAGTGCGGTCGGCGGCCTCTTCGCGGGCGTCGTACTGGGCGGGATGGACGCCGAGCTGGAGCGGGTGGCGGGCCTGCTCGTGCTGGTGCCGGCGCTTCTGGCGACGCGGGGGAACGTCTACGGCTCGCTGGGGGCGCGGCTGGGCTCGGCGCTGCATCAGGGGCTGGTCGAGCCGACGTTCTCGACGGACGACGAGCGGGTGAACGCGGCCGTGGCCGCGGCGCTGGCCAACGGCGTGATGGTCAGCGGCATCGCGGCGGTGCTCGCGGTCGCCCTGCTGGGAGCCCTGGAACGGCCCTCGGCCCCGATATCGACGCTCGTGGCTATCGCCCTGCTCGCCGGCCTCATCTCGGGCGTCCTGTTGACCGTCGCGGTCGTCTCCGTGGTCTTCGTGGGGTACCGCCGCGGCCTGAACCCCGACACGCTGGCGGGGCCGGTGGTGACGACGACGGGCGACGTGGTCGGGGTCGCGACCCTGCTGGTGGCGACCCGTATCGTCCTCGCGCTGGGGGGTGGGTAGCGTGGCGGCGTCGGAGTGGACGGTCCGGGGCATCGTCCGCCGGATGCTCCCCGTGCTCGTGGTCCTGACGGCCATCGAACTGGGCAGCGGCATCGTCCTCGACACCTTCGAGTCGACGCTGCTCCGGTACCCGACGCTGCTCGTGTTGGTGCCGGTCACCATCGGGATGGCCGGGAACCTGGGGAGCATCCTCGCGGCGCGGTTCTCGACGGCCCTGCACCTCGGGCTGCTCTCGTTCGACGCCGACGACGACCGGCTGGTGGGCAACGCCGCGGCCACCATCGCCCTCGCAGTGACGGTGTTCCCGCTGGTCGGCGCCGGCGCGTGGCTGTTGCAGCGGGTGGTCGGCGGGACCCGACTCACCCTGCTTACGGTGGTCGCGGTCGCGCTCACGAGCGGCGTCGTGCTGGCGTCGCTCGCGGTCGCGGTCACCACGGTCACGACCTACGCGGCCTATCGGTTCGAACTCGACCCCGACGACGTCGTCATTCCCGTCGTCACCAACGTCTGTGACGTGCTGGGCGTGCTGGTGCTGTTTGGCGCCGTCAGCGTGCTCGTGTAGCCGGCGGTCTCATACGGTTTAGCGTAGCGATGTACCGGTCGCCGGTATCCGGAAATAATCTACGCGAATCCGTATCAGTCCTCGCGCTGTTTCGCGAGGGCCTCCTTGGGCGCCCCGCAGTTGGGACACGTCCCCGGGAGCCCGTCGTCGATTTCGCCCATCTCACCGCACTCGGTGCAGCGCCACATGATGTACCCCTCGCCGAACTCCTGACCGGGGTCCTGGTCCTCGCTCCGCGCGGCGTCGCCGTGTTCGACGGACACCGACGCGACCGTCTCGACCGTGAACCCCTCGGCCGTCGCGTCGCCGACGACGCCGACGAGCGTGCCGTCGTCGTTGAATATCTCCTCGTTTCGCTGGACCGAGACGTCGTCCGAAGATGTCATCTGGTTGTCGCTCATCGGCGGTGCTACCGGGCCCGGCATGGCAACTCTGGCGCTTGCAGCTGCAAGGTCCGGCGCCGGGCAGCCGCTGACGGAGCGTGGACCGACGCCCCTATTTCGGTGTCGGCCGAACCACCGGTCGTGAGCCCGCTGGTCGAACTGCTGGGTCATCCGGTCGTCGAACTGCTCGGCGACGTTCTCGTCCGGGTCCTGCGTATCGCCGTCTTCCTCTCGGTAGGCGTCTTTCTGGCCAACCTCGCGGTCTCCTTTGGCCTGGTCGAGAAGATAGCCGTCGTCTCGCAGTATCTCACCGGGCCGGCGAACCTCCCCGACGAGGTCGGCACCGCCATCCTGACGACGACGGCCTCGCCGACGGCCGGCTACGGGATGCTCGCGGACTTCCGCGAGTCGGGCGTGCTGGACGACCGCGCGACGCTGGTCGCGGTCACGATAAACACCTTCTTCGGCTTCGCACAGCACATCGTCACCTTCTACGTCCCCGTGCTCATCCCGATTCTGGGCGCTCGCGTCGGAGTGTTGTATGTCACGACGCGGGGGCTGGTCGCACTCGCCATCACGCTGACGGGCATCGCCGCCGGTGCCGTCCTGCTCGACGGCTCGAACGTCGACCGCGGGGCGGTGGGCGAGGAGGCGACGACGGACGGCGGCGCGGAGCACGGGACGAGCGACGACGAACCCGAGACGACCCTCGGGCGGGTCCGCGACGCGCTGGGCGAGACCCGCGAGAAACTCGGGGAGATTCTCCCGCGGCTGGCCGGCATCTACGTCGTCGTCGCCCTGCTCGTCGCGTACTCCGAAGAGATTCTGGGCTATCTCGGCGGCTCCGGACAGGCGCTGACGGCGACCGCCGACGGGCTGACGGGCCTGTTGGGCCTGCCGGGCGCGGCCGTTCCAGTAGTCGCGGCCTTCGCGCTCGATACGACCTCCGGCGCGGTCGTCATCGCGCCGCTCATCGAGAACGGCACCTTCACCGCCCGGACGGCGGTCGCGACGATGCTCGTCGGCGGTATCGTCTCCTTCGCCGTCTCGACGTTCAAGCGCTCCATCCCCTTTCAGTACGGTATCTGGGGCCGTGAGTTCGGCTCGAAGGTCATCGCCGTCAACACCGGCCTAAAAATCGGCTGGATAGCGCTCGCGCTCGTCCTCTTGCTGGTGCCGTAGCGGCCCGTCGATATCAGGCGTCCTCGGGAATCGGGTCCGAGATGACGACGGCGTCGCCCTCGACGACGCAGTTGCCCTCGCCGTCGTCGACCGAGGTCGACAGCCGGAAGCGGTCCTCGCGGAGCTGTTCGACGACCTCGCAGTGGGCGGTGACGCGCTCGCCGACGTCGACCGGCCCCCGATAGGAGAGCTCCTGTGAGAGGTAGATAGTGAGGCCCGGCAGCCGGGCGAGCGCGGCGCTGATGATGCCAGAGACCAGCGTCCCGTGGACGATTCGGCGGCCGAAGCGGCTCCGCTCGGCGAATTGCTCGTCCAGATGCAGCCGGTTCGTGTCGCCGCTTATCTCGGCGAAGCGCTCGACGTCGGTCGCCGAGAGCGTCTTCGAGAAGCGGACGTGGTCGCCCACGTCGATGCCGTCGGCGACGCCGTAGCTGTCGAACTCCCAGTCGTCGTCCTCGTACTGCGTGTCGGGGCGGGTAAAGCGCCGGCGCTCCGGGCGGGCGTCGGTCGACGGCTCCGGGCGAGTGACGTGCGGGACGTACCGCGAGATGTCCGTCGTCGTCACGATACCGACGAGTTCGCCGTCCTCGACGACGGGGAGCTTCTTGATACCGTTGGCTCGCAGGCGGTCGGCGGCGACCGACAGCTCCGTGTCGGGCCCGACGGTCACGAGCGCGGTCGCCATCACGTCCGCGACCGTCAGCTTTCGCGTGTCGCCCTCCGCGGCGGTGACCGCGACGATGTCGCTCTCGGTGATGATGCCGACACACTCCCCGTCGCGTTCGACGACCAGCGAGCCGATACCCTCGTCGCGGAGCCGCGTCGCCGCCTCGACGACCGGGCGCTCGGGGCTGATGGTGCGGACGGGCGTCTGCATGACCTCACTGACGTGCAGGGCGAGCATCGACTGGAACCTCTCAGGCCAGCGGCATAACTCCCCGCCCGAAGGGTTGTGTAGGTGGGTCCCCTCCCTCCGACGATGACAGCGTACCGAGCCGGACTCGTGGTCGCGCTGGTGGTGCTGGCGGGCTGTGGCGGCCTCGTGGGCGACGACGCCGGCCCGACGGCGCCGGGAACGGCCGGCTCGCTCCCGACGGAGACGACGCGGGTCAGCGTCACCGCCGTCGTCGACGGGGACACCGTCCGCGTCGAGTACCGCAACGGCACCCGCGACACCGTCCGGCTGGTCGGCGTCGACACGCCCGAGGTCCGCGCCGAGAACGACCCGGCGGAGTTCGAGGGCGTCCCCGACACCGCGGCCGGCGCTGACTGTCTCCGCGAGGCGGGGACGAACGCCTCGAACTACGCGAAAGACCGGTTACTCGGGCGGACCGTCGGCATCGCCACGGACCCCAATCTGGACCGGCGGGGCTACTACGACCGGCTGCTGGCCTACGTGGTCGTCGACGACCGCCTGTTCAACTACCAGCTGGTGGCGTCCGGTCGCGCCCGCGTCTACGACAGCGACTTCAGCCGACGGGCGTCGTTTACCGAGGCCGAAACGGGCGCCCGCGAGGCCCGGCGCGGCCTCTGGCGCTGTGTCGACCCCGACGCCGCCGACTGGGAGACCCCGACGGCCACGGCCAGCCCCTCGGGGCTCGCCCTGGTCGAGGTCCACGAGGACGCCGCCGGCAACGACAATCACAATCTGAACGGCGAGTACCTCGTCTTCGCGAACCGCGGCGACGGCGACCTGAACCTGTCCGGCTGGACCGTCTCCGACGCCGCGGGCCGGGCGTACAGCTTCCGGAACTACTCGCTCGGTCCCGGCGAGCGCGTCACTCTCTACACCGGCAGCGGGACCGACAACCGAACGGCGCGCTACTGGGGGGCCAGCGGGGCGGTCTGGAACAACGACGGCGACGCCGTCACTGTCCGGACGAGCGGGGGCGACGTGGCGCTCCGGCGGGCCTACTAAGCGTCTCCCCGCCCTACGAGAGGTATGGACTGGCGCCGGTACACTCCCTCGCCCCGGGCGGTCGACTGGGGGCTGTTCGTCGCCGTCGCGACGCTGCTTGCCACCGGCGTCGGCACCATCTTCGCCGGCACCGCGGCCGCCGCGTGGGTCATCGACCTCCACGCCGTCTCGGGGGTCGTCCTCGTCGGCCTGTTGCCCGTCAAGCTCTGGCGGGTCCGCCACCGGGTCGCCCCGGAGCGCTTGACCGGCGCGCGCATCGTCTCGGTCGCGCTCGCCGTCGACGCGGCCGGCGCGCTCGCCACCGGCGTCTGGTGGGTTTTCGGGGGCTCGCTCGACCTCGGACCGTGGGGCCTCTTTCACCTCCACACCGCGCTGGGCCTGCTCCTCGCGCCGCTATTGCTGGCCCACCTCCGCTATCGCTTTCACTCCCCCGAGACGGCGGTCCGACACGGCCGCCGGGACGCGCTGCGCTACGCCGGACTCGTCGCGACCGGCGCCGCCGTCTGGCGGCTGCAGGGACCCGTCAACGACGCGCTGGCGACCGCCGGCGCCGACCGCCGCTTCACTGGCTCCCGGGAGGACGGCAGCGACGACGGCAACCGTTTCCCGGTGACGAGCTGGGTCGCCGACGACCCCGAGCCGGTCGACGCCGCCGACTGGACGCTCGCCGTCACCGGCCGGGTCGCGAGCAGGGCGTCGTACGACCTCGCCGACCTGCCGACCGGCGCGAGCGGCCGCGCCGTGCTCGACTGCACGAGCGGCTGGTACTCCGAACACGACTGGCAGGGCGTCCGCGTGGGCGACCTGCTCGACGCCGCCGACCCCGACGGCGCCGCCGCGTGGGTGCAGTTCCGCTCCGTCACGGGCTACCGCTGGAGCCTCCCCATCGACGAGGCCCGCGACGCCCTGCTCGCGACCCGCGTCGACGGCGAGCGGCTCTCCCACGGGCACGGCTTCCCGCTCCGGCTGGTCGCGCCCGACCGCCGGGGGTTCCAGTGGGTGAAGTGGGTCGAAGAAGTGCGGGTGACCGAGCGCCGCGAGGTCGGCGAGTGGGTCGCTGTTTTCGTCAGCGGCGTCTAAAAGCCGCTCGTTTATCAATCTCCCAACAATACAGTCTACATGGTCGACACCGACCAGCAGGCGGTCGAGGAGATAGTCCACCAGGGCGACGCACTGGGAACCCGGGAGCTGCTGGATATCCTCGAACGGTATCACGACGACCGGCCGGGCGTCCCCGAGGCGGCCGTCGACGCCTACGTCCAGGAGTTGGAAGAGCGCGAGGACAGCAGCTTCGACAGAGAAGGGTTCGTGGCGGCCGTCGGGGAGCGGCGCACCGGCTCCGAGAGCTGGGTCGACGACGGCGACCGCATCTACGAGCTAGGTGACGGCCGCATCAGCCAGTACCCGGCGGCGTGGCACGACCGGCTCCGCGGCGAGCGCGACCCCGCCGCCTACCTCCGCTTCTTCGAAGCGACCGCGCCCTCGGTGCTCGGGAACACCTCGGGCGGCCGCCAGCGTGCCAACGAGGACCAGCTCATCGACGTCATGGCGGTCGTCGGCGGGATGGACCGCGAGGCCGCGAAGGCGGAAATCGAAGCCGCCCGCGACGACGACCGCATCGCCGAGGACGCCGACCAGCATCCGAAGGCCGGCGTCTATCTGGCGGAAGATTAGAGCAGGGCGTCGATAGTCGCCCAGAGGTCCGCCCCCTCCGTGCTGTACTCGATGGAGACGAACCCGGCGGCCCGCGCGCCCTCCACGTCGTCGCCGTCCCCGACCATCACGTACTCGTCGGCGGGGAGCCGCTCCCGGAGGCGGTCGAACGGGGCCGTGTCTGGCGTGTGTGCGCCGGCGTCGTAGGAGGCCACGACGGCGTCGAACCGGTCGCGAAGGTCGTGATGGGCGAGCTTGCCGACCTGCCACTCCCGGGGACCGTTCGTGATGACCGCGAGCGTGCTGTCGTCGGCCAGCCCGACCAGGCTCTCGCGGGCGGCCTCGGGCACGGTCGTCGCGGCGTAGGTCTCCTCGCGCAGCGTCGCGACCACGTCCTCCGGGTCGGCCTCGGCGTCGGCCGCCGAGACGACCGCCGCCATCGACTGCCGGTAGGGGTCGGGCTCTATGGCCTCGAACGCGTTGCGAAAAGTCCGTCGGGCCGTTGCCAGGAGGTCGTCGGTCGGGTCGATGTCATGTGCGGCAAACACGTCCCGCAGGAGTTCGGCGTCCGACCGGGTCCGGTGGACAAGTACCCCGTCCAGGGCGAAACAGAGCGCCTCGGTCATTCGGTGTCGACGGGCTTGCCGTCCTCCGTCGCCGGCGCGACGTAGTCGATGTACGCCTCGGCGTCGGGCTCGCGAACCGTGACGACGACGTGGATGTCGCCCAGTTCGGCGGGCTCGCCGACGGCGAAGTTCACCCGCCCCTCGAAGGCCGCCTGCTTCTTCAGGTCGAAGGTAAAGCGGTCGCCGGCCAGGTCGTCGAAGAACACCGAGCGGGCCGTGTCCAGAATCTCCGCGCGGTGCAGTTCCTCGGAGAACCCCTCCATCGTGTGGACCGTCGCGACGAGCTCGCCCTCGCGGTGGTCGGGGTCGGCCTCCGGGAAGAGGTTCCGGATGGCGTCGGCCACCCGCGCGGTGACCTCGGTGTCGTTGACGGGCGCGGTTATCTCGACGTCGACGCTGTAGACGCTGCTCACGACTGGACCTCCACGCCCTCCTCCAGCAGCGTACGAATCCGGCGCTGGAACGCCGACAGCGAGTCGGTGTTCTCGACGGTCACGTCGGCCATCTCCATCGCCTCGCCCATCCCGAAGCCCAGCTCCCGCTCGTCGCGGTCTTCGAGCGATTCGCCGCCCTCGTCGGCGCCGGCGTCCCGCCCCCTGAGGTCCAGGCGCTCGGCCCGGACGTCGAACGGCGCCGTGATTTCGACGAGGGCAAACGAATCACCGAAGGCCCGCCGGAACGCCTCGACCTCCACGTCCGAGCGGATGCCGTCGACGAGGACGGTGTCGTGGCCCGCCCGTTCGTCCTCGATTATCGGCAGCGAGCGCTCGGCGATGGCGCCCGGGCCGTTCTCCTCGCGCAGCGCCTTCGCCACGGTCCCGTGGTCCGTCGCCGGGTCCAGCCCCCGCTCGCGACACTCCGCGCGGATGACATCGCCCATCGTCACGACCGGCACGCCCATCTCGCTTGCGACCTCGGCCGCCTCGCTCTTGCCGCTGCCGGGGAGTCCGACGACACCGATGACTGTCATTGGAGTCGCTTGTCGATAGCCGGCTAAAGACCTGCTGTTCTCGGAGCGAAGGCGTTTGCTGGGACGGCGTGTCGTGGGCACGGCCAGAGCGGGGCGTCGTCGGCGCGAGTTATCGCTCACGCACGACGACGAACTCCGCCAGCTCCCGGAGGTACTCGACGGACTGGGAGTCGGGGGCGTCGGCGGCCTCCAGGGCCTCCAAGGCGGCGTCGGACTCGGCGCGGGCCTTGTCGTTTGCCTCCTCGGCCGTGAGGTCGGTCACTTCGAGGAAGGAGGGCCGTTCCATCTCGGCGTCGTGCCCCGTCGGCTTGCCCAGCGTCTCCGCGTCGGAGGTGGCGTCCAGCACGTCGTCGCGCATCTGGAAGGCCACCCCGACCCGCTGTGCGTACTCGCCCATCGCCTCGACGGCGTAGGCGTCGGCGTCGGCGGCGATAGCCCCCAGCTCGGCGGCCGCCCGGAACAGCGCCCCCGTCTTGCGGCGGGCAAGCTCCATGTACTCGGACTCGTTGGTCGGCTCGGCGACGAGCTCCATCGCCTCGCCCTCCCCGAGTTCGACCATCGCCTCGGAGACGGTCTGCATCGCCCGCTCGTCGGCCGAAAAAAGGCCGAAGGCCTCCCCGAGCAGCCCGTCCGAGGCGATGATGGCCGAGCCGTGCCCGTACTCGGCCCACGCCGCGGGTACGCCCCGGCGGACCTCGGACTCGTCGATGATATCGTCGATGACCAGCGAGGCGTTGTGGACGAGTTCGATGCCGACCGCGAAGTCGACGGCGTCGGCCGGGTCCCCGCCAAGGGCCTCACAGGCCAGTACCGTCACCGTCGGCCGGACCCGCTTCCCGCCCGAGAGCACGACGTGGCCGACCTGGTCGGCGAGGGCGTCGGGTTCGACGGCGTCGATGGCGGCCTCTAGCCGCGCCTCGACGCGGTCACGACGCGCCTCGAGATACTCCATGAGGGACGGCTTAGGACTAGGGGGAAAAGTACCTGACGACCCAGTGTCCGCGCACTCGGAACGGCGGAAACGCGAACCGCGGCCTCAGTCGTCGCCGTCGTCCTGGACCGGCTGGCTCGGGCCGCCGGAGAAGACGAACTCGTGTTCGGCCGCGGTCTCGAACCGGTCGAGGATACCCCCGAGCGGTTTGGCGTAGCGCTTGAGTCGGTCGGCGCGTTCGGAGACCTCGTCCAGCTCGTCGGCCTGCTGTTTGGCGGTCTCGCCGGCGCTCTCGGCCTCCGTGCGGATGGACTGGCTCTGCCCGGTCGCCTCGTCGAGCACCGCGGCGACGTTCTCGAACTGGTCCAGCTCGTCGTTGATGTCGACGTGTGGGTTGCCCTTCAGCGAGTGGAGCCGTTCGATGACCACGTCGAGGTCGCCGGCCAGTTCTTCGAGACGCGCCTCCTGGTCGGTCGCGTCCGCGTTGATGCGCTCGACGGAGGCCGTGACCCGCTCCGCGGACTGGCGCACGTTCTCCGTGTTGGTCAGCACGATTTCGCTGGACTCGGCGACCTCCTCCGAGAAGGTCTTGAGCTGTCCGGTGGTCTTCTCCAGCTCGCCGAGCATGTCGTTGAACTCCTCGGCGATGCGGTCCATCGCCTCGTTCTCGTTGTCGGTCTCCATGCGCTGGGTCAGGTCGCCGTTGGCACACTGCTGCATGACCTCGCTGTAGTCCTCCGCTTTCTCCTGGAGGTAGTCGGTCATGGCGAGGGCCTCCTGCCGGGAGACCTCCGCCTCCTTGCGGGCGGACTCGGCCTCCTGGATGCGGTCCCGGAGCGCGTCGCGCATGCTCGCGAACGAGGCGGTCAGTTGGCCGAACTCGTCGCGCCGGGTCACTTCGAGGTCGGTGTCGAGGTTCCCCGCCTCCAGCCGTTCGGCGTTCTCGGTGAGCCGGTTCAGCGCGCTCACAGTCCCGCGACCGAAGACGACACCGATGACGCCGATGCCGAGGAACACGACGCCCGAGAGGACGAGGAGGTTGTTCTGGATGGTGTTCTGGAGGGCGTAGGCGGTCGAGACCGGAACGTGGGTCGCGACGACCCACTCCTCGTCGGCCACCGGGTGGTACGCGACGACGTACTCACCGGAGAGGGACGATTTCACCTCGCCGGGCTCCAGAAAGCCCTTCTCCCCGTCGAGCCCGCGCTGGACGAACGACTGGTCGGCGCCGTCGGAGCTCTCGTCGTACTGCTGGAGCGAGCCCGCGTTGGCACCCAGCGACGTCTGGCCGCGCGTGCCGGCCACGATTCGGCCCTGGGAGTCGATAACCTGGGAGTAGACGCCCTCGGACGGCTGTGGCAGGTCGCTCGCGAGCGCGTTGAGGTCCGTCTGCATCACGAGGACGAGGTCGTCGCCGTCGTCGGTCTCTATCGGCGTGACGAACGAGACCAGCGAGGTTTGGAGCGCGTTCGTCGCCTCCGCGATGTAGACGCCGTCCTCGCCGTAGTCGAGTTCCTCGTTGCGCCACGGGGCCTCTCGGCTGAGCTGGGACTCCCCGACGCGCGTGGTGTCGGAGCTGGCCGTGACGGTCGTCGACGACCGGTTCACGACCTGAACCTTGATGACGTCGTTCGGGAGCCGCTCGGCTTCGGCCTCCAGGAACGCCTGTCGTTCGCTCTGGGTCCCGCTGCGAATGACTTCGAACTGTCCGAGGCGACGAGTCGTGTCGCGTCGCGACTGGCGCCACTCGGCGACCTGTGTCGCACTGGAGTTTGCGACGCTGACGTACTCCGTCTGGGTGTCCGCCGTGAGCTGTGAGCTCGTCTGGGCGTACGTGTTCGCGCTCACGCCGAGGATGACGACGGTGACCAGCAACAGGGCGACGACGAACTTCGCCAGGAAACTCCTGGCCAGAAAGGCGGGGAGAATACCGCTGACGTCGTCCGTGTCCGCGTCGGTTGGTGTTTCTTCAGCACTCATTTGTTGTCGAATCTGTCCGCAGCCACATATCGGTCGGGGATATTCTTTGCATGTTCAGTAATCGTCGGTGCGACGCGGTCCAGCTCCGCCGCGGCCGTACTCGGACCGTTGGCGACGACGTTGCTCATCGCGGACGCGGCTTCCGACATGATTTTCATGTTCTGGTTGGTGTCGACCGGCACGGGCGGGTAAACGTCGGGCTCGCTCGGTCGGCCGCCGGGGACGCCGTTCATCCCCTCGCGGAACGCCTTCATGTATCCCTCGCCAGGCACCGGCGGCGCGTTTCCGCTCTTGACCTGCTGGTCGACCCACTCCAGGCGGGCGTAGCCCGCACGCGGCTGGTCACCCTGCCACTGCCGGGTCGAGAGCATGAGGTTTGCCTGCCGGGAGTTGGCCCACTGGAGGAAGAGCCACGCGGCTTCGGGGTGGTCCGTGTCCGCGGTAATCGCCGTCGCCCAGACCCAGGTGTCGACGACGGGGTCCTGACCGTCGGGCCCTTCCAGCGGCGGGAGCCACTTGGTCTCCTCCATTATCTGCGTGTCCACGATACCGGAGGTCTGGGGCGTCGAGTACATCATTCCGACGTCGCCCTCGCTGTAGGCGTTGTTGTTCTTGTACCAGTCGTAGGAGCCGGGGTTCTCGGGCCCGTACTTGTGGAGCATCCCGCCGAACCGCTCCAGGGACTTGATGCCCTGCTCGGAGTTGAGCGCCGCCTCCTTGTTCTCGCGGTCGATCCAGTCCGCGCCGTACGTCTTGAACATGGTCCCCCAGTTGGCGGCCGACAGCGTGCCGGAGCTGGTCCTGGAGACGATTCCCTCCCGTTCCTGGTCGGAAACGGAGATTTTCGTCGCACAGGACTCCAGTTCGGTGAAGTTCGTCGGTTCCGGGAGGCCGAGCTTCTCGAAGGTCGGCTTGTGGATGGCCGTACAGCCGTAGGCCTCGATGCCGTTCGGGAAGCCGATGAAGTCGCTGGTGCCGTCCCCGTTCGGGAACGTCATCAGCTCGATGGTCTGGTCGCGGAAGTCGTCCATCGCGAGCCAGTCCTTGTCGGTGAGCGAGGGGTCCTCGATGAACTGCCAGAGGTCCCGGACCCAGGGGGTGCCGTCGCTCCCGTAGTGATAGCCCCCCGCCGGCCACAGCCCGCACATGATGCCGTCGTACCGTCCGCCCTGTTCGAGGCGCTGACGCGCCGTGCGCCAGTACTGCTCCTCGGAGACGGTCTCGTAGTTGACCGTGATACCGGTCAGCTCCTCGAAGTACGATTTGACCTGTTTGGTCGTGGTCGCGTACGGGTGGAGCGCGTTGCCGAACGTGAGTTCGATACCCTCGCCCTCGAACTGCTGCCAGTCGATACCGGCCTCCTCGGCGTGCGCGTTTAGCTTCTGGCCCCACTCCTCGATGCCGGCCTCTTCGGGCGGAATCTCCATCGCACCGTACTCGGGCTCGTCGTCGTCGTCGGAGAACATGCCGCCACACCCGGCGAGACCGACCGCCCCCGAGACGGTCAGTGATTTGAGCGCGCTTCGTCGTGATATGCGGTCAGTAATCCGGTCTGTCATTGTGATCTATCATCTGCGCTGAGAGGCCCGCACGGCCGGGGGAGCGACCCGTCCACTCTCACCCCTCTTGCTGACACGTACATCATTAATCACTCATAATAAGTTTACCGAAAACAGGGACCCTGGTAGTAAAGAAGTGGCCGTGAGCGAACCGTTTCCCGTCGGCGTGCGTCGGCTCCGGCTTCTGTCACTGACCGAGTGGAGCTCCCCCGAATGACCAGGCGAGCGACCCCGATTCGGAGGACCAGTTTACGGCTCGCGAGCGCACCCGGGCCACGCTCTCCGCCCTCACGAGACAGGCCGGCGCGTCAGCGCGCCGGTGACACCGACCGCTAGTCCTCGATTTCGGTGACGTCCTCGTCGGGGAAGGAGATGAGGTTCTCCCGGCCGATACGGAGCTTGTCGATGCGGCCGTCCTCGTCCATCGAGGAGAGCAGCTGTGACACCTTGGCGTTGGACCAGCCCGTCTCCTTGACGATGCGGGCCTGTTTCATCCGGCCGCCGTTTCGGGTGAGCAGCCGTTCGACGCGCTCCTCGTCGCTCAGCAGTTCCGCGTCGATATCGTCGGTCGCTCCGTCGGCGGCGGGGGGCTCGGGCGCCGGCGCGTCGCCGCCGTCGTCGCTGTCGGTACCGACCGACCCCACGCTCGGGAACTCGTCCTGTCCGTTCAGGTAGAGCAACACAGCCGCCAGGCCCACGATGAGCAGGAGGCTCATACCGGTCCACAGCGGGAAGTCCCCGGTGTTTGGCCCCGGCTGGGTGGTACTGTCGCCCTCGTAGACGATATCCAGGTCGCCCCGTTCGAACGTGGTGGTCGGACCGCCGTCGATTCGGAGGTTGCCGTTGTCGAAGTACGAGTCCGGTGGGGAGTTCGTCAGGGTGTACCCCTGGGGCGGTGAGATGATGAGCGACTGGTCCGATCTGAGGGTGGTGAGCCACGTCCCGTCGGGCGTGTAGAACGCGTCCTGAAGCGACAGTCGGCTCCCGTTGACGGCCGCGAAGTTCGTCCAGTTGAACGAAAGCACGAGGCGGCCGCGGTCGCCGTCGATTTCGTAGTCGCGGCTTACGTTCCTGAGCGCCATGTCCCGGCCGGTGGCGGTCGCTGCGGCGTCGTTGGCCGCCCGGAACTCGGTGAGGAGAGCCCGGTCACTGTTGCCGGCGAGGAACGCATCGCGGGTGGTCTCGAAGGCGCGTGTGTCGTTTTCGTCCGTCAGGTTGAACCGCTCGATTATCGTCCACCGGGCGTCGCCGTTCGGTCGCAGCTGTACGTGAAACGTCGTGTTCTCCGGGTCGAGTTCCTGGCTCTGGGCCGACTGCGCGGCCGGTCCGACTCCGGCGGCGGCGGTCGACGTGGCCGCCGAGACCGCTGGGAACGCAACGAAGAGGAGGACGAGGAGGACGGGGAATGCCCGCGGGACCATGTCACCCAAAGAGTGGACAGGCCGTCGGCAAAACCCTTTCTATCGAAGAATAAAACGTCAGATGTCGCCGTGAAACGTCTCGGCGTCTCTCGGCCCGCAGTTACGGATGTCGTAATGGGAGAGATTTTTGTACGGTCGCGGTCTACCAGTTGGCAATGCGACCGCTTTCAGCCCTCCTCGTCGCGCTGCTGTTCGTCACCGCGGCGGCCCTCCCGGTCGCGGGCGCCTACCCGACACAGACCCAGGAGCGGAGCGAAACGACCGCTACCTCCCTGCCGAGTATCGCGACGGTCCCGAACACGACGAACCAGCTCACCATCCCGGCCGGCGACGTCCGCCGGTCGAGCTACGACAGCACCGGCATCGACGTCGGCACCGCCACGGCGGCCTGGTCGGCACAGCTCCAGCACCGACACGAGGCGCTCTCGTTCGAGGAGCGGTTCCGTCAAATCGAGAGCCGCGACGCGCGGACGAGGCTCATCAACGACCGCCTGGCCGACATCGAGGCCAAGGAGCAGGCGCTCGACGAGCGCCAGGACGGAGCCATGGCCCGCTACGCACGCGGCGAGATATCGGCGTCGACGTTTCTCAGGACGCGGCTCCTGGTCGACGCCGAAGCCGCGGAGCTCCTGGAGACGCTAGACCGGATCGCCACCGCCCCCGACACCGCCCCCGACTACTCGCTGAGCGAGTCGACGACGGCCCGGCTGCGCTCGGTCGAGGGCGAGCTGCGGACGCTCACCGGCCCGGTCGGCGGCCAGCTCCAGTCGGCTGAGACGGCCGATAGAACGCACTACATCGAGGTGTCCGACGACGGCTACATGCTCGCGACGATGACTGACGACGAGTACATCCGGGAGACGCGCCTCGACGGGGCACGCGACGCGAGCGCGCCCGACCAGTTCCTCCAGACAGCGGTCAACGACGGCGACCCCGGGACCGACCGGCTTGACGTCGCCGACGAGCGGGCGGCGGACCTGTACCCGTGGCTCTACGAGCGACAGCGGCCCAGCCTCACCTACTACGGGACCTCGGGCATCTACGAGCTGACGGCCAACCATCCCAACGGCGAGCTGACGGCGTATCTCGACGGCGGGACGACCGATATCTTCTACGAGGAGCAGTTCCGCGGGCTCTCCGACGTACAGACGACGGCGACCCGGCGCAACGTCAACGACACCCTCGCAGTGACGGTCCGACGGTCGAGTCCGACCGGGCCGCTGCTCGTCAGCGCCGCGAACGACGAGACGGGCGCGACCGTCGACGGCACCGTCACCATCAACGGGCAGTCCGTCGGGACGACCGGGGGCGACGGCGTCCTCTGGACCGTCGAACCGCGGGGCGCCTACACCGTCACTGTCTCCACGGACACCGGGAACACCACCGTCGCCGTCCCGGCGAGCTGAGAGCCCGTCACACGCCGCTCCGGTGACGAAAGGGATTAACCCACCTGTCCGCTGGGTCAGGTATGGCGGTTCTCGAACAGCTCGGCTTCATGCTCGTCTTTCTCGCCGTCGGCGCGGCCGCACGTAGCGTCTCGCTGCTCACCGAACGGCGTACCAAGACGCTGACGGCCGTCGCGTTCTACGTCGCCCTGCCGGCGTTGATTTTCACCTCGACGTTCGACCGGCCACTGCGCGAGCTCATCTCGCCGGCGTTGCTCGTCGGCCTCTGGATTGTCATCGGCGCGACCGCCGCCGTCGGCTGGGTCGTCCACCGGCGCCGGGCCAACGACGCCCGCCGGAGCGTCGCCATCGTGCAGTCGTACCACGGGAACATGGGGTTTCTCGGGTTACCGCTGGTGGCGGCGACACTGGGCGGCGAGGCCACAGCGGTCGCAAGCGTCGTCCTCGGGCTGGGCGCGCTGACTCACGTCCCGGCGACGGTGTTTACCCTCATCCGCATCAACGACAGCGACGCGTCGCTGTCGGGCGAGCTACGGGCGCTGGCGACGAACCCCGTCCTCATCTCGCTCGCCGCCGGCATCGCCGCCTCCGTCGGCGGCCTGGGCGTGCCGGCCGTCGCCGTCGCCGGGCTCGACGCCGTCTCGACGCTCGCGCTCCCGCTCGCACTCCTCTGTGTCGGCGCGAAACTCGACACGGGGCTGTCGCTGTCGGCGCTGCGGCCGGCCACCGGCGTCGTTCTGCTGAAGGTGGTCTGGATGCCCGTCCTCGGGTGGGCGGTGTTCTCGGCGCTGAGCCTCGGGCCGACGGCGCTGTCTGCCGCCGTCATCATGTTCGGCTCCCCCACCGCGGTCTCGACGTACGTCTACACCAGCGAACTCGGCGGCGACGCCGCCTTCGCCTCGATGAACGTCGTCGTGACGACGGTGGCGTCGCTGGGGACGCTCTCCGGGCTCGTCTGGCTGTTCGGGTGAGACGGAACGGGACACGCTTTTCCCGACGCCCGACCCGACTCCCAGTCATGCCCTACCACCACATCGACCCCGAAGAGCTACCCGGAACCGATGACTACCCGTGTGACCGGCGCGGTATCTCCGACGCGGCGGAGCTGCTGGCGCTGCACGCGGCGACCTACGAGATGGCGCCGGGCGAGCAGCTCCCCCGCGAGTATCACTACCACCAGCAACGCGAGGAGCTGTTCTACGTCGTCTCGGGGACCGTCCACGTCGAGACGCCCGAGGGGGAGTTCGTCGTCGGGACCGACGAGGTGTTCGTCGCCGAGCCCGAGAGCCCCCACCGGCCGTACAATCCCGAGACCGCCGACTCGTCGGCCCGCGTCGTCGGCGTCGGCGCGCCAAAGAGCGACCCCGGCCTGCCGTACAGCCCGGACAGTTGAGGGCGACCCCGTGTGATACGTAGTCACAGTACCGGTACCGACCGACAAGTTCCACAATTAGCAACCGTTTATCCCCGTCACCGAGGCAGCCGTAGTGATGGGCCTCACTCAGCTACGTTCCCTTCTGGATATCCGTGGCAGCTACGGTCGAAAGTTCGCCGGTCTCCTTCTCGCGATTATGCTGCTGACCGCCGCGGTCGGCGGCGTCATCTACACGACGGTCGGCAACGAGATTCGCGCCGACACTGAGGCGTCACTACAGACGAACGCGGACCTGGAGGCAGAGCGGCTGGACAACTGGTTCGCGGTGATGACCAGACAGGCCGAGACGCTCCCCCGGTCGGTCGCGTTCCGCAGCGGCGACGAGTTCCACGCGACCGACCAGCTCTACCAGCTGACGGCCCGAGAGGCCGTCTCTGGCGCGTACTTCTTCAACCGGACCGACGGGACGACCGTGGCCACGGCCGGCAGCGAATCCGCTGTGACAAGCGACGGGCGGCTACAGAGCGGCCTGCGCCAGCGCACCGAACAGCTGTTCTCCGCGACCGACGACCGGGTCGTCTACTCGGAACCGTTCCGCCCTTCGGCGACCGGGAAACCACAGCTACTCCTGCTCAGCAAGTCGCCCAGCGACGAGACCAAGACGCTGGCAATCCTCATCGACCTCGAACGGCTCTCCGAGCAGATGCTCGGCGACGGGGGAGCGGCGAACGTCCGCGTGACCAATCAGGCCGGAACGGTCGTCCTCGCTCAGGACCCGTCGACGCTCCTGTCGACCGACCCCGTCGCGACGGACCGCTTCGAGGGCGGTAACGGCTCGTTCACCACGACAGCCGGGGCACAGGAACAGTCCATCGGCTACGCGAGGAGCGAGCAACGCGGCTGGACGGTGACCCGGCGTGTCCCCACTGACACCGCCTATCAGCTCCAGCAGACGGTGTCGACACAGCTGCTCGCGTTGCTGGCGGTGTTGCTCGGCGGGCTGCTCGTCGTCGGACTGACGCTCGGCCGAAACACCGTGCGGTCCGTGCGTGACCTCTCCCAGCGCGCACAGACGGTCCGGGACGGCGACCTGGACGCGCCAATCGAATCCGGACGAGAGGACGAAATCGGCGAGCTGTACGCCTCCTTCGACGCGATGCGTGAGTCGCTCAAGCAGCGAATCGACGAACTGGAGCGCGAGCGCAAGCGCGTCGAGACCGCCCACGCGGAGGTCATCGAGACGAACACCCATCTCAGGAACAAGGCCGACGACTACTCGACGGTGATGGAGCGCGTGGCTGACGGCGACCTGACGACCCGGATGGAACCGGACGGCGAAAACGACGCGATGGACGCCATCGCCGAGGATTTCAACGTCATGATGGCCGAACTGGAGCGGACGACCGGACAGCTCAAGCAGTTCGCGACCCACGTCGAGGAGTCCGGTGAGGTCGTTGGCACCAACGCTGCCAACGTCAAACAGGCCGCCGAGCAGGTCGCCGAATCGATTCAGCGCATCTCCGACGATAGCTATCGGCAGCGAGAGGAACTCAGGGACGCCATCGGTGCTGTCGACGAGGCCGTCGGCGCCCTCAAAGCGGACGACATCGACCGTGCCCAGGAGCGTCTCGACGCGCTCGCGGAACAGCTCTCCGAACTGGCCGAGACCACCGACACCACGCTGGCCGAGACCGAGACCGTTGCGGGGGCCGCCGAGGAACAGGCCGCGGAGCTCACCGAAGTGAGCGCGCGGGCAGAACACCTCATCCGGTACGTCGAACCGCTCCAGAAAATCCTCGATAGCTTCGAGGCCGAGGCCGAACACGAGTTCGTCTTCAGCGGTGGCCCGTCGCTGGACCAGGGGAACACGACCGACGACTGACGGGCAGACCGAAAGGTGTGACAGTTTTTTACCACTAGCCCGCTCACCAGCAGACATGACCCAGAAGCAGGAAGTCAGACGGGCGCTCGTCGACAGCGGCGTCACGGCCGTCCTGCGGGGCGTTCCGGAGGACAAGATAGTCGACGTGGCCCGCGCCGTCCACGACGGCGGGGTCCGGGCCCTGGAGCTGACCGCCGACGCCAAACGATGTTCGGAGCAGGTCGCGGCCGTCGACCGCGCGCTCGAAGACACCGACGCCGTCGTCGGCGTCGGGACGGTTATGGACCCCGCGGCCGCCCGCAACGCCATCGAGGCCGGGGCGGAGTTCGTCCTCGGGCCCCACCTCGACGAGGGCGTCATCAAGGTGTGCAATCGGGAGAGCGTGCTCTGCATTCCGGGCATCATGACCCCGACGGAAGCGGCCGACGCGATGGCCGCCGGGGCGGACATGCTGAAGATGTTCCCGGCCTCGACCGTCGGTCCGGGCCACATCGGCGCGATTCAGGGACCGCTGGGCGACGTGCCCATCATGCCGACCGGCGGGGTCTCGACGGACAACGTCGCCGACTACTTCGAGGCGGGCGCCGTCGCGGTCGGCGCCGGCTCGGCGCTGGTCGACTACGAGGCCATCGAGAACGACGACATGGACGCCGTCCGCGAGAGCGCGGCTGAATTCGTCGAAGCGGTGGAGCAGGCGAGGGAGTGAGTGAAGCGCCTCGGGAACGCGAGCGGGAGAAACACGGAGTGCCGTGACAGCGTGACCCGGGCGCCGTCACGGCGGGGCCGGCCAGCTAGCGAGGCGGGGTTACATCCCGGAAGCGGTTCCGGTGGGCGTTGCCGTCCCGGTGCTCGTCCCCGTCTCGGTCCCGCCGGTCGTACCGTCGGGTTCGGCGTCCGTCGTGACGACGAGCCGGGCGCCTGGCTGGTCGGCGGCGCTGTCGAGATAGCCGGCCGCGAAGACGGTCTGGGCGGCCGTGTCGGTCGTGTTGACGCTGAACGTCGCGACCGGCTCCTCGTCGTTGGCCAGACTGTTCTGCCGGAGTTCGATGGCCCCGGTGTCGGCGGGGACCGTGACGTAGTCGCCGGCCTCGCCGAACGCCACGCCGTTTGCGATGACTGTCTCCCCGGCGGTCACGTCGATAGTGGGTGCATCGGGGATAGTGTGGACGGCCCGAACGCGCGTGCTACCGGCTTCGGCCGTCGTGTCGTCGTCGGTCAGCAGCGTCACGGTAAAGGACTGGCTCTGCCCCGACAGTTCGCCGATGGCCGCGGCGGTCTGTGGCCCGCGTTCCAGCGTGACGGTCTCGTCGAAGACAGCGTACGACCCGTCGGTCGGCGTGACGGTTAGCCGGTGTTCGCCCGTGGTCAACGACCGGTAGTCACTCACCGACTCGAAGGCGGCGTCCGGAACGACGGTAGTGCCGTCGACAGCGACCTCGACGTTCGGGGCGTCCGGCGCGAGATGTGCGACCCGAAGCATCGCGTCGCCACCGGTCGTCGTTTCGGTGCCCTCGGGTTCGGTGTTCTGCCCCGACTCGGTGTTCTGCTCGGTCCTCGTTTCCGGTGGCTGGTCCGTCTCGGTCATCAGCTCCATCCCGTCGGACTCGGTACCCGTTCCGGTCGGCGTCCCGCTCTGCCCGTCGCTGTTGCTACAGCCGGCGAGCGCGACCAGCGCACCGCCGGCGACCGTCAGTACACCGCGTCGAGTCTTGCTGTTCCGTCGCATTGATAGGCCCGTCAGCACCGGTCCGTATGGTAAGTGACAGTATACGGGCGAAAATCCGGTAGTTAATTCGGAGGCGGCTCTGCGGTGAAAGACGCGGATAGAGGCTGTGCCGGTTGCGGGCCGGCAGTTCGGCCGAGTAACGTTCGGCTAGCCCCCGGCCGGGATTACGCCGAAAAGAGGCTGTCGACTATCTCCTCGGGGTCGAACGGTTCGAGGTCGTCGTAGTCCTGTCCCGTCCCGAGGAAGAGAATCGGCTTGCCGGTGACGTGGGCGACCGAGATGGCCGCACCGCCCTGCGGGTCGGCGTCGGCCTTCGTGAGCACCGCGCCGTCTATCTCGGCGGCGTCGTCGAACTCGCGGGCGCGGTTGACCGCGTCCTGGCCCGCGACGGCCTCGTCGACGAACAGCGTCATGTCGGGGTCGATGTTGCGGTCTATCTTTTCGAGCTGGGCCATCAGGTCGTCGGAGGTGTGGAGCCGGCCGGCCGTATCGCCGAGTACCACGTCGACGTCGTTGGCCTTCGCGTACTCGACGGCGTCGTAGACGACGGCCGTCGGGTCGGAGCCCTGCTCGTGGGTGATAATCTTCTTGCCCAGGTTCTCGGCGTGTTTCTGGAGCTGCTCGTTGGCGCCGGCGCGGTAGGTGTCGCCGTTGGCCAGCACGGTCGAGAGCCCGCGGTCCTCGAAGTACTGCGAGAGCTTGGCGATGGTCGTGGTCTTCCCGACGCCGTTGACGCCGGTGAAGATGATGACCACGGGCTTTTCGGCGTCCTGAACCCGCTCGTCGAAGTCGAACTGCCCGACGCTGATGACGTCGTACAGCGCCTCCCGTAGCGAGTCACGGACGAGATTGCCCGTACTGGAGAGGCGCCGGCGGGTCTCGCCGGTGAGGTTCGCCTCGACGCCGGAGAGAATCTCGTTGGCGACGCTCATCTCCACGTCGGACGACAGCAAGGCGAGTTCGAGGTCGTCCAGATGGTCCTGGAGGTCCTCCTCCTCGATGACCGTCTTCCCCGTGGCCATGAGTTTGGCCTTCTCGGTGAGGCTACGGCCGTCGTCCTCGTCCTCCTCGTCGGGTGCCAGGTCCGGAACGGCGTCCTCGTCGGCGGACGCTTCGGCCGTGTCAGCCGTCTCGTCCGCGGAATCGGCTTCGGCAGCCGCGTCGGTGTCTTCCGAACCGTCCTCAGCCGCCGACTCGGCGTCACCTGCGGCGGCCGCGGTGTCGTCCGCGTCGTCGGCCGGCTCGGCGTCGGCGGTGTCCGTCGCTGTGTCGGCGTCGTCCGTGACATCGCCCTCGGTCGGCTCCGTCTCGGCCGGCGATTCGTCTCCGGAGTCTGGCGACGCTGCGTCGGGTTCGCCCTCGGCGGCGTCCGCTGCCGCCTTGTCCTCGACGTCGTCTTCGACGGCGTCCTCGTCGACGTCTTCCTCGACGTCGCTGGTGAACCCGCTGAGCTTGTCCTTCAGTCCATCGAACATGGGGACCTTACTCGTCGGACTGCTGCTCTTCCTGCTGCTGCATCATCTGCTGCATCTGCTGTTGTTGCATCTGCTGGGCCTGCTGTTCGAGCTCGTCCATCTCGCCCTCGACTTCGGCCTTGTCGTCGCGGAGGCCCTCGATGTGGTCGTCGAGGTTCTCCTTCTTCGTTTCGAGCGTCTCGACGGCGCCGTCCTGGTCGCGCTCGGCGGCGTAGCCGCCGCCCAGGGAGACGACGATCTCGTCGATGTCGTCAACCGTCGCGCGGACGTAGGCGTCCCCGCCGACCGGGACCTGCACCGTCGAGCCCGACTCCAGCACGTCGATGGCCTCGATGGCGTCGTCGATGTCGGACTGCTTCTCCTGCAGGCGCTCGACTTCCTCGTCGATGGCCTGCATCTCCTCTTCGAGCTGTTCGATTTCCTGCTGGAGCTGCTGCATCCCGCCGCCGCCACCGCCACCGCCGCCCATCATGCTGCCACCTCGTCGATGGAAATCTGTGTGCGCTTGAGGTTGTGCTGGGAGCCGAAGTTGCTGTAGACGCGCTCGGTGGCGACGTCCTCGTTTGGCGCTTCGACCTCCTTCTCGAACTGCTGGGGCCCGTCTCGGGCCGGGAAACTACCGCGAACAGTGTACGTGCTCATACCCTCCGGTGCGGGCAGGACAGGGAAGTATCTTCCCCTTCGGCGTTTTTTATCCGCGCCCCGGGAGTCCGGGACGGCGGGGGAATTCCGGGCACCAGCGCTTATGTCCGCCGCCCACAGAGGGGACCACAGGGGAGTGACAGCTCGACATGACCAGTGACGGATGGCTCCCGCGCGAGCGGCAGCTGTCCGAGTCGGATACCGTGCTGTGGACGGTCGTTATCCTGTCGTCGGTGTTCGACGTCGTCACGACTATCGTCGGGACGGCGCGTGGGCTCGGCGAGGGCAACGGCGTCGCCCGGGCGTTCATCGAAACCTACGGGACGCCGGGCATCGGCCTGCTGAAGTTCAGCGCCCTGCTGGTCGTGGTCGTCGCGTGGACTCGGCTGGACGACCGTCGGGCGACGGCCGTCCTCGTCGGGTTCGCGCTGGTCTCGCTGGTGGTGGTCGCGCTGAACGCGATGACGCTCGCGTCGCTGTGACGCGGCCGACGGCGCCCTACTCGGGCGCGTAAATCATGTCCCCGCCACACATCGGACAGGACGGTCTGAGCACCTCCGTCGCGTAGTCACACCGGCGACAGACGAGCGGTTTCGGTTCGGCCACCGTTGGTTCTCCGTCTGACATGTATGTACGTCAGCACTCTATCATGATAAATGTTGACACTGTTCGTGAACGTCGACGCCGGGGCCGGGCCGCCGGCAGCAGAAGGGAGCCTCAGTCGATGTAGCCGAGCGTCGCGTCGATACGGCCCAGCTCCGGGCCGGAGGTGTCCGTCCCACAGACGTAGCCGGTGTCGTTGGCCACCAGGCCGGAGCCGACCAGCGGGCCGCCGTAGTTGACGGTGCCGATGTCGGCCGGCACGTCGAGCAGCTCTTCGAGGGCGTCGAGTTCGCCGTCGGTCGCTTTCGGGTGGCAGAGGACGCCGCTGTCGGTGGCGACGGCGGCCGTACCGACGGTGTTGACGCCGGCGATGACGCCGCGTTCGACGGGCACGTCGAGCCCGTCACGGACCGCCTGGACGGCCTCGCGGGAGAGGTCTGGGTGAACGTAGGCGCCGGAGTCGTTACAGCAGACGACGTTACCGGCGGCGTTGATGCGGCCCGGCAGTTCCGTCACCGGCACGTCGACGACGTCCTGGATGCGCTCTATCTCGCGGTCGCGCACGCGAGACGAGACGAGCAGGCCGTTCTCGTTGCCGGTCGCCAGCGCGCCGACTGTCCCGGAGCGGCCCACCGTCGTGGGGATGACTGGCACGTCCAGTTCCTCGCTGATGTCCTCGGCCAGCGATTCGTCTACGTCGGGGCGGACCAGCACGCAGTCGTCGGTCGCTCGGGCGAAGACACCGACGTACGACGACCCGGAGAATGCCGCGCGGAGCAAGGGTTATTCCGCTGTCTCTGCCTCGACGACCGCATCGCCCTCTTCCTCGAAGCGGGCGGCGCGGACGCGGATTTTGCTCGGCGGACTCGACCGGCCTTGGGCCCACGTCGTCTCGTTGATGGAGGGGTCGATGCGGACGGCGTCCTCCTCGACGGAGAAGTGCTTGGCGAGGTGCTCGCGGATGAGTCGCATCGCCTTGTCGGCCTTCTTGTGGTTCGCCTCGGCCTTCGCGTCGCGGAGCGGAATCGTGACGACGCGCTCCTCGAAGTCACCGGCGCTCATTATTCGTCAGTGTCGCCCCGGCGCCAGTGGCGCCGTTTCGGGTTGCGCTGGACTTCGCGGTCGGTCTTGAGCATGACCCAAGACGGGACGCGGCTGTTCTGGTTGTCGAGTTTGGCCAGGCGCTTCTTCTTGGCCTTCGACTTCTTGCTCATGGTGTCGGACCTTCTGTGCCACGGCTTAAATTCCTTCCTTTTCGGGTCGCCCTCCCCCGACCGCCCATTTACTGCTTTCGTTATCAGGGATTATAAGCGGGCGGATAGAACTAAGTACGGAAATTCGGAGATATCCACACGTGAACCGTCGGAGCGTACTACAGACGCTGGGAGCGGGGTTAGCAGTCGCCGGGTCGGGCTGTCTCGGCGGTGGCGGGGAGGTCATCGTGAGCGTCCAGCAGGACGTCACCGTCGAGCCGGGCAACGCGTGGATGGAGACGGAGATTCCCGACCTCTCGGAGTCGGGCGGCGCCATCGAGTACATCGTCCGGGCCGAGCAGGCCTTCGACGTCTACTTTTTCAGCGACGAGAGCGACTTCGAGCAGTACAACGCGTATATCAAGGGCGACGACCCCGACTCGACGCCGCCGGGAAACAGCGATTTCAGCCAGGCGGCGGTGCCGGCCGAGGGGTCGGACCTGTACGAGGCGACGACCGACAACGGCGGGAACCGGCAGTCAGTCGAGAGCACCGGTCCGTACTACTTCGCCGTCGACCACTCCAGCTACCGGATGGAGAACCGCGTCGAGGAGTTCGACGACTCACTGCAGGCGTTCGTGGACCTGAAGGTCATCCGCAAGCGCTCGCTCATATGAACGCGAGCGGGACCATCGCCAGCGCGCCCGCGAGCGCGCCGGTCAGCAGTTCGCGCTTGCCGCCGCCGGCGAGGTTCTGGCCGTACTCCAGGGCTTCGGGGACGAACTCGGTCGCGACGAGATATATCATCGCTCCGGCCGCGAAGCCGAAGCCGAAGGGGAGAAACTCCCGGGCCAGCGTCACGAAGTAGTAGGCGACCACCGCGCCGACGGGCTGGGGGAGCGAGGAGAACACCGCCCACCACACCATCTTCGGCTCGCTGACGCCCAGCGAGCGCAGCGGGATGGCGATGGCCGTCCCCTCCGGGACGTTGTGGACGGAGATAGCCGCCGTCATGAACACCGCCAGCAGCGGCACCGCGACGCCGGCGACGGCGATGGTCTCGCCACCGTCGGCCCCGCTCAGCCCGAGTTCGGCGAAGGAGACGCCGACGGCCACGCCCTCGGGGAAGCTGTGGACCGTCAGGATACCGAGGATGAGCACCAGCTTCCTGAAGCCGGCCTCCTCGAACTTCTTCGGGCCGTGGTCGAACCCTTCCAGCACCTCGTGAGCGACGACGACGAGGACGACCCCGGTGAGCAGTCCCGGCACCAGCAGTATCGGCGACCCGTAGTTCAGCCCCTCCCGGACCAGCCCGAACAGCGACGCCGCGACCATGATGCCCGAGGCGAGCCCCCACAGCAGGACGTTCCACCGGTCCGAGAACTCCTCGACCAGAAAGAACGGGGCGGCCCCCAGCCCGGTCGCAAGCGCCGTCAGCAGTCCGGCGACGAAGACGAACGCGACGTTCTCGACGACGACCATACCGATGCTACTGGACCGACGCCAATAATAATTATCACGAATCTGATTATTTTTGGCCGACCTAGAGCCGTACGTGGCCGCTCAGAGTGAAATCGAGTCGACAGTTGCGTACTCGGGACCGCCCTCACGCAGGACGCTCTCGGTCAGGCGGACCTCCTCGACCCGAAGCCGACCCACGTCCGGGTCACGGGTCCGGACGATGTCCTGTACCCGCGCTTTCCCGCCGGCGTGGTCCATCCGGGCGACGGTAGCGTGAGGGGTGAACTCGTGGTCCTCGGCGTCGAACCCCAGCGCCGTCGTCCGGTCCTCGATGGCCTCGTGCAGCGCCGTCAGTTCCCGGTCGCCGTGGCCCTCGCGGACCCCGATCCAGACGACGCTGATGTAGTCGAGCGAGGGGAACACGCCGAGGCCGCCGACGCGGGCCTCGAAGGGATCGACGCCGCTCGCGTCGACGGCGGTCTCCAGTTCGCTCACGAGGTCGTCGATGCCCTCGGGGTCGGTCTCGCCCAGGAACTTCAGCGTCACGTGGGCCTGTTCGGGGTCGGTGAGGCGGAGGCCGGCGGTGCCCGCGAACCGCTGCTGGACGGCCCCGACCTCGTCTGCCAGCCCGTCGAGGTCGACGCTGACGAACAGTCGCTTGCCCATGTGTGCGGTACCGTCCGGGCGCACTTGGAACTGACTGGCCCGGGACGTAGCCCTTAACCCGCCTGACCGTCAATCAAGGGTAATGACAGACCGCGAGCGCGAGGACCACCAGTTCTCGGAGGGCCAGGGGTTCGACGACACGTACGAGGGGTTCAATCTCGAACCGCCGGAGCTCGAAGTGGACCCCGACAAGGTCGACCCGGTCGACTCCCGAGTGCTGACGGACATGCTCGACCGGCGCAACGTCAGCTCCGACGCCGTCGACCCCGAGCAGTTGCTCGATGTCGGCCTGGAGTACATGCACATCAACCGCCACGAGCAGGCCGCCGAGACGTTCGAGCGGGTCGCCCAGTTCACCGAGGACGAGCGGCTCCAGCAGGAGGCCTGGACAAACAAGGGCGCGGCCCACGCCCAGCTTGAGGAGTGGGACGCCGCCATCGGCGCCTACAAGGAGGCGCTCAACTTCAACGAGGAGTCCGACCACGCCGCCACCGCCGAGACGAACCTCGCCTACGCCCTGTGGGAGTCGGGCCGAACCGAGCAGGCGCTGGAACACGCCGAGCGAGCGGTCGAAATCGACCCGCGCTTCGGCGAGGCGTGGTACAACCGCGGCTTCTTCCTGCTGGAGCGGGGGCTGGCCGAGGACGCCGTCGACGCCTTCGACAACGCGATTCGCCTGAGCTTCCGGAACGCCGACGTGTTAGAGGAGAAGGCCCGCGCCCTCGAGGAGCTGGGCAAGTACGACGAGGCCGAGGAGCTGGCCGAGGAGGTCGAGGAGCTTCGCGACGAGGCCGAACAGCAGCTGCTCGAATGATACTCAACGAGCGCGAGACCGACGAGGGGCTGCTCGTCTCCGTCTGTGACCCCGATGTCATGGGCGAGACCTTCGAGGACGGCCCCGTCTCGCTGACGGTCACCGAGGAGTTCTACGGCGGCGACGACGCCTCCGAGGACGAGGTGGTTGACAGCCTCGCGCGCTGTAGCGTCGCCAACATCGTCGGTACCGAGAGCGTGGACGTGGCCGTCGAACACGGCTTCGTCGACGAGGACAACGTCCTGGACGTGGACGGCACTCGCCACGCCCAGCTGCTCTGGCTCTAGCGGAACTGTAACTGTTTGAGCTTCCAGCCGCCCTCGAAGACGACCAGCCGGACGGTGTGGACGCCCCGGGGGAGCTCGATTTCGGTCGTGACCGCCGCCCAGTCGTACCACCCGCCCGTCGCGTCGAACTGGAGCCGCCGGAGCGGCTCGTCGTCGACGACCACGCCGAGGTCGCCGCCGCCGAAGCTGTCGGCCGCGGCGACTGCGAGCGCCAGTTCGTAGCTCCCGGCCGCCTGAACGGAGACGTCATAGGCGAGCCACTCGTCGCTGGCGAGCCAGTCGATGTCGCTTTCCCCGCGCAGCGGGGTGTCGACCGCGTCCCACCGGTCGGCGTGGTGGTACTCGTGGTAGTCGCCGACGCGGACTGTGCCGGGCACCTCGTGGCGCTCAATACCCGGCTGTTCGTGGGTCCCGGTCGGTCGGAGCGAGCGGGCGCGCTGTCCCCTGTCGCGCTGAATCACGCCCCCATCGGGCTGTTTCACCGGCTCGGAGCGTCGGTCGTCTGGGTCCCCCATCGGTGTGCCACCTATGCACGTACTCTCGTAAAATGATTGTCAATATTTCAGCGGCTGATAAACGGGGCCTCGAACGGGGCGTATTTATCAACAAACGTTCGCATTTTCCGACAGGAAGGGCGGTCCGGGGCCAAGGACGGCCGAGCTGTACCGGCCGATTTCGGGCCGGGCAAACCGTGGTTTTGGTGAACCAAAAGAAAGTTCTGCGGCCAACCCCTGTCAGTAGCTAATGGGACAAACCGATATCGACCCCCTCGACGTGGAGGCCATCCGGGCGGAGTACCCCATCCTCCAGCGGGAGTTCGGGGGCGAGCAGCTCGTCTATCTCGACAACGCCGCGACGACACAGACCCCCGAGTGTGTCGTCGAGACCATCGCCGACTACTACCGGACGACGAACGCCAACGTCCATCGGGGCCTCCACCAGCTGAGCCAGGAGGCCTCCGTCGCCTACGAGGAGGCCCACGACCGCGTCGCCGAGTTCATCGGCGCCTCAGGCGGACGCGAGGAGATCGTCTTCACGAAGAACACCACCGAGAGCGAGAACCTCGTCGCCTACGCCTGGGGGCTGAACGAACTCGGCCCCGAGGACGAGGTCGTCCTCACGGAGATGGAACATCACGCCTCGCTGGTGACCTGGCAGCAGATATGTAAAAAGACTGGCGCGACCTGCCGGTACATCGAGGTCGAGGACGACGGCAGCCTGAACATGGACCACGCCCGCGAACTCATCGGCGACGACACGGCGATGGTCAGCGTCGTCCACGTCTCGAACACGCTGGGGACCGTGAACCCGGTCTCGGAGCTTGCCGACATCGCCCACGACCACGGCGCCTACATCTTCGTCGACGGCGCCCAGTCGGTGCCGAACCGCCCCGTCGACGTGGAGGCCATCGACGCCGACTTCCTCGCCTTTTCCGGTCACAAGATGGCCGGCCCGACCGGCATCGGCGTCCTCTACGGCAAGAAACACATCTTGGAGGAGATGGAGCCGTACCTCTACGGCGGCGAGATGATAAAGAAGGTCACCTTCGAGGAGTCGAAGTGGAACGACCTCCCCTGGAAGTTCGAGGCCGGCACGCCCGTCATCTGCCAGGGCATCGCGCTGGCGGAGGCCTGTGACTATCTGGACGACATCGGGATGGACGCCGTCCGTCGCCACGAGAACGAGCTCGCACAGTACGCCATCGAACAGCTGGAGGGCGAGGGCGACATCGACATCCTCGGCCCGCCCGCCGGCGTCGAGCGGGGCGGTCTCGTCTCCTTCAACCTCCAGTCGGTCCACGCCCACGACCTCTCCTCTATCCTCAACGACTCCGCCGTGGCGATTCGGGCCGGCGACCACTGCACCCAGCCGCTCCACGACAAGCTGGGCATCTCCGCCTCCGCGCGGGCCTCCTTCTACGTCTACAACACCAAAGAGGAAGTGGACAAGCTGGTCGAGGCGATAGACGACGCCAGACAGCTGTTCGCGTGACGGCCTCCCCGCGGTAACCGAGGCATCAATCAGTGCCGCACCGCCCGGCGGCCGACGCGAGCTACTGGTCGTCGGTGTCCGGACAGGCGTCCCGGAATCGGAAGCCGTCCGCCCTGAGTTCGAGGTCGATATCTTTCACCGGACAGTCGCGGCCGGCCCAGTCGCTCGTCGTCCGCATCGAGAGCGTCCGGAGCTCTACCTCCAGTTCGTACGTCCCGGCGGGTAGCTCCTGGGGGTCCCGGGTCCGTGTCTCACCCGGCCCGATGTCGGTCAGTTCGAATGCCTCGACCGTGGTGCTGTTGCCCCGTGTCGTCCGTAGCAGAAAGCCCACGTCCTGGACTGTCGAACTGGTGTTTTCCACGCTGAGACGCAGTTCCGACTCGGCGGGCCCCGGCGTCGGTGTCGGCGTCGGCGACTCGGACCCGTCGTCGGCGCACCCGGCCACAGCGGTAGCGATACCCGTCCCCACTGTAGCGAGGAGTGAGCGGCGTTGCATCCGGAAACCCAGGTCGGTGCCGGGCTTATTGGTTACGGTCACTCGGACGAACGGCCGTCGCCGACGGGTGTCTCGACCGCTCCCAGAACCGCACGAACCCGGCCAGGGGCCAGTACGTTCGGCCGGCCGTCACGGCAAACCGGCCCAGAGGTAACCCTTATCCGCCGCAGTGTCCTATGGAAGTTCAACAATGGGTATCGGAGGCTCGGATATGTACCGGCAGCAGATTCTCGACCACTACAAGAACCCCCGCAACACGGGGGAGCTCGAGAATCCGACGTTCACACACGTGGGCGAGAACCCGATGTGTGGCGACGAGATACGGATGGACGTACTGCTCGACGAGAACGAGGAGACCATCGAACGGGTCGCCTTCCGCGGGGACGGCTGTGCCATCTCCCAGGCGTCGGCGTCGATGCTCTCCGAGCGGCTCCACGGGATGGCCGTCGAGGAGCTCCGCGAGATGGACCGTGACGACATCGTCGACATGCTCGGGGTCGACATCTCCCCGATGCGAATCAAGTGTGCGGTGCTGGCCGAGAAGGTCGCCCAGGACGGCGCCGACATCTACTTCGACGAGCTCGACATCGACCGGACGACCACCGAAGACGACGACTGAGACGGCGCTGACGCTCGCGACACCTTTTACAGCCGCTCGCCCGTCGGGGGAAGCATGCCCGAAAACGAGTGGGACCCCGACGACTACGACGAGGGCCACGGCTTCGTGGCGGAGTACGGCGCGGACGTGGTCGGACTGCTGGCCCCCCAGCCCGGCGAGCGTGTCCTCGACCTCGGCTGTGGCACGGGGACCCTGACGGCGGCTATCGCCGACAGCGGCGTCGACGTGGTCGGTATCGACGCCGCCGAATCGATGGTCGAACAGGCCCGTGAGAGCTATCCGGACCTGACGTTCGAGGTGGCCGATGCACGGGAGTACGAGCCCAACGGCGCGTTCGACGCCGTCTTCTCCAACGCCGCGCTCCACTGGGTACCCGACGAGGACCACGACGCGGTGCTGGCGATGGTCGACGAGGCACTCGCCGACGGCGGCCGCTTCGTCGCGGAGTTGGGAGGCCGTGGAAACGTCTCGCGGGTCGAGAACGCCGTCCGGGCCGAACTGGCCGACCGGGGCTACGACGCCGACAGCCCGTGGTACTTCCCGAGTGTCGGCGAGTACGCGCCCCGGCTGGAGCGCCACGGACTGGAGGTCACCGAGGCCGTGCTGTTCGACCGGCCGACGGAGCTGGAGGGCGGTGAGTCCGGGCTACGGGAGTGGGTCGAGATGTTCGGCGACGAGCTGCTCGACGGGGTGTCCGAGGCGGAGCGCACGGCGATACTGGACGGCGTCGAGGGGCGACTGCGGCCGGACCTGTACGACCCCGAGACGGGGAGGTGGACGGCCGACTACCGACGACTGCGGTTCGTCGCGCGAAAAGCGTGAATCGGGGAGCGCGGAAAGCCGGCGTGTGAGGTCAGGCCAGGAAGACGTGTCGCGGGCGGTCCGCCAGCACGTCACGGCCCCAGCTGACGGTCTCGGAGAACTCGTCGGAACGGAAGAAGGCCATGGCGTCCTCCTTGCTGTCCCACTGGCTGGCGATGAACATGTCGTTCGCGTCGTCGCGGTTCGCCAACAGCGCGGTCTCGCGGTGGCCGTCCATCTCTTCGAGCAGGCCGCCGACGGTGTCGAACTTCTCGACGAACTCCTCGCGGTACTCCGGCTTGACGGTGTAGAACATCCCCATCGTCCCGAAGCCGTCGCGCTCGGCCTGTCGATGGACGACGCCGGGGAGGTCGGTGAGGTAGTCGCTCGCGGTGCCGGCGGCGTCCTCGGTGTCCCACAGCGAGGCGACGGCGGTGGTGTCGGAGTCGGCGTCCCGGTAGACGGTCGTCCGCACGTGCGTGTCGTAGCGGTCGAAGGCGTCCCGCAGGTCCGCGACCTCGTCGGCCAGCGTCTCGGGGTCGGTCTCGGAGTACACGACTAAGGCGTAGACGTCCTCGCCGTGTGGCTGGCCGGCGTAGACGCCCTCGGCGTCCAGTTCCTCGCGGATGGACTGGGAGGAGGCGGCGGCCTGTTCGCCGCTGTCAGCGTCATCGCTCGCTTCCCCGAGCGGGCCGCCGACGCGCTCCTCGATACCCGCCAGGTCGCCGAGGAAGCCGGCGGCGGTCTCGGCGGCCTCCTTGGCGGTCCAGATGCTGACGACGTAGCTCTGGCCGCTCTGGGCCCGCACGGTCGTCGTCACGTGGCGGTCGTAGTGGTCGAAGCTCTCGGTGAGCTCCTCGACCTCGTCGACGAGGTCCTCGGCGTCGGCCGAGGAGTGGTAGACGAGCGCGTAGTCGCCGGCGTCGTAGCTCTCGCCCTCGTGGAGGCCGAGCCGGCCGAGCCGCCCCGCGGCGTCGTCGACCTCCTCAAAGTCCCCGGAGACGTCGGGCCGGCCGCCGGTGCCGCCCCCGCCGCTGTCCGTCCCGTCGCTCGTCGGGTGGTCCGCATCTGCGGTGTCGTCGCCGTGTGGGTGGTCGCCCTCGCCGGCGCTTCCGGGGTGGGCGTTGCCGTGACTGCCGGTGTCGCCGGCGGCGTGGCCGGAGTCGGCGACCGCGTGGCCGTCGGTCGCCGTCGCGTGGGCCGGGTCGTTGCCGGCCGGCTGTCCCGCCGCGTCGTCGGTCGGGACCCTGTGCCCGGCCATGACGGCGGGGAGGTCCGCCGGCTCGAACCGGCGGCCGACGTAGAACGGGCCGAACTCCGCGAACTTGGAGGTCGAGGGGTCAAAGCGCATCTCCGTCAGCAGCTCTTTGATGTTGGTCATGTCCTCGCTCCACAGCGTGATGCCCCACTCCCAGTCGTCGAAGCCGATGGAGCCACAGATCATCTGGTTCACGTCCCCGCCGTAGCCCCGGCCGATGTCGCCGTGGCGCTTGATGTGGGCGGCCCGCTCCTCGAAGTCGGTGTCGTACCAGTTCTGTTCGGGGTCCCGGCGCTTGCTCATGGGGTAGAAGCAGACGAACTCCTCGTCGGGCACGTCGGGGTGGAGCCGCGCCTGGATGTACTGGGCCAGGCCGGAGTCGTCGTCGACCTCGCCGTCGAAGTACTCCCGGGACTTCTCCGTGTAGCCCGACGCCTCCGTGACCGAGACGTAGGAGTAGGCCTGCTCGGTGAACGCCGCGAAGTCGGTCTGCTCGAAGTGGCGCTCCGCGGCGTCCAAGTCGGCCATCGTCGGCCGCAGATGCAGTATCATGATATCGGCCTTGTGGCCCATGACGGTGTAGACAGCCGTCTGGCCCTCCTCGGCGTCCGCGACCGATTCGTATCCCTCGAGGAAGTCGATACCCTCCGTGAGCGCTCGGTCACGCGCCCGCTCGGGGGCGTCGCGCCAGGCGTCCCAGTCGACGCGGCGACAGTCGTGGAGCACGTACCAGCCCTCCTCGGTCTGGGGTGGCGTCCGTTGGTCCATATCGGCGCTTGCAGGGCGAGCATAAGGAACCTTGCCATATCGCCGTGACCGACGCTGTTTGAAGCTGTGCGCCGCTTGGTCCAGTCATGTAGTTTTATAATCTATACGCGTTACCGGCGAAATGTAGTGCCCATGGATAATCAAATTGATGAATATGTGGCGACTGCCCTCCAGTCGTACACAGTCCTCGCGATCGTCGCCCTCCTCATCGGCGCCGCAGTGGCACCGTACGCGGTGGCAGTCGCGGAAAGCAATCAGAACCACGTCGTCGTGGTAAGTATAGACGAACCGATAACTGAAGGGTCCGCAGAGCAGACCGTCCAGGAAATCCGCGCCCTCCGGAACAACGACTCCGTGAAAGCAGTCGTACTGGACATCAACACCCCCGGTGGCAGTGCCCCGGCCAGCGAATCGATGTACATGTCGATAAAGCGGCTCTCGAACGAGAAGCCGGTGTACACGAGCGTCGGGGGCGCCGCCGCCTCGGGCGGATACTACGCCGCCATTCCCAGTGACGGCATCTTCGTCACGCCGGGCAGCCTCGTCGGCAGCGTCGGCGTCCGCGGGGCGGTCCCGTCGAGTGGCCTCCCGAGCGGCGTCACCACCGGCCCGGACAAGGCCGGCCAGATGACACAGGACGAGTACTACGCCGCAATCGAGTCGATGCGGCGCGCGTTCGTCGGCTCGGTGATGCAAGAACGCGGTGACAACCTCACCGTCCCCCGCGAGACGGTCGCGGAGGCGACCGTCTTCGTCGGCGGCCGCGCGGTCGAGGCCGGCTACGCTGACGAGCTCGGGAACACCGAGGACGCCATCGCGGCGGCCGCCGACGACGCCGGCGTCTCGAACTACCAGGTGAGCTACCGGGACCCGGCCGACCCGACGCAGTCGCTGAGCCTGCTGACATCGAACGGTACAGACGCGAACAGCACCGCGACCGCCGAGGAGTCGGCGAGCGGCAACAGCGGCGTCGACAGAATCAGATTCCTCATGCTCTACGGCACGCTGGAGAACGAACAGACCCCGTACAACGACACCGCCCAGGGAGGTGTTCGCGATGAGTAGCGCCGCGAAACGCGCCGGCGTCTTCGTCGGGGTCCTGGTCCTCGCCGTCGTCGTCGGCTCCCTCGCGTACGGGGTCGGCGGCCAGTCCGCACCCGCGACCAACGACGCGGACGCCTCGGCGTTCAACACCGGCGACTCGGTCGCGGAGGTCCCCGACGAGAGTGGCGAGTTGACGATGTCCGAAGACGCCGAGGGACAGGTGGTCGTCATCGACACCACCTACAGTTCCAGCGTCACGCCGGAGACGGTGACGCCCATGGCCAACACGCTGACCGAGAACGGAGCCGAGGTCCGGTTTAGCTCCGGCGGCTCGGGCTTTGGCCTGAACAGCACGCTGAGCGAGGCCGACGCGTACATCCTCATCGGTGCCAGCCGGACTATCCCCGAATCTGATATCGCGGGGATGCAGGCGTTCACCGACGCCGGTGGCCGCGTCGTCCTGCTGAACGAGCCACAGGGCGGGTCGACCGTCAGCCTCGGGGGGCTGCTGGGCTCCGCCGCGGCCGGGTCCCCGAACCCGCTGTTGCCCCTGACCAACGAGTACGGGCTGTCCTACGACAACGGCTACCTGTACAACATGGGGGACAACTCCAACAACTACCGGAACGTCTACGCGACGCCGTCCGGTGACTCCTCGCTCACCGAGGGCGTCGACCGGGTCGTACTCCACGAGTCGGTCGGTGTCAACGGCGGTCAGGCGGCGCTGACCGCCACCGAGGGGACGACGCAGTCGACGACCCGCCGCTCCGAGACCTACCCCGTCCTCACGCGGACCGGGAACCTCGTCGCGGTCGGCGATTCGAGCATCATGGACCAGGAGTGGCTCTACCGGGCCGACAACGAAGTGCTGGTCGGGAACCTGCTCGACTTCCTCGTGTCCGGCGATAAGTCGCCCGAAGACGCGCCCGGAAGCAGCGGCTTCGGCGGTCGACCCGGCACCGGTACCGGCGACACCGGCACCGGGACGGGCAGTGTCGGCGGCAGTGACGAGACCACGCCGACGCCGATAGCTCCGTAGAAACCCTCGCGGTCGCTTTTTTCAGCGCTCGACGCCGAAGATATCGTGGAGTTCGGTCTCTATCTGGCCGACGTACTCCTCCAGGACGGTCGAGAGCTTCTCGTCGTCCACGATAATCGCCGTGAGTCGGTCGACCGGGCTCTCGGGAAGCTCGACGTAGAACCCCTGGTCGTCGTCGTAGAACGGCTCGGACTCGTTGAGTATCTGCTGGTCGATGGCGTGGACGAGTTCGGAGTCGTAGCGGTCGTTCATCACTTCGAACGCCTGCTGATACGCCTTCTGGAGCTGTGGAAAGTAGTTGGCGTACTTGTCCTCGAACTGCTCGGGGTCGAAGTCGGTCATGACCGGGGGGAGGGTCGCCCACAATAAAGGTGGTGCGGAGTCCCGCCACACGGTGGGGCGGCTATCGCGAGCGGACGGTCTGGGCGTCCTTCTGTGGCAGGTAGACCACGAGGTAGCCGACGAACACGATACCGAAGAGACCGCTGAGAACGAGGTAAACGCGAACGTCCAGATTCAGGAAGACGACCAGTATCTCACGGATAGTCGCCCGCGGGTCGGCGAAGCCGAAGGTCTCGGTGTAGGCCACGAGCCCGCCGACGACGACCAGCAGAGCGTCGAACAGTACGCGGCGGTCCATGTGTCGGAGTATCTCGCGTGATAGCGTATAGCTCTTGCTGCCGAACGGGTACCGAGCGGGAGCGGGGTTCGACGGGCGTTCAGACCCGGTCCAGACACGCCACGGCGAGCCGACTCAGCCGAGCTGGTCGGCGACGATCTCGTCGGCGGCGGCGATAAAGGCCTCTTCCTCGCCCGCCGGCACCGTCGCGCCGGCGGCGATGTCGTGGCCCCCGCCGTCGCCGCCGACCGAGCGGGCGGCCTCGCTCATCACGACCGAGAGGTCGACGCCCCGACCGACGAGCGGGCCGGTCGCCCGTGCCGACACTTTCGTCTCGCCGTCGGCGTCGGCGAAGGCGACGATGGGTTTGTCGGCGTCGACGCCGTCGGTTCCCAGCGCCATCCCGGCGACGATGCCGACGATGGTCTCCCGGATGGCGTCGCCGGCGTCGAAGTACTGGACGTGGTCGGCGTGGGTGATGCCGCGCTCCTTGACCAGGTCGAGCCCCTGTGAGAGGTTGCGGCGGTGGTTCGCCAGCAGTTTCCGGGCCTGTTCGAGGGGGGCCTCGCGGTCGCCGAGACAGACCGCAAGCCCCACGTCGGCCCGCTCGTAGCGGGCGGTGGCGTTCAGCAGCGTCGAGAACTCGCTCGCGTCCCGGAGCTCGGTCCCGGTCGGCTCTGCAGTCAGCGTGTAGGTCGTGGCCACCAGCGACTCTATCTTGTCGGCGGGGACGCCGCGTTTGACGGCGCGCTGGACCAGCGCGCTGGCGACGGTCTGGCGCTCGTCGTCGGTGAGGTCCGCCCAGGTCCGCCACTCGCCCTCCCGTTTCAGGTCCAGCCCGAGCTCCTCCAGAAACCGGGTGGCGCCGGCCTGGTCGTTCGAGATGCCCGGAATCGGGACCTCCGTGGCGTACTCTAGGAGCTTCGGGAGCGGGCGGGTCTGCTTGCCGTACAGCGAGAGGTCCGTCCCCTCGGTCAGTACGTCGGCGGCGACGCCCTCCTCGACGATACCGCTGTTTGCCCCGACGAGTTCGCCGCCGACGGCCTGCATGTCGCCCACGGCGCCCACGACGGCCAGCGCCGCGAGGTCGCGGTTGTCCCCGTCCTCGGACTCCAGCGCCCGGGCCAGCGCGTAGGCCGCCCCGGCCCCCGACAGCTCCGAGGCCCCGTTGATGCCGACCAGCAGCGGGTTACAGTGGTAGTCGAAGTCGGCGTAGCCGTCGGTGTCGTAGACGGCGTCAGGGTGACAGTCCTCGGGGTCGGCGGGCTGGTGGTGGTCGGCGACGACGGCCTCGAAGTCGCCCGCGGCGACGTGTTCGGAGATGGCGTCGAGCTGCCCGGAGCCGAAGTCGGTGAACAGCACTAGCGCCTCGTCTCTCGCGGCGATGGATGCTATCTCGTCGGCGTCCAGTTGCTTCTTGAACACCGTCTCGACCGGAATCCCCGCCCGCGACAGCGCCGACGCGGCGATGGCGGCGCTGGTCAGGCCGTCGGCGTCGATGTGGGAGGCGAGCAACACGCGGTCGGCCGCGCGGAGTCGGTCGGCACACGACGTCGCGCGGTCGGCCAGCGCGGGGACGGGAGCACTCATCGTGGCGAGGTAGGAGCGCCCCCGGATAAAAGCCTTCAGGAGCGCCGGCTCAGGTGACCTGTCGACGGTCAGTGATGGTGACGGACTGGTCGGCGCTCTCGACGGTCGTGCGTATAGTCACCCAGCCGTCGGCGTCGCGGACTGCGAGGGCGGCGTCCAGTTGGAGTTCGACCCGCTGGGTCGCGGTGTAGGTCTCACCGGGACCGAGCCGGGCCACTCGCTCGGTCCCCCGCCAGCGGACCTCGCCGTCGGTGTCGTTGCCCGCGTAGAGCCGCGTCCGGACAGTCAGGTCGCGTGCGACTGTGGACTGTTCGTTGGTCACCGTCGAGGTCACGTTGCGACACAGCATCCCGCACGGGTCGACCCGGCGGGTGTCGAGCGTGAAGGGCTCGCCCGCGGTCGTCCCCCGCTCGGCGGGCGGCGTCTCCGTGGGGGTCGGCACCGCCGCCGACTCGGTCGCAGTGCCCGTCCCGCCGGAGCCAAAGAGCCCGAACAGGCCGGTCAGCGCCACGCCGGCCGTCACCACCAGGAGGACGCCGAGGACCGCGAGGAGCCCGACGACCGGCCAGTCGTCGGCCATCAGTCCCGCCGCTCCGTGTCGCCATCAGTCGCCGACCCGCAGGCCCCCACAGTCGGCAGCGAGGGGCCGGCCAGCGGGGCGTCGGCCGTCGAACGGGGTCTCGCCATCGATACCCAGCGTACGCTGGGCAATCATATCAATAATCCGAGATTGGTAACAACCTCGCAGCTACTTACGGTATGCGTGGCTTATAGACCGACAGGAACGCGTGAACGCCGAGCGAGCGGACCGCCACTTTTCTCCCGATGGCGTTATCTTGTCGTCACTCCTATACGAACGCATGAATCACTGCCGCGCTATCGCCGGGGTCGGTCGATGAGCCTGCTCAGCCGCCTCGCCTTCGCCATCCGCTCGAAGCTGTCGGCGCTGATAAACCGGAGCTCGGACCCCGGAAGCGAACTCGACTACTCCTACGAACAGCTACGCGACGAACTCCAGGAAGTCACGCGGGCCGTCGCCGACGTGACGACCCAGAAGAAACGCCTGGAGATACACCGCCGGCGGCTCCGCGAGAACGTCGAGAAGTACGACGGGCAGGCCCGGGAAGCCATGCGCCAGGACCGGGAGGACCTCGCCAGGCGCGCCCTAGAGAAGAAACAGGCCCACGTCTCCCAGATAACCGAACTCGGCGAGCAGATAACGAGCCTCCAGGAGACCCAGGACCGGCTGGTCGGCAAGCGGGCGGAGCTTGCGAGCCAGATAGAACAGTTCCGCGCGCGCAAGGAGACCGTCAAGGCCCGCTACGAGGCCGCCGAGGCGTCGGCCCGCGTCAGCGAGGCCTTCACCGGCGTCGGCGAGACGATAGACGACGTGGGCCGAGCGATGGAGCGGGCCACCGAGCGCACCGAGCGCATGGAGGCCCGCGCCGAGGCGCTGGAGGAACTGGAGGAGACGGGCCAACTGGAGAGCGTCCTGGCGGAGGGCGACGACATCGACCGGGAGCTAGACCGGCTCTCGACCGAGCGGTCCGTCGAGAACGAACTCGACACCCTCCGGGCCCAGCTGGCGAGCGAGGACCGGGCGACCGAACCCGCCGACTGAATACGGCGTCTGGCCGAGCCCGGGCTACTCGCGGTGGGTGGGGGCGGCCGCCTCGACAACCTCGCAGGCCAGCGTCTCGAAGTCGGCGGTGTCGGGGACGACGTCGACCCGTATCCCGGCCGCTTCCGCCGTTTCCTTCGTGGGATTCCCAATCGTTCCGACGGTCGCGTCCTTCAGTCCTTCGAGGGCATCGTCCCGGACGCCGCGCTCATCGGCCGCGTCGACGAAGTGGTCGACGGTGAGCGAGGAGGTAAACAGGGCGGCGTCGAGGTCGCCGTCGGCCGCGAGCTCGGCCGACTCGCCCGATTCCGGCGGCCGGACGAGCCGGTAGAGGACGGTCTCGTGGACGTACGCGCCGGCGTCGTCGAGCCCGTCGGTCAGCACCGCGGAGCCGTGGTCCGAGCGGGCGACCTCGACGCGGGCGCCGGCCACCTCTGCTTCGAGCGTGGCGACGAGCCCGGTCGAGGAGAACTCCTCTGGAACCACGTCGACGGTGTAGCCCGCCTCACGCAGCGCCGCGGCGGTCGACTCGCCGATGGCACAGACGGTCGCCTCGCCGGGGTCCCAGCCGGCCTCGGCGGCCAGTTCCACGCCGGTCTTGCTGGTGAGGACGACGTAGTCACAGTCCTCGCGCGGGGTCGCGTCCGTCGGTTCGACGGCGAGCATCGGGTCCGGAACGGGGTCCGCGCCCAGCGATTCCAGCAGTTCGACGGCGTCGGCGAGGCGCTCGTCGTCGGGGCGAAAGGCCGCGACCCGGAGCCGTGGCGTCTCCCGCATCAGGCACCCTCCAGGAACTCGACGACGCGCTCGCGCTCGCCGGCGACCTCGCCGATGACGGTGATGGCGGGCGGTTCGATGCCCTCGCTGTCGCGCACGTCGACGATGGTGTCGAGCGTGCCCGTGGCGACGCGCTGGTCGGGCCAGGTCGCCCGTTCGATGAGCGCCACCGGCGTGTCCGGGTCCATGCCGTAGTTCAGTAGCTCGCCGGTGTAGGCGGGGAGCTTGCCGACGCCCATCAGGACGACGATAGTACCGCCGGTGTCGGCCAGGGCCGCCCAGTCGACCGCCGACTCGTCTTTGGTGGGGTCCTCGTGGCCCGTGACGAAGGAGACCGAGGAGACGTAGTCGCGGTGGGTGACGGGGATGCCCGCCGCCTCCGGCCCGGCGATGGCGCTGGTGATACCGGGGACGACCTCGAACGGAATGTCGTTTTCCGCGAGGTGGACCATCTCCTCGCCGCCGCGGCCGAAGACGGTCGGGTCACCGCCCTTGAGCCGGACGACGACGTTGCCCTGCTGGGCGGTCTCGACGAGCCTGGTGTTCGTGTACTCCTGGGGCGTCCACTCGCCGCCGGCGCGCTTGCCCACGTCCTCGCGCTTTTCCTCTGGAATCATCCCCAGGATTTCGGGGCCGGGAAGCTTGTCGTGGAGCACCACGTCGGCCTCCTCCAGCAGGCGCTTTGCCTTCACCGTCAGCAGGTCCGGGTCGCCGGGGCCGGAGCCGACGAGATACACCTTCCCGACGGTCGATTCGCTCTCGCCTTCGTGGGCCCCATCGCTCATTCGTCTTCCTCCGCCGCGGTCGCGGCGTCGTCGTCGGCCCCGCCGCTGTCCCGCTTTGCAGCCTGGATGAGGTCGTCTGCGCCTCGGTCGGCGAGCTCCGCCGCGAGGTCCCGGGCCGCGTCGATGTGGCGTTCGACCGGGAGGTCGCGGGTGACCTGGATGTTCTCGGTGCCGTCCTGGGAGAGCACGCGGACGCCGGTTCTGACGACCCCGCCGGCGAGCCTGGCGTAGATACCGATCGGGGCGACACAGCCCCCGCCCAGCTCCGCCAGAATCGTCCGTTCGACGGTCGTCTCGACGCGCGTCCGGTCGTCGTCGAGGCGGTCGCGGATGTCCGCCGCGAGCTCGCCGTCGACGGCCGTCACGGCCAGGGCGCCCTGGCCGGGGGCCGGGATGAACTCCTCCGGGTCGAGTTCGACCGTACTGACGTGGTGGGTCAGCCCGGCTCGGTCGAGCCCGGCCTTCGCCAGCACGATGGCGTCGTACTCGGTGTCCGGGTCCCGTTCCATGGCCCGTCGCTCCAGCTCCGACAGCTCGTTGAACCACGCCTCGACGTCCTGCTCGTAGGGGAACTCGTAGTCGTCGTCCTCGTTGCCCGCGTGTTCCTTCCGCTCCTCCTCGGCCTCGTGGCGCTCCTGGTGTTCCTGCTGGAGCGACGGGGCGAGCAGCTTCTCGATGCGGGTGTCGACGTTGCCCCGAAGGGGCTCGACGACGAGGTCCGGGCGCTCGGCGAGCAGTTGGGCCTTCCGGCGCAGGCTCGACGTGCCGACGACGGCCCCCTCCGGCAGGTCGTCGAGGGCGGCGCCGTCGGGCGTCACCAGCACGTCCTCGGCGGCCGCGCGCTCGGGGACGCCGGCGACGACCAGCTCGTCGGGCCGTTCGGTCGGCATGTCCTTCATCGAGTGGACGGCGGCGTCGAGGTCGCCCGAAAGCACCTTCTCGTCTAAGCTGTGGACGAAGGCGCCGGTCTTGCCCAGCCGGTGGATGAGCTCGTCGGTGAGCTGGTCTCCCGTCGTCTCGACCTCCCGCAGTTCGACCGTGAGCCGTCGGCTCGCGAGCGAGTCGCGAACCGTGGCGGCCTGGCGAAGGGCGAGGTCGGAGCCGCGTGTCGCGAGTCGCAGTGTGTCCCCTGAGGTACTCATACCCACTCTTGGACGGGCCGCTGTGAAAAGCACATCACTTCATACGGACTATCGGACAGCCACCAGTCCTACCAGGGCTCGTCTTTCAGCCCCAGCGCGTACGCGACGACGTTCGTCAGGACGTGCAGGAGCGGCGTGAGGACCACCACCGCGAGGAGGACCGGGCGCGTGAACGTCGCCTCGGTCCAGGCGGGCGCCAGTATCCAGACGCAGGCCAGCGCGCCGAGCGCGAAGTCGAGCTGGTCCAGCACGGGAAACGCCGCGCCCCGTTCGCGGCCGGTGCGGCGCTTCAGGAAGGAGGCGGCGATGTCGCCGAACATCGCCCCGAAGGCCAGTCCGAGCCCGACCCTGACCGAAAAGGTGGGCAGCGAGTAGCCAAGCAGCGCGCTCACCCCCGGCTCGATAGCTGTCAGGCCCAGCGCGACGGCGGTCCCCGCCGCCGTCCCCAGAACCGTTCCCCGCTGTGTCTTGCCGTCACCCAGGATGCGGCCGTCGGGCAGTGACCGCCCGCCGTCTATCGGTTTGCCGCCGCCGGCCAACACCGCGACGTTGTTAGGTACGTACGCGGGCAACATCGCCCAGACCGCGGTTACGACGACCCCGAGTATGTCCATGTGCGCGGGGTCACGTGGCGCTGTCTTAACGGATGTGGCTTCGGGCGGCAAAATCCGGCTATCTGACCACCCGTGTCCGGCGTGTGGCGAGCGTCACCCGCCAGTCCGGAGCCCCTCGTGGCCGATAAGTCCCGGCGACGGCGACGCGAACACAGTGAAGACGGGCCGTCTGTCCTGCGGGCCCTCGGGGCGCGTAGAAGGGAAGGGCTGATTATCCGTCGCCGTCAGGTGGAGATATGGCCTCGGGTTCGTCGTGGAAGCGGGACTTCGCGAGCGGTCTCATCATCCTGTTGCCGATACTCGTCACGACGTACGTCATCGTCTATCTCTACAGTATCCTCGCCGGTGCGTCGGTCTTTCTCCCATCCGTCGACGAGGAGCTCCTCATCGCAGTGGGGGTTCCCGCCAGCGCCGCCACGCCGACCGCCGTCGAGTTCGTCCGGGTCTCCGTGGCGATGGTCCTTTTCGTCCTCATCGTCTTCTCCGTGGGCTATCTGATGCGGACGGCCTTCGGCGACTTCGTGGAACAGACACTCGACGACGCGATGAACCAGGTGCCGGGGTTGCGTGTGGTGTACAACGCCTCGAAGATGGCGGTCGAGACGGCCGTCGGGGGGACCGACGAACTCCAGGCGCCGGTCAAGCTCGAAGTGTGGGACGGGCTGCGGATGACGGCGTTCAAGACCGGGCAGACGACCGAGGACGGCCGCGACGTGCTCTTCCTGCCGACCGCGCCGAACATCACCACCGGCTACGTCATCGAGGTCGAGTCCGACGAGTACGAGGAGACCGACGAACGCGTCGAGGACGCGCTGACGCGTATCCTCTCGGCTGGCTTTGGCGACACGAACGACCGAAAACAGACGATTCCGGTTGCGGGCGAGGACGACTAGAGGTAGCGGAACCACTCCTCGCGGTCGCCCGACTCCACGAGATCGAAGAACGCAGACTGGATGTCGTCGGTGACCGGCCCCTTGGTCCCGGTGCCAATCTGGTTGTCGTCGACGCTCCGGATGGGCGTGACCTCCGCCGCGGTCCCGGTGAAGAAGAGCTCGTCGGCGGTGTAGAGCTCGCCCCGCGAGATGGTGGCGTCGTCGTGGACCACATAGCCCATGTCCTCGGCCAGTTCGATGGCCGTCTGGCGGGTGATACCGTCGAGGATGGACTCGGCGAGGCCGGTGGTGTAGATTTCGCCGTCCCGCACGAGGAAGATGTTCTCGCCCGGCCCCTCGGCGACGTTGCCCTCCTTGTTGAGGACGATGGCCTCCGCGTAGCCGTTGGCCTTTGCCTCCTGGGAGGCGAGGACGCTGTTGACGTAGGTGCCCGTCGTCTTGGCGTTGGTCGGGATCTGACTGGAGGCGTACTTGCGCCAGGAGGAGACGCCCACGTCGACGCCCTCTTCGAGGGCCTCGTCGCCCAGGTAGGCGCCCCAAGGCCACACAGCGAGCGCGACCTGCACCGGCGACTCCTCCGGGTTCAGGCCCAGCGGGCCGTAGCCGTAGAACGCGATGGGACGGATGTAACAGGAGTCGAGCCCCTCGCGCCGGATGAGCTCCTCCGTGGCCTCGGTGAGTTCCGCCTTCGAGAACGGGATGTCGATGTCGTACACCTTCCCGGAGTCGTAGAAGCGGTCCAGATGCTCCTCCCAGCGGAAGATGGCCGGCCCCTGCTCGGTCCCGTAACAGCGAACGCCCTCGAAGACGCCGGTGCCGTAGTGGAGCGCGTGGGTGAGGACGTGAATCTGGGCGTCCTCGAAGTCGACGAACTCCCCGTCGAGCCATATCTCGTCGACACTCTCGAACATCTCCGGGCGACCGCTCATGCTGTCGGCCCCCGCGTTCCTCGCTGGCTGTCAGTACCGGCGAACGGCTCGTCGCGTGTCATATCTACCCCATTGCGGTCCTCCGTTAAGAGTGTTGACGGTCCGTGTCGACCGTTCACAACCGTGTCCGCCCGACGACACGAAAAAAGAGTGGGACAGCCCGGCCGCTATCCGGAGAGCGGAGCGGGCGAGCCGTCGTCGGTGGGCGTCACCTCGTCATCGTCGTCCACCGGCGTGTCGTCTTCCGGGGTGTCAGTCGGCGTGTCGTCTACTGGAGTGTCAGTTGGCGTATCGTCTTCCGGCGTGTCGGTTGGCGTGTCGTCTTCCGGCGTGTCATCTGCCGGCGTATCGGTCGGCGTGTCGTCTTCCGGCGTGTCAGTTGGCGTGTCGTCTTCCGGCGTGTCGGTCGGCGTATCGTCTGCCGGGGTGTCGGTCGGCGTATCGTCTGCCGGGGTGTCGGTCGGCGTGTCGTCTTCCGGCGTGTCAGTTGGCGTGTCGTCTGCCGGCGTGTCAGTCGGCGTGTCGTCTGCTGGGGTGTCCGTTTCCGGGGAATCAACAGGCGTGTCGTCTACTGGAGTGTCCTCTTCTGGCGTCTCAGTCACGTTGTCGTCGGTATCGTTGACGACCGTGACGTTGGCATCGTCGGTCACCGGCGTCCCGTTGTCGGTGTAGGGACCGTCGTCGGCGCCGTTACTGCTGACGAAGTCGTAGCTCTCGTCGCCGCTCGTCTCCTCGTGGGGCATCGCGATGAGTGTCCCGTTCTCGGTCAGTTCCGACTCGTCGAATTCGGCGCCCGGAACGTCGAACAGTTCGACGGTGAGGCTGTCGTAGCTGCCGGCTTCGAGGTAGTCGGAGACGCCGATGACGCTCCCGACTGCGTCACCGTCGAGCAGGCTGTCGTTGTGGATGGCGACGTAACCGTCGTTGGGCACCATCACGTTCTGGACGGTAACGCTCGTACCGTCGGTCTCCTGGTCATCGAACGTGACCGTCGCAGTCTCGTTCGTCTCGTTGTCGTCAGTATCGTTGGCGATAGTGACGTTGGCATCGTCGGTCACCGGCGTTCCGTTGTCGGTGTAGGGCCCGTCGTCGGCGCCGTTACTGCTGACGAAGTCGTAGCTCTCGTCGCCGCTCGTCTCCTCGTGGGGCATCGCGATGAGCGTCGCGTTCTCGGTCAGCTCCGACTCGTCGAAGTCGGCGCCCGGGACGTCGAACAGTTCGACAGAGAGGTTGTCGTAGCTGCCGGCTTCGAGGTAGTCGGAGACGCCGATGACGCTCCCGACTGCGTCACCGTCGAGCAGGCTGTCGTTGTGGATGGCGACGTAGCCGTCCTCGGGAACCGTCACGTTCTGGACCGTGACGGTCGTGCCGTCGGTCTCCTGGTCGTCGAACGCGACCGTCGCGGTCTCGTTCGTCTCGCTGTCGTCGGTGTCATCGCCATCGGAGTCAGTGTCGTCCGTGGCATCGCCATCGGAGTCAGCGTCGTCCGTGGCACCACCGTCGGTGTCAGCGTCGTCGCCGTCGGTACCATTAGCGACGTCCTCGCAGGTACCGCCCGAAATCTGGAGCGACTCGTTCATCACCAGGTCGGTCCGGGTGACGTTGACCGACTCGTTCATACCGTCCGATTCGTTCATGCCGTCCGATTCGTTCGAAATGGTGGTGTTGTCCGATTCGTTCGAGATTACCTGCCACGTATCGACGGTGCCGTTGTTGGCCTCGCCGAACAGTTCGGCCTCTTCGTTGAACGCCGGCTCGATGGTGACGTTCGTGTCCTGGCTGACGTTGGAGTAGACACCGCCGTCAGTCGTCTCCGAGGGCCAGGCCCAGTCGACGACGGACTGCGTGCCGTTGACAGTCCAGTTGTCGAGGCTCATGGTGTCGTTGAAGTCGTCGTCGCGGACCGTCCAGTTGCCGTCCTCCGGCAGGCCGGTGATGTTGAACGTGGCCGCGCCGCCGCTACCGTCCTCTACCTCGCCGTGGACGAACACGAGAGACGTGGTGTTGTTCGCGGTATCGGTGTACAGGAAGACGGCGCTCGTGTTCGGCTCCTGGAGGGCTGCCGTTCCTCCCGAGCCGAAGATGTCTCCCGTCTGGTTCACCGAGGGGTTGTCCGAGAAGTTCTCCGGGAGTCGGTAGTCGTAGTACGCGAGCGCGGACTTGTTGTCAGAGAACGACGTGATGGGAGTGCACTCCTCGCCCTGGACGGCGACGTAGGACTGGTTCCCCGCCGCGTCGGCCTGCTGGGCAGCGCCGAGTCCGCTCAGCGGTACCAGAGCGACACTCAGAACGACTGCCAGTGTGGCGAGTCTACGATACGACCGTCGGTATCCGTTGGAATCCTGTTCCATACGGACGGAACACCGTCGCAAATACGGTTTGTTATTACCGCCGTAGCGAGCGGTAAGCTCGACACAGGGGCACGACGGCGGCGACAGCGCGGGCTTACTCGGCTCGGAACGCGTGACCACGCCGGGACGCCGCCACCGCGAACACCTCCGAGCGGGCGCGGAAGCGGGTACGGGCGGACTACAGCCCGTCGAGGAGGCTCCCCTCGAACTCGCTGAGCGCGTCCCAGCCGTACGTCCCCGTTATCCGGACGGTCCCCCCGCCGCGACTGACGGCCCGGTCCGTCGCCGCCGAGCCGACCGACGCCGTCGCCGACGAGTCGGGCGTGGCGCCGTCGGAGAACCGCATGACGGCGCTCGCGGGCTGGGGCGGCTCGCCGTTGTCGAGGTCGATGCGGAACACCGCGCCGGTCGCCGAACCGAACCCGTCGGTCGGGAGGGAGACCGGGCTGGACGCGGCCCGCCCGCGGGCCAGCGTCTCGACCGCGCTGTCGGGCGCGTAGCCGCAGGCGAGGCTCCCGGTGGCGTCGGCCTCGGCGAGCAGCGACGCGAACCCGTCGTCGGCCTCGTGTTTCGGCCGTCTGGCGCCGGCCCGCGTGTCGACTATCTCGCGGATGCGGTCCGGCGACTCGGTGTCGAGCCGCGGGGGCGTGAACACCACCGCGTCGGTCGTCAGCCCGGCGACGGCGCCGTCGGCGTTCGCGATGACCGCGCGCCCCTCCCCCTCGAATCGCACGGTCCCGGCCCCGTCCTTGGCGTCCGCTATCGCCCCGGCGAGGTCGACCGGAAGTTCCAGCACCCCGACGGTATCGACAGTCAGCGCCCGCCTCAGCCCGGAGACGTCGAGCCGGCCGCGTTCGAACCCGAAGTCGGTCCCGTAGACGCTCAACTCGAGCAGCGCCCCGACGTACGCGGCCGTCATGGACGCGTACCGGAGCGGGTCCCGAACCGTCTCGGGCGGACTGCCGACCTGATGCCCCGAATCGACCCGGCGGTCGGACATCGTCACCAGCACGGCGTCGGTGGTGTCCGGGACGAAGGTCGCGTACGGGGGGAGGTCGACCGACCGTCGGGGACCGGCCGGCGTGTCCGTGTGCGCCGTCGGGGTCCGCTCCTGGCCGCCGCCGGAGCAGCCGGCCAGACCGCCGACTGCCGCGAGCCCGAGCGTTCGTAACAGTCGTCTGCGGGACGGGCGAGCACACATGGAGCGTACGGTAGTGGACGAACGGCAAGAAAGTATCCATCTGACAGGATAGCGGACGGAGCGACCGGCAGGCTGGTACGGAAGCGAACGCAAGTGAGGCGGTATACGGGAGATTGCCGGCGGGACACGGCCACCCAGCCGTCCCGCAGTGGGTAGTTCCGTGCGCCGTACATTCCAGTAAATTGAAGGCTAGGCGTGAGTAGTAGCCGTCGTGAAAGAGATAGCTAGACGAGACACCCTCCAGGTCATCGCCGGCCTCGCGTCGGCGACGGCCATCGGTACAGTGGCCGGTCGCCACAACCCGGCCCCGTCGACTGCTCCGCCCGACGTTGTCCCCACGACTGCGGACGGACTCATTGACGCGAACATTGACCTCCTCCGTCAGGACGACGGGCTGCGAACGCTGACCACTGCCGCCCTGCAACAGCGCACGCAGTACGCGTCCGCCGAGGTCACCGCCGAGAGCCCACGCGACGTCGACGCGCTGCTCGCCGACGTGAAAGCGGAGTTCGACACCGACCCCGAGAAGGTCCACCGCGCGACCGCCTTCGGCGACGTCGGCGCCGACGGTAGCGAACTGTTCGACGGCTACGCCGGCGTCGTCCTCAACGCCGAGCTGAGCGCCGAGGACATCAAGTCCGGGATAGCGAACCTGGACAACGTCGCCTTTACCGAGCTGGACGCGTCCGGGACGGTCGTGTACGAGCCGGAGTCCGCGGACGGACCGTGGGTCGGCGGGCTCGGGTCGGACCGCGTCGTCGTCGGGACCGAAGCGGCCGTCTACGACGCGGTCGACGTGCGCAACGGCGAGGCCGCGGCCGCCAGCGAGCGGCTCGAGGGCGCGTTCGCGGACACCCGCGACGGCCCCGTTCGGTTCGCCGGCCGGCTCCCGGACCCGAGCGACAACGACGCCGTCCCCGCGAGTGTCGACGTCGGCGGCGGGCGGTCGATAGACCTCACCCCGCTCGACCACGTCAGCACGCTCGGCGGCGCCGTCTACCGCGACGGCGACGTTCGGGGGCTTGAGACGACGCTGGACGCGAGCGACATCGCTGCCGCGAGCGACGTGACGAGCCTGGTCTCGCGGCTTCGGGACCGCCTCGAATCGAAGCTACAGGACGCGACAGTCGCCGACATCGTCGGCGACGTGGCGGTCGAACGCGACGGGGCGACCGTGACGGCCTCCGTCGAGCGGACCACCGAGGAGCTCCGGTCGCTGGTCGAGCGCGACTCGGCCAGTTACTGACCGGTCGACCGCGGTTTTCGCAGGTGCGTCACGCCAGCGCGGAGACGATGGCCCGTCCCTCGATGTAGTGGAGCCCCTGCTCTCGCGCGTAGGCCCGCGCGTCGGCCGGCGAGAGCGCGCCGCCGGTCTCGTCGTCGAGCATCTCACAGACCACGACGGCGGGCGGCTGGTCGGCGGCCGCCGCCAGCGCGATGCCCAGTTCGGTGTGGCCCTCGCGGTCCGCGAGCAGGTCCGGCGCGGCCCGCAGCAGGTGGACGTGGCCGGGCGAACGGAACGACTCGGCGAAGGCCTCGGGGTCCGGGTCGGCCGCAAGCGCGGCCAGCTCCGTGATTGTCAGCGAGCGGTCGTCGTCGGTGACGCCGGTGAACGTGTCGCGGTGGTTCACCGTCAGCGAGAAGGAGGAGCGCTCGTCGTAGGCGAGTTCGTGGTCGGCGCTCGTCGGGTGGTCGAGCACGTCCTGCATGAAGGGGAGTTCCAGCGCGTCGGCCGCGGCGTCCGAGAGCGCGGCACAGATTAGCCCGCCGGCGTCGTTGCGCATCCGGGCGACGGCCTCGGGGGTGACCGAGCCCGCGGGATAGACGATGTCGGTCTCGCCCTCCCGGTCGGCGGCGTCGTGAATCAGCACCGGCTCGCCGCGGGCGAAGGCGTCGACGGCGGCCTGTGCGGTGTCGGCGTCGGCGGACTCACTCCGAGACATGGACAGTCACCTCGTCGCCGTCTTCGAGTTCGAGGATGTCGCGGAGCTTCTCCGGCGCGATTATCTCCACCTTCTCCTCGCCGTGGTGGGTGCGCTCCGGCGCGATGATGTGGGCCGGCTCGTACTCGCCGTCGCCGCTCTCGACGGAGACGGGGTAGCAGTAGGCCGGGCCGTAGGTGCGTTCGTCGTCCTCCCACCCCTCGATGGTGACGGGCTCCAGCGCGCCCAGGCGGGCGCGTCTGCGGACGCTGTCGTCGGTCAGTTCCAGGTTGAGCGTCCCGGCGAAGGGCTCGTAGTCGAGGCGGTCGATGAACTGTTTCATGTAGCCCGGCAGCGTGATGTAGTGGCGTCCCTCGCCCATCCCGGAGGTGACGAGCCCCTGCAGGTGGACGCTGGCGTCGGACTCGAAGATGCGGCGGTAGTCGGCGTACTCGGACTGGAGGCGCCGCTCGCCCGCGTCGGTGATGCTGACAACCTGCCCGTCGCCCAGCATGTCGCGGTCGACCAGGTCGGCGTCTTCCAGGCGCTGGAGGCGCCGGGAGGCCGTCTGGTTGGACGCGTCGAGCCGGCCGGCCAGGTCCGCACAGGAGACCTTCGTCGGCTCGTCCAGAGCGCCGTCGAGCGCGAGCAGCTTCAGCGTCGCGAGTTCGTCCCGCCCCACGACCCGTCCCGATGATTCAGCCATACCACCGTCTACGGCGTATATCCGGATAAGCATATCGAAGATGGAACTCGTCACACAATTGGGACAGGGCCGTCAGCGCCGCGCGTCGACGAGGAGGCCGCCGATAGCCCGGCGTTTCAGGAGGACAAAGCCCGCGAAGACGAGCAGAAAGCCGACCACGGTCGGCAGCGTGATCGACTCGCCCAGGACGGCGATACCGACGACGGTCGCCACGACCGGCACGAGATAGGCGACCAGCGAGGTCTCGAGCGCCCCGCGGACCTCAAGCAGCGTGTAGTAGATGAAGAAGGCCACGGCCGTGGCGAACACGCCGAGATAGGCGACGGCGACCCACCCGGACGCGGTGGCGGGGAGGGCGAACGGCTCGCCGATAGCGGCGCTGACGGCAAAGAGGAGCGCGCCGCCGACGGCCATGGACCACCCCGAGAGCGCGGCCCGGTCGAGGGTGGGGCCGGCCCGCTGGATGATGACGCCGCCCAGCGCGACGCTGGCGGCTTGCCCGAGGATGAGCAGGCGGCCGACCGCGTCGCTGCCGAGCAGGTTCGCCGGGTCCGGCCGGACGATGAGGCCGACGCCGACGAGGCCGAGCAGGATGCCGACCGCACCGACGGCCGAGACCCGCTCCTCGGGGAGCAAGGCAAGCGCCCACAGCGAGGTCAACACGGGGACGAGGCTCTGCATGATGGCCGCGACGCCGCTGGGAACGGTCTGCTGGCCGACGAACAGGAGCGCGTTGCCGGCCACGAGGAAGGCGCCGCCGCCGACGATGGCGTCGACGTCCGGCCGCCCCGTGGGCCGCCAGTCCTCCCGGCGGGCAAGCGCCATCCCCAGCAGGAGCACGGCGGCGATACCGTAGCGAAAGGCCGCAAACAGCACCGGCTCCAGCGAGCGCAGGCCGACCTCGATAGCCAGGAAGGATAGGCCCCACAGCGTCGCCAGCAGGGCGAACAGACCGACGGTGTACAGCCGGCTGGACACACGCCCGTTCGGGTGTGGCGATTAGTATACCTCTCGGTTCCGGATAGTGTCGGTCACGACGCGGTCGGGGACTGCGGTCCGGTCAGTACTCGGCCAGCGGGTCGTCGGCCCAGAACTCGCTGTCCTTGTTCAGTTTCGGGACCCACGTGTCCGCGTCGCGGGCGAGCATCGCCACGCGGGAGGGTTCGACCTCCTTGACGGTGTCGTGGTCGGGGAGGAAGGCCCCAATCTCCTCGGCGAAGTCGAGAATCTCCTCGTGGCTGGGCATCGACTCCCTGTCGAGTCGGCCCCGCGAGTGGCCCACGTGCATGTACGCCTTCAGCTCCACGAAGTCGGCGTCGGCCCGGTCACACATCGCCGCGTACCACGCCGGATGGTGCATGTTCTCGTCGCGCACGAGCGTGCTCCGGATGACGGTGCGGGTGTCGTCTTTCCCGGCCAGCACGTCCAGCGTGTCGATGAGGTTGTGCCAGGCGTCGTCCTCGACGGCCTTCACCGTGCTGTCGAACGTCTTGCGGTCGGGGGCGTCGACGGAGACGTACAGCTGTGTCGGGTCACACCGGGCCAGCATCTCGGGGTCGGTGCCGTTCGAGACGAGGAACGTGGTGATGTCGCGTGTGTGGAACTCCTCGATGAGTTCGGGGAGATAGGGATAGAGGGTCGGCTCGCCGTCCAGCGAGATGGCGACGTGGCGGGGCTCCATCGCCTGCTCGAACACCTCTCGGGGCACCTCGTCGTTGCCGCCAAAACCCGAGAGGAGCTTCCGCTGGAGTTCGACGCTCGCGTCTGCGACGGCGGCGGGGTCGTCCCACGCCACGTCGCCCAGCTCGTAGGCGTGGCCGGCGTGGTCGCGCCAGCAGAAGACACAGCGCTCGTTGCACTTGACCACGGGCGTCATCTGGATGCAGCGATGGGATTCGATGCCGTAGAAGGCGTACTTGTAGCATTTCCCCTCGCCCCGCAAGGCGTTGGCCGTCCAGCCGCAGGTCTGGGCCGCCGTGTGGTTCTGGCTGTGGTAGTCGGGGTCGGAGACCTGCTTGGGGCCGCCCGAGTCGCTGTCGCTCATGTCGTGCTGGTACAGCGCCGGAGGCAAACATCCTTCCCTCTCAAGGACACCGCGCGGCCGAGATTCGACGGGAGGCAGACGTGCGTCTCAGATGTCATACTGTGCGATATCGGTCGACTCACACGCCGGACAGTCTCCGGTCGCGTGCTCGACCGTCGTGCCACAGCGGCGACACTCCCGGAGGGGCCCACCCCGTGTCCCCCGCCGGATGAGGCGTTTCAGTTCTTGGAACATGTCCGTCCGATGGAGCGGGTGACGCATATACGCCAGCCAACCGGCCCGGAAGTGAAACCGCCCGACGTGACGGGGCTCCCCTCGGCGCGTCAGCCCTGCGTCAGACGCCGGGCGACGGCTCGCTCGGCGGCCAGACGCGGCGCGTCTGCGGCCCCGGGGTGGTCAGAGTCCAAAGGTCTAAGCCTCCCCGGCCCCCACGTTTTGCTACTATGAGCACGGAAACCGAGGACGGGGACGACCTGCGCGAGCGAATCACGAACTTCCTGCGCCGGAACTTCCCACAGATTCAGATGCACGGCGGCAGCGCGGCCATCGAGGAGATAGACCGCGAAGAGGGCAGCGTCACCATCCGCCTGGGCGGGGCCTGTTCCGGCTGTGGCATCTCCCCGATGACCATCCAGGCCATCAAGACCCGCATGACGAAGGAGATTCCCGAAATCAGCGAGGTCGTCGCCCGCACCGGCATGGAAGGCGGCGAAGGAATGGCCGGCGGCGCCGACGGCGGCATGAGCCCCTCCTTCCCCGGCGGCGACTCCCGCGGCGGCGACGTGGGCGGCAACGACGAAGGCCCGGAAGCGCCGTTCTAGAGGCCGTTCTCGGGCTCCGTCGAGCGGGCGACCGTCCGGACCGAAAAACACACTGTATTAACCCGGCGGCGGATTTTGGTAGCGTATGAGCGATACGGACGGTGACAACGTTCTCTTCGTCGTGCTGGACACGGTCCGAAAGGACCGCCTGACCGTCTACGACGACGAGCTCGAGACGACACCGAACCTCGCCGAGTTCGCCGACGAGGCGGCCGTCTTCGAAGGCGCCGTCGCGCCGGCGCCGTGGACGCTGCCGGTCCACGCCTCGATGTTCACCGGCCTCTATCCGAGCGAACACGAGGCCACCCAGGAGGACCCCTATCTGGAGGGGGCCACGACGCTCGCGGAGTCGCTGTCGGCGGCGGGGTACGACACCGCCTGTTACTCCTCGAACGCCTGGATAACGAGCTACACGAACCTCACCGCGGGCTTTTCCGACCACGACAACTTCTTCCAGATTATGCCCAGCGAGCTCCTGTCGGGCCCGCTGGCCTCGCTGTGGAAGACGATGAACGACAACGACACCCTGCGCGGGGTCGCCGACCGGATGGTCCAGGTCGGCAACAAGATACACGAACACCTCGCCGAGGGAGGCGGCGGCGACACGAAAACCCCGCAGGTCATCGACAAGACCATCGACTTCGTCGACGAGAGCGACGACTTCTTCGCCTTCATCAACCTGATGGACGCCCACCTCCCCTATCACCCGCCCGAGGAGTACGCCGAGCGGTTCGCCCCCGGCGTCGACCCCACGGAGGTGTGCCAGAACTCCAAGGAGTTCAACTGCGGCGCCCGCGACATCGACGACGACGAGTGGGACGACATCCGGGGGCTCTACGACGCCGAGCTGGCCCACATCGACGACCAGCTCGACCGGCTGTTCTCGCATCTCAAGGAGACCGGCCAGTGGGAGGACACCACCGTCGTCGTCTGTGCCGACCACGGCGAGCTGTTCGGCGAACACGGCCTCTACGGCCACGAGTTCGGCATCTACGACCCGCTGGTGAACGTCCCGCTGATGGTCAAACACCCCGACATAGAGCCGGAGCGGGACGACGAGACGACCGTCGAACTCGTGGACCTCTATCACACTGTTCTTGACGCGGCGGGCGCCGAGGGCCGGGGCGAGCCCCTGCAGTCGGCCCGCTCGCTGCTGTCGGCTGACTACCGGGACTTCGCCGAGGAGACGGGCGGCGTACCCCGCGGCGACGTCGGCTTCGTCGAGTACCACCAGCCCGTCGTCGAACTCCGGCAGCTGGAGGGGAAAGCCAGCGGGGCCGGCATCGAACTGGACGAGCAGTCCCGCTTTTACTCCCGGATGGGCGCCGCGCGGACCACCGAGGAGAAGTACATCCACTGCACGCGCATCCCGGACGAGGCCTACCACGTGGGCCGGGACCCCGGCGAGACCGAGAACCTCGTCGGCACCGACGACGAGCCCGAACACCTGCGGCGGGCGCTGTTCGAGTTCGTCGACGCAGTCGGGGCGACCTGGCCCGACGAGGCCGACGGCGCCGACGGCGACGTGCTCTCCGGGATGGACGGCGAGACGAAAGACAGACTACAGGACCTGGGTTACCTCGAATAGCGTGAGCTCGGACAGCTCGGCCCTGGACTTGCTCGACCGCAGGACCGTCGCCCAGATACTCCTGGGGTTTCTGGTCGCGGGCGGCGTACTCGCCCTGCTGGTCGACTTCGTCGGCACCGAGGGCGTGCTCGCTGGGCTCCGCCGCGCCGACCTCGGCTGGCTGGCGCTGGCCTGTCTCTCGACGGCCGTCTGCCTCACCGCGTGGGGGAAAGCCTGGCAAATCGTGCTGGGCGTGGCGGGCATCGAGGAGTCGTTCCCGAAGCTCGTCGTGACCTACTACGCGGCGACCTTCGCCAACTACGTTACCCCGCTGGGCCAGGCCGGCGGCGAGCCCTTCATCGCCTACGTCCTCTCGCGGGACACGGACGCGAGCTACCAGGACAGCCTCGCCAGCGTCGTCACCGCGGATCTCCTGAACCTGTTCCCCTTTGTCACTTTCTCCGGGGTCGGCTTCGCGGCGCTGCTGTACGGGAGTTCGCTCCCCGCGGCCATCGAACCGCTTGCGGGCGGGCTGGTCGTCCTCTCGGTGGGCGTCCCGCTGGTCACCGCCGTCGGGTGGCGCTATCGCGACCGGCTCCGGGCCGCGATACTCCGGGCCGCCGCGCCGCTGGTCGGACGGCTGCCGGTGTTCAGCCTCGACGGGCTCCGCGAGCGGATCCGCGAGACCGAGAGCGCCTTCGAGCGCATCGCGCGGGACCGCCGGGCGCTGGCGAAGGCGCTGAGCGTCTCCTACATCGGCTGGGTCTTCTTCGCTCTGCCGCTGTACTTCTCGGCCCAGGCCGTCGGCGCCGAACTGCCGCTGTTGCTCGTCTTCTTCATCGTTCCGGCCTCGACGCTGGCCGGGCTGGTCCCCTCCCCCGGCGGCTCCGGGGCCGTCGAGACGGCCCTCGTCGTGCTGGTCGTGGCCCTGACCGCCGTCGGCGGGACCGACGCGGCCGTCATCGCCATCCTCTATCGCGTGGCCAGCTACCTGTTCGCGCTGGTACTGGGCGGCGTGGCGGCGCTGTACGTCCTCCGGCGCAACTAGTCGGCCCGCTCCCGCGTCCGGACCAGCCGCGTCAGCGTCTCGTTGACCGGCACCGGCCCGTCGGCCGCGGCCACGACGTAGCCGTTTATCGCGTCGATTTCGGTCGCCCGCCCGGCCTCGACGTCCTGCAGCATCGACGAGCGGTTCGCCGCGGTGTCCCGGACGACCTGTCGGGTCAGCTCGACGGCGCGCTCGTCGGCAAGGTCGACCCCCTGTTCGCGGGCGACGCGGGCGGTCTCGCGGGCGGCGTCGGCCGCGAGGGCGGCGCCCGGCCCGTCGGCGAGCGCGCCGTTTTCCACGCGGGCCAGCGCCGTCGCGGCGTTGATAGCGGCGTTGACCGCCAGTTTCGCCCACAGCCGGCTGGGCATGTCCGCCGCGACGGTCGTCTCGACGCCGGCTCCCCCGAACGCCGCGCCGACCCGCTCGGCCGTCTCGGAACGCCCGCCAGCTGGCGGCCCGAGCACCACCTCTCCCCGACCGGTGAACGCGACGGTTCCGGGCTCGTCGAGTCGAGCACCGTAGGTGCAGGTGCCCGCAAGCACCGGACAGTCCAGCGCGGCCGCGAGCGTCGCCTCGTTGCCCATCCCGTTCTGAACGGAGAGGCACGCGCCGAGTTCGCAGCCGGCGAGCTGGTCGGCGACGGCGGCGGTGTCGTGGCTCTTCACGGCGACGACGGCGAGGTCGGCGCTGTCGGGTACGTCGGTTCGAGCCGCCGGCGTGACGCGGAACTGCTCGACGCCCGCGACGCGGAGCCCCTCGGCCGCGACCCGCTGCATGTGTGGGTCCCGGCCGACCAGCGTCACGTCGTGCTCGCGGGCGAGCAGCCCGCCCAGCAGGCTCCCCAGGCTCCCGGCGCCGACGACGGCGATGTCCATGTCCGAGGGGAGGACAGCGGGCTACAAAAGCGGCCGGTCGGAACCACCACGCACAACAGCGCCCGCGGCAAACGGTGCGTATGACCGAGCAGACGCCGACGTGGCCCGAGCGCGAACCGTCCTACCGGCTGCGTCCCCCGGCCACCGACCTGTCGGCCGGACTGGACGGGCTCGCGGCCGCGCTGGACGCGACGCCACGGCAACCAGAGACGGCGACCGTCAAGCTCCGTATCGGCCGACAGACGGACGTAATCGGGCCGCGGCGCGAGGCCCTCGAAGCGCTGTCGGGGTATCCCGACGTGACCGTCGACGCAGGCACGACCGCCGGAACCGTCCCGCTCACGGGCGAGACCTTCGACGCCCTGGCGGAGCTGTTCGAAGACGTCGAGCGTGCCCTCGTGCGGGACGCAGACGGCGTCGCTGTCGCCGAGTGGCGTGACGAGCGGCTGCGGTTCGCGCTCCCGTCCGACGCCGTATCGCGGGTTCGGGCGGCGGTCGACGCGGAGCGCATCGAGCAAGTGGAGTAGGCCCCGCGGGGCCGAGGCCGCAGTTCGCCGCCGGTCAGTCCTCGGTCCAGTAGTATATCTCCTCTTTGGGGGCGCCACAATCGGGACAGGTCTCGGGGATATCCTCGTCTATCTCGCCCATAGCGCCACACTCCCAGCAGCGCCACATCAGTTCGGCCTCGCCGGCGGCACCGGTGGTGCGGTGGTCGTCGGTCAGCGACTGGATGCCGTCCTCGACGGAGACGTAGAACCCGTGCTTGTCGAACCCCCGGATGGTCCCGAGCTCCTCGCCCGACTCGTCGTACACCGTCATCCCGAACGCGAGGTCCTCCTGGTCGGCTGTGGCGAACATATCAGTCATACACATATATAGACGAGTCGAAGTGTGATAAAGACTAGCGCGAAAAGAGGCTGGTGTGGACCGGGGCGAAATCGGAGGTGTCGTCTTCGGACTCCTCGGTGTCGGAGATAGCGCTCCCGGAGAGGCCCACATCGAGGAAATCGGCCAGGGGCGGACCCACGTTGTCGGGCTCGACGAGGAAGGCGTCGTGGCCGTAGTCGGAGTCGACGACGTGGTGGGCCACGTCGGTGTCGGTGGCCCGGAGCGCGTCGGCCAGGACCTCGCTCTGCTCGCTGGTGAAGTGCCAGTCGCCGGTGAACGACATGACGAGGGCGTCGCCGTCGAAGGCGGCGAGCGCGTCGGCGTCGGACTCGAACCCGCTGGCGAGGTCGTAGTTGTCCATCGCCCGCGTGAGATAGAGGTAGCTGTTGGCGTCGAACCGTTCGACGAACTTCGAGGCGTTGTAGTCGAGGTAGGATTCCACGTCCCGGTACGGGAAGAATCGACCGGCGGGGTCCGTGGGGAAGGCCCGCTCGGCCTCCCGCGTCGCCGCGCGACGGCCGAACCGACGGTCCATGCTCGTCTTCGAGAAGTACATCACGTGGCCGATCTGGCGGGCCAGCGCCAGTCCCTGGTCGGGATGCTCCCCGTCGTAGTAGTGGCCGCCCTGCCAGTTCTCGTCGGTCGTTATCGCGCGCCGGGCGATGCCGTCGAGCGCGAGACACTGGGGGTCCAGACGGCCCGCGGCGGCGATGGGCGCTATCTTCTCGACGTGGTCGGGGTGGCGTTTGGCCCACTCCAAGACGTTCATGCCGCCGACGCTGCCGCCGACGACCGCATAGAGAGCGGGGACGCCCAGCTCGTCGAGGACCCGGCGCTGGGCCTCGGTCCAGTCGGCGACGGTGACCGGCGGGAAGTCGGGTCCGTAGGGCTCGCCCGTCTCGGGGTCCTCGGTGGCGGGGCCGCTGGAGCCATAACAGGAGCCGGGGACGTTCACGCAGACGACGAAGTACTCCGTGGTGTCGATGGCCTTGCCCGGCCCGACGATGTCGTCCCACCAGGCGTAGGCCTGGTCGCCCTCCTCGAACCGGCCCCGCGAGGCGACGTGGGCGCTGCCGGTCAGCGCGTGACAGACCAGCACGGCGTTGTCGCCGGTGAAGTCGCCGTAGGTCTCGTAGGCCAGTTCGAGGTCCTCGATGGTCTCGCCACACTGGAACTCGAACTCGCCGACGGAGACGGCGTTCGAGTCCATCTCAGCTCACCCGGTCGATGGCGTCGTCGATGTCGGCGACGATATCGGCCGGGTCCTCGATGCCGACGCTCATCCGGACGAGGTCCGGGCTGACGCCGCTGGCGCGCTGTTCCTCCTCGGAGAGCTGTGCGTGGGTGGTGCTGGCTGGGTGGATGACCAGGGTCTTTGCGTCGCCGATGTTCGCGAGGAACTGCGCGAGGTCGGTCTCCTCGCAGAAGCCCTTGCTCGCCTCGTAGCCGCCCGCCAGCCCGAACGTGACGACGCCGCCGAAGCCGCCCGAGAGGTACTGCTGGGCGAGGTCGTGGGTCTCGTGGCTGTCGAGGCCGGGGTAGGTGACCCACGACACCCCGGGGTGGTCGTCGAGATGTTGCGCGACGGTCAAGGCGTTCGAGCAGTGCCGCTCCATCCGCAGCGAGAGGGTCTCGGTGCCCTGGAGCGTCGCCCACGCGTCGAACGGTTTCTGTCCGTCGCCGAGCGCGCGCAGGCCGCGCTGGCGGGCGGCCATGGCGAAGGCGCGGTCGCCGAACCGCTCGCTGAAGTCGAAGCCGAAGGCGGGGTTCTCCCCGCCGATTTCGGGGTACTTCTCCGGGTGGTCGCCCCACGGGAACGAGCCGCCGTCGGCGAGCACGCCGCCCACGGTCGTCCCGGAGCCGTGAATCCACTTCGTCGTGGACTCCCAGACGATGTCGGCGCCGTGGTCGAGCGGGTTACAGAGCGCCGGCGTGCCGAAGGTGTTGTCGACGAAGAGGGGCGTGTCGTGCTCGTGAGCCACGTCGGCTATCTCCTGCAGGGGCGGGACCACGAGCGAGGGGTTCCCGATGGTCTCGCAGTGGACGTAGGCCGTGTCGTCGTCGATGGCTTCGGCGTAGGCCTGGGGGTCGAGCGTGTCGACGAAGCGTGTCTCGATGCCCCGTTGGCCGGCGGTGTTGGCGAGATAGGAGTGGGTGCCGCCGTAGATAGACGCGGCCGACACCACGTTGTCGCCGGCGCTCGCGAGGACGGTCGTCGCGGCGTCCAGGGCGGCCATCCCGGAGCCGGTGGCGACGGCGTCGACGGCGCCCTCCAAGGAGGCCAGGCGCTTTTCCAGCATCCGCACGGTCGGGTTGTCGAACCGCGAGTAGACGTTGCCGTCGTCCTCCAGCGCGTAGCGGTCGGCGGCGGTCTCCGCGTCGTCGAAAACGTAGGAGGACGTCTGATATATCGGCGGGGCTCGGGCCCCTGTGGCCGGGTCCGGCTCCTCCTGGCCGGCGTGGACACAGCGGGTCCCGAATCCGTAGCGGTCGGTCATGTGTGCTGTGCATATATCTCCAGACTTCTATAACCACGAGTTACGGCAAAACTCTCCCAGTGTGAAAGGGTCCCACGCTCGGTGGATACAAGCGGGCGGCCCCACAAGCCGGAGTAATGACAGAGTCCGAGGAGACGGTCCGATGTTGGCTGGTCGAGCGGTCGAGTTACGGCGACGAACGGATGGTGACGCTCGTCTACGCGACCACTGACGGGGAACGCCACCTCATGAAACAGCTCTCGCCGAACCTCCTGCGGCGAAAGCGAGTGACGGCGGCCACCGACGTCGAACCCGACCGTCTGGAGCCGGTGCCCGGAGACGACCGCGAGCGCTACGCGACCGAAGCCAGCCGGATGGCCGAGGCCCACAATCCCGACGAAGAAGTGTGAAGGTGACGGCTAATATGAAAGACTATACACCAGGCTGGTCCAACCGACGCATATGACCGCCATTGAATTGGACGGCCTCCGAAAGGAGTATCAGGACGTCGTCGCGCTGGACGGCGTCGACCTCACCGTCGAGGAGGGTGAGGTGTTTGGCTTCCTGGGCCCGAACGGGGCCGGGAAGTCGACCACCATCAACATCCTGCTCGATTTCGTCCGTCCGACATCGGGACGGGCCGAGGTGCTCGGATACGACGCCCAGGAGAACCCTACGGCCATCCGGGAACGGCTCGGCGTCCTCCCCGAAGGGTACGACGTGTACGAGCGACTGAGCGCCCGCGAACACCTGGAGTTCGTCATCGAGTCCAAGGACGCCGACGACGACCCGGTGGAACTGCTGGACCGCGTCGGCCTCTCGGACGCCATCGACCGCCGGGCCGGCGGCTACTCCAAGGGGATGAAACAGCGGCTGGTCCTGGCGATGGCGCTGGTCGACGACCCCGATCTGCTCATCCTCGACGAGCCCACCACCGGGCTCGACCCGAACGGCGCCCGAGAGATGCGCGAACTCATCCACGAGGAGAGCGAACGCGGCGCGACGGTCTTTTTCTCCTCGCACATCCTCAGCCAGGTGGAGGCAGTCTGTGACACCGTGGGTATCCTCCAGAAGGGACAGCTCATCGCCAAGGACAGCGTCGAGGGGCTCCGCAACGCCGTCCAAGGCGGGATGACGCTGTGGGTCACGCTCGCGGACCCCGCCGGTGATGCGGCCACCGTCGAGGACACCGTCGAGGGCATCGACGGCGCCCGCGTCACCGAGACCGATGGGGCCAAGGTCGCAATCAGCTGTAAGAGCACCCAGAAGATGGACATCCTCAACGCGCTGAACGACGCGGGCGTCGACGTGGAGGACTTCGAGACCGAGGACCAGTCCCTCGAAGAGCTGTTTACGGCCTACACCGAACAGGAGGTCGAAGCATGAGCGACGGCGGCGCGGACAGTCCCGCCGAAGCACAGTTGCGACAGGTAGACCGGGCCCTGCACGACCAGTTCACCTGGTACCCCGTCGCCAAGAAGGATTTCAAGGACGCGCTCCGGTCGAAAGGGCTCTGGGTGCTGGCGGCGATATTCACCGTCATCTTCATCGCGCCAATCGCCATCCGGCTCTACGCCGATGGTATCGGGCCGTCACCGCCGGACGGCGGGCTGGACACCCGGTTCGTCATCGAGAGCGTGTACCTCAACCTCGTGACGGTCGTCCTGCCGATCGTGACGATATTCGTCGGCGTCGCGGCCATCACGAAGGAGAAGACCAGCGGGTCGCTGAAGCTGCTCCTCTCGCTGCCGTTCTCGCGCCGGTCGGTCATCATCGGCAAGGTCATCGGCCGGTGTGCGGTCGTCGCCGTCCCGTTCCTCATCGCCGCGGCGATCACGGCCGTCTTCATGGCGGCTTCGAGTCTCAGCCTCAACATGGGGATGTACACGCTGTTCGTGCTGTTCTCCTTGCTCTTCGTGGTGGTGATGGTCGCCATCGCGGTCAGCATCTCCGGGGCCGTCTCGACGACGCTCCGGTCGGTCATCGTGAACGCGATATTCTACGTCTACGTCACCTTCGGCTGGAACTCCATCGCCAACGGAATCGGCAAGTTCCTCTACAACGACCTCGGCGTCTCGCGGTCCCTGCGGTGGAACGCAGTGCTGTTCCTCAAGATGGCGTCCCCGACCCAGGCCTACAAGACGCTGGTGAGCAGCATGCTGGCGAGCTTCTCGGACAACGTCCAGCCGGGCCTCCAGCAGTTCGCCGACCAGTGGAACCTCGACCTGAGTCAGCTCGGGCCCCAGCAGTACTCCCGCTACAGCCTGTTCAACACCCAGGGCTCGTTCTTCTCGCCCGGGCTCCCGACCGAGGACAAGCGCGTCCTCTGTGAGAGCGTCGCCGGCGGCACCTTCCAGAACATCACGCTCACGACCAACAACCAGACGAACTCCGTGACCGTGACGACGGCGGAACAGACACAGACGTTCCAGAACGTGGGCAACATCACCGCGAATCAGACGCAGATGTCCACGTTCTGTACCGGCGGCGGGACCGAGATACCGTTCTACTTCTCGGACCCCGCAGTAGTGGTGTTCATGCTCGGATGGGTCGCGCTCGCCGCGGGCCTGAGCTACTACACCTTCGACCTGGTCGACCTGTAACTACAGCACGCCCTTCGATTCGAGCAGGTCGACGAACTCCGCTTCCGAGAGGGTCTCGACGTCGTTTTCCTCGGCGTCGTCACGCTTTCGCTGGCCCGCGTTCTCCCCGACGACCAGGTAATCCGTGTTGCCCGAGACGCTGCTCGTGGCCGAGCCGCCGGCTCGCTCGACCAGTTCCTGGGCCTCGCCGCGGGTGTAGTCGTCGAGCGAGCCGGTGAACACGAAGGTCAGTCCGTCCAGGGCCTCGCCCTCGGTCCCCTCGGCGTCCTGCGGGTCGACGTGGTCGAGCAACCGGTCGAGGACCTCGCGGTTGCCCTCCCCCCGGAAGAAGTCGACGATGCTGCGGGCGACGACGGGACCCACGTCGGGGACGGCCTCGAACGCCGCCGCGTTCGGGTCCTCGGCGACGGCCTCGCCCAGCGTCACCTGCCCCCCGGTGTCGCCGTCGCTCTCTGCGGCCTCGCGAATCGCTTCGAAACTGCCGAACTCCCGGGCGAGGTTCCGGGCCGTGACGCCGCCGACCTGGGGGATGCCCAGCCCGGTGAGGAAGTCGTCGAGAGCGGGCTCGCGGGCCGCGTCGAGTTCGGCCACGAGGTTCTCGGCGCTCGTCTCGCCCCACCCCTCCAGTTCCGCGAGCTCCGCGACCGACAGCTCGTAGAGGTCGGCGGCGTCCTCGACGAGCCCGGCGTCGAGTAGCTGCTCGACGGCCTTCTCGCCTAACCCCTCGATGTCCAGCCCGTCGCGGCTGGCGTAGTGCTCGACGGAGCGTTCCCGCTGGGCGGGGCAGGTGAGCCCGCCGGTACAGAACGCCATGGGCCCGTCGCGTTCGACCTGGCTCCCGCAGACCGGACAGCTGTCGGGGAACTCGAAGTGGCCGCCGTCGGACCCCTCGGTGACCTCGACCACGTCCGGAATCACGTCGCCGGCCCGCTTGATACGGACGCGGTCGCCGACCCCGACGCCCAGCTCCTCGATGAGCGAGGGGTTGTGCAGCGAGGCCCGCGTCACGGTGACGCCGCCGACCTCCACCGGGTCCATGAGCGCGACGGGAGTGAGCCGGCCGGTCCGGCCCACCTGCACGACGATGTCCCGGACGGTGGTCTCCTCCTTCCGGGCGGGGAACTTGTAGGCGAAGGCCCACCGCGGGGCGCGGCTGGTCGCCCCCAGGACGTCGCAGGCCTCGCCGTCGTTGACCTTGAGGACGACGCCGTCTATCTCGTAGTCCAGGTCGTCGCGGGCGTCGAGTTGCCGGTCCCGGTAGTCGATGGCCGCCTCGATGTCGCCGACGACGCGCGTTCGGTCACAGACCCGCAGCCCCCACTCGGGCAGGCGTTCGTGGATACCGCTGTGGCTCCCGAACTCGACGCTCGAATCGAGTACGCCGAAGAAGAAGACGGCGAGCGGGCGCTCGGCCGTAACCGAGGGGTCCAGCTGCCGCAGGGTCCCGGCGGCGGCGTTGCGCGGGTTGGCGAAGGGGTCCTCGCCGGACTCGACGCGCTCGCGGTTGTACGCGGTAAAGGCCTCCCGCGGCATGTACACCTCGCCCCGGACCGCGAGGAAATCGGGGTAGTCCCCCCGCAGGCGCTGGGGGACGCTGGCGATGGTGCGGACGTTCTCGGTCACGTCCTCGCCGACCTCGCCGTCCCCGCGCGTGGCCGCCCGGACGAACTCGCCGTCCTCGTAGACGACCTCAACGGAGAGCCCGTCGAATTTGGGCTCACAGAAGTACTGTATCCCGCCGTCATACCCGCTCTCGGCGAGCCCGCGCCGTACCCGGTCGTCGAACTCCCGGACCTCGGCGACCTCCCCGCCCTGGTCGATGGAGCCCATCGGCGCGACGTGTTCGACCTCGCCGAGTTCGTCCAGCGGCTCGCCGCCGACGCGCTGGGTCGGGCTGCCCTCGGTGTCGAGGTCGAAGGCGTCTTCGAGGTCTCGGAGCCGCGAGAAGAGGGCGTCGTAGGCCCGGTCGCCGATAGCGGGGTCGGCCTCGACGTAGTAGCGGTAGTCGTGGTAGCGAATCGCCTCGCGGAGTTCGGTGGCCTGCTCGTGTGCCTCGTCGTCCGTGAGGTCGTCGACGGGCGAGAAGTCCGTCTCCGGCTCCGAGACGTAAGGGTTGTCCTGGGGCGTCTGCGCGGCCGTGGTCATGAGCGCCGCTTGTGGCGAGTTGGTATAGAAACCGTCGGTTAGCCGGTCGCGTTCGCCCACGTCCGGTCCGGCGCCTCGCTGGCGCGGCGCGGACAGCCGGCGTCCGCCCAGCGCCCCTCGCCGACCGAGCTACAGCCGGCGTATCGCCCGTTCTCGACGTGCGTGATGCTGTGGCCGCTCTCGTCCGAAATGAGGCCGTCGTCGGTGCCGCCGCTGGTCCGGTATTCGAGGCGGTACTGGACGCCGACCTCGCAGGACTCGTTTGCCGGGCCCGTCCGGGCGCTCTCGACGTTCACGCGGAAGGTGCTGTATTCGGCGCCCGCCGGCGAGGTGCGCTCGGCCCACGCCGAGAGGTTCGCGTCACGGGCGCCGGTCTCGACGAACGACGTGCGGGCGTGTGTCCCGTTCGGGCCGCTCCGGCTGCTGGCGTAGGTCACCACGTCCTCCCGACAACCCGCGTCGAGCCGTTCGAGGTCGGTGACCTCGATGTCGGTCGGACCGGTTTCGTCGCTGACCAGCGGGAGCGCGTACACCGCGCCGGAGGCGACGGCGGCCGCGCCGAGGGCGAAGGCGGCGACGACGGCAGCGGCTGTCGTGGCGGAGGGCATAGAGAGACGTACCGAAACCGGTCACATCAATGTACGGACTCGACGGCCGGGCGCGCTACAGGTCCGCGACGTCCTCGATGGCGTCGGTCAGTTCCTTGATGGACTCGACGGTGTGTTCGCCCATGTGGCCGATGCGGAACGACTCCTCGCTGAGGTCGCCGTAGCCACTGGAGAAGGCCATGTCGTACTCCTCGCTGACCTGCTCGACGGTCGCGGCCACGTCGATGTCCTGGGTGTTCTCGATGCAGGTCACCGTCTGGGACTCGTACCCCTCCTCGGCGAACAGGTCAAAGTGCTCCCGGGCCCAGTCGTGGACGTACTCCGTCATCTCCTTGTGGCGCTGGTCGCGGGCCTCGTGGCCCTCTTCGAGCATGTACTTCATCTGCTTGCGGTAGGCCAGCATGATGGGGATGGCGGGCGTCGAGTGGGTCTGACCCTTCCGGTCGTAGTAGTCGAGGGTCCGCTGGAAGCCGCCGTACCAGGAGGCCTGGTCCCGTTCGAGTTCCCGGTCGTAGGCCTCGTCGCTGACGACACAGACGGCCAGCCCGGGGGGCATGGCGAAGGCCTTCTGCGTGGAGGCGAAGATGACGTCGATGCCGTGTTCGTCGATGTCGACGTAGTCGCCGCCGAGACACGACACTGCGTCGACGACGAAGTAGGTGTCGGGGTACTCGTCGACGATGTCGCCGATCTCCTCGACGGGGTTGCGGACGCCGGTGGAGCTCTCGTTCATGACCGTGGCGACCACGTCGTACTGCTTGTCGCTGGTCTCGAGTTCCTCGCGGATGTCCTCGGGCTTGACAGCCTCGCCCCACTCGTATTCGAGCCGGTCGACGTCCTTGCCGAGCCGTTCGGCCACGTTGGCGTGGCGCTCGCTGAAGCTGCCACAGGTCGGGACGAGGATGTTTTCGTCGACGAGATTGAGCGTCGAAGCCTCCCAGAACTCGGTGCCGGAGGCCGTGAGGATGACGACCTCGTTGTCGGTGCCGAGGAACTCCTTGGTGTCCTCCACGATGGTCGTGTAGAGGTCGGTCATCCGGTCCATCCGATGGCCGAACATCGGCTGGGCCATCTCCTCGATGACGTCTTCGCGCACCTCGGTCGGGCCGGGGATATACAGCGTCTTGTCCGTGTAGTCGTCTGTGTATTCCTGTTTCTTAGTCACGGGAGCCACCTTGTAGCGGCACTTTCGGGCCAGGTGGCATGGTAGTTTTGATACGGCACTGGCCCCCGGTCGGCGGTGTCAGTCGACGGTCTGTGCGGCCCTGCCGAGCGCCGAGACCACGAGGGCGTACGCCAGCGGCCCCAGCAGCGCGGTAAACGAGAGGTCGGCGGGGCCCGACAGCGCCAGCGAGAGCGTCCAGATAGCCAGAGGCGCCACAGCCAGCGCGAAACCGCCCCGGGAGGCCGCCTGTCCCAGCGAGGACTGTCCGGCGGCGTACAGGCCCGCGCCGACGGCGGCCGCGACGTAGAGCAGCGTCACGTCGGGCGGGGTGACGAAGGGCAGCGTCACCAGCCCGAAGACGGCGACGAGGAAGCCGACCGTCTGGGCGTCGCTGCTCCCGCCGTCGACCGACGACTCGTAGGCCGCCTTCCCGTCCGCGCGGTCCTGGACGGGGCGCCCGCTGTCGGCGTCGATAGCGTTCGGGAAGTCCGCGCCGCAGTGCATACACCACGTCGCCGTCGAGCTGACCTTCCCGGTACACTCCGGACAGCGGGGGTCAGAGACCATACGATACGTTCGGTAGGACCCTATGTTAGCCGTTGGGGTCGGGGCCACATTCATAACCGAAGACGAGACTACCTACTGTATGGACTGGGTCGAACGGGTCGAGGAGCTCCTGTACGACGGCGAGTCGATACAGGAGCGGGTCCCCGTCGGCGCCGGCGGCGTGGTCGTGACGAGCCACCGGCTGCTGGCCTTTACCCCCGACCGGGACGGGCCGAACTTCAGCCAGGTCGACCGCCCCAACGTCGACGGCGTCGAGGTCGACACCGGCGGCGAGTTCCGGTTCCTCGAACTATCGGTGAAAGCCATCGTGGTCGGCGTCGCCCTCCTCGTCGCCGGGTTCACCGTCAGCCTCGACGGGATGGTCCAGGGCATCTCGCTCGAGAGCAACGGGGCCGCGAGCGCCGTCGGCATCGGCGGCATGCTGGGACTGCTACAGACGATGCTCGGCCTGCTCGCGCAGCTCGACGACCTGATGCGGGTGTTCGGCGGCCTGGCGCTGGCGTTCGGCGCCGTCGTCCTCGCGGTGTATCTCCGGAGCCGGGAGCGGCTGCTGGTCGTCGCCGTCGCGGGCGGGGACGACATCGAACTGGCGGCGCCGGACGACGACGCGGTACTCGACCGGTTGCGGGCCGCCCTGGGCTCGTCCCCCGAGCGGCCGGACGCGCCGACGGACGACGCCGTGGCGTGACGTTCAACTCCGCCGAGCGACTACGCCCCGGTGATGGACACAGACGGCGTGCGCCGCCGGGCGAGCGAGCTACCCGACGAGCCGGGTATCTACCAGTTCGAGGACGACGACGGGAGAGTCCTCTACGTCGGCAAGGCCGTCTCGCTGCGCGAGCGGGTGCGCTCCTACGCCGACCCGCGGAGCCGCCGCATCGCGAAGATGGTCGAGCGGGCGGCGGTGCTTGACTTCGCGGTCACCGACACGGAGACGCAGGCGCTCCTGCTCGAAGCCAACCTCATCAAGCGCCACCGGCCGCCGTACAACGTCCGGCTGAAAGACGACAAGTCCTACCCGCTGGTCCAGCTGACCGACCACCCCGTCCCGCGCATCCAGGTGACCCGTGACCCCGACGAGGGCGCGACGGTGTACGGCCCCTTCACCGACAAGGGGCGGGTCGAGACGGTCGTGAAGGCGCTGCGGGAGACCTACGGGCTCCGGGGCTGTTCGGACTACAAGTACAGCGGCCGCGAGCGGCCCTGTCTGGACTACGAGATGGGTATCTGTACGGCGCCCTGTACCGGCGAAATCAGCGAGGCCGACTACGCCGCCGACGCCGAGAGCGCGAAACGGTTCTTCGAGGGGGAGGTCGGCGTCCTGGCGGACCCGCTCCGGCGGGCGATGGAACGGGCGTCCCAGGACCAGGAGTTCGAGCGGGCGGCGAACCTGCGGGACAAACTGGGCGCCGTCGAGGCCCTCCACGGGGAAAGCGACACCGCCGTCAGCGACGCCAAAAGCGGGGCCACGACGGACGTGCTGGGCGCCGTCGTCGAGGGCGACCGGGCGGTCGTCGCCCGCCTCCACGCCGAGGGCGGCAAACTCGTCGAGCGGGACCGCTACACGCTGGACGCCCCCGACGGCGAGGGGCCCGCCGGTGTCTACCGGGCCTTCATCCCCCAGTACTACGCCGAGCGCGAGCTACCGAGCCGAATCCTCTGTGCCGAGGACCCCGCCGACACCGAGATAGAGCAGTGGCTCGACGCGGAGGGCGTCACGCTGGGGGTCCCCGGGGCCGGCCGCGAGGCCACGCTGGTCGAACTGGCGCTGAAGAACGCGCGACAGCGCGGGGGACAGGACGACAGCGTCGGGGCGCTGGCCGACGCGCTGGGCATCGACAGGCCCGAGCGCATCGAGGGGTTCGACGTGAGCCACGCCCAGGGCAAAAGCGCCGTCGGCTCGAACGTCCTCGCCGTCTCCGGCGACCCGGACACGAGCGGCTACCGGCGCAAGAAGCTCACCGAGCGCAACGACGACTACGCAAACATGCGCGAACTGGTCCGCTGGCGGGCCGAACGCGCTATCGAGGGCCGGGACGACCGGCCCGACCCCGACCTGTTGCTCATCGACGGCGGCGACGGGCAACTGGGCGCGGCCCGGGACGCCCTGGCCGAGACCGGCTGGGACGTGCCGTGTGTCGCACTGGCGAAAGACGAGGAACTCGTGATAACGCCGGACCGGGTGTACGACTGGGACGACGACGCCCCCCATCTGCATCTCCTCCAGCGGGTCCGGGACGAGGCCCACCGCTTTGCGGTGCAGTACCACCAGACCCTGCGTGACGAGGTGTCGACGCCGCTGGACGACCTGCCGGGCATCGGCCCCGAGACGCGGAAAGCGCTACTGCGTCGGTTCGGTAGCGTCGAGCGCATCCGCGCGGCCGACAGCGCGGAGCTGACCGAGGTCGAGGGCGTCGGGAGCGCCACCGCCGACACGATTCGGACGCGGCTCTGAGGGGGGCGTGATAGTCGACGCATCCGCAGCTGTAAGACGCCGCGTAGCGGCGCCGAAAGCCGGGAGAATAGCTATTTCAGCCGCCTCGGTAGACAGCGCCGCCTGGCAGCAGTAAATCGTATCACGCTATATTAAATCCGTTCGCTGTCGCGGAACTCTCCCCAACTCAGGGACAGCACGCTGTCCAGTCGAAACTCGACTGGCGCCACAGACAGTCGAAAATAGCGGTTCAAACCTCCAAAATATCCGATATGCCGTGTTTTTCTTGCCACTTGTGTTTCAGAGCATGGTGTACCATAGCAAACCCTTACGCCACCTATCCTCCTACCACACATATATCGACCGTGCCACACCAAGAGAGCGATACCAAACTGGGTCACGCCTTAGAGGTGTTGTCCAACAGCTACCGCCGCGAGCTGTTACTGGCCCTGCTCGAACACAACCCACAGGACGACGCCGACCGCGACCCGCTCGACATCATCGACCCGCCGCTGGAACCCGAAGTATTGGAAGTCGAGCTGTTCCACGAACACCTGCCGAAGCTCGAAGAGCTGGGGTTCATCGAGTGGGACCGGGACACCGGGAAAATATCGAAGGGGCCCGACTGGGCGGACATCGAACCCGTCCTCAGACTGATAGCGGACCACCGGAACGAGCTGCCGGCCGACTGGCTGTAACGGGCCGCGTTACGGCTGGGGTACCTCGAACTCCCCGTCCTCCATCGCCGCGACCAGGGAGTTGTCCACCAGCGCGACGATGGCCCGGCGGAGCCGCTCGGTCACCGCCTGGTCGGAGATGCCGAACTCCTCGGCCAGGTCCTGCGTGGACAGCTCCCGAGGCAGCGAGTAGTAGCCCCCCTGGACCGCACGGACCAGCGTGTCCCGCTGTCGCTGCGTCAGTCCGTAGAACGGGCCGCTCTCCGGTCGGGTCGGATTGTAGATGTGGCCGACTTCGAGGTCGATGTTGGCGTCCGAACAGTACTCCTTGAACTCGCTCAAACGCTCGTGAGACGCGAATCGCAGCTCGAATTCCCACGTGTCCCGGCCGCCAGTGGCACTCAACAGGTGGGCTTGCATTTCGTGGATACCCCGGAACAGGCGGTCCTCGGAAATGTCCCAGTCCAGAGCGAACAGCGTCCGGTCGTTTTGAGAACTGACCTGCTGGATATCCGACACGGACGGGTGGTCCTGCACCGCGGTCCTGAAATCATTTCCCTCGTCGGTACCGAAGATAGTGAAGAAGGGGACGGCCTGCTCGCCGAGGGGAACCAGGTTCTCGAGGACGATGCTACACCCGGAACTGACGCTGAGTATCCGGCCCAGTTCGAAGCAGTCGGCGGAGACCCGCAGAGTCGCAATGACGCTCATTACGTGAGGGTTCGCCTGTGTGCCGTAAATATCGGCGGCATGGCACACCAGCCAGGCCGGAGTTGACACGCCCGAATTCCGGTTTTGCATGATACACCATGCCCTCGGCAGACCTTTGTGGACAGGTGTGCTAGGACGACACGGATAAACGCCCTTCGCGGAGACCAGCCACGTACATTAGCACGGCGAGGCGATGGACGCCCTTTCTTCGGGTCGCGGCCGAGCGCCACCGATCATGAAAGACAACTACAAATCAGCCGTCGATATCACCACGCCCGCCGAGTTCGAAGCAGCGCTCACAGCGCTCGTCGAGACCGCCGTCGAGGAGGGGGTCGACGTTCGCGGCGCCTGGGAGTGCCGGACCCGCGGGTCGCCCCACGACTGGGAGGTCAACGTCACCGAACTGGCGAAACGGACCGACGACGAGGGCTGACCCAAGGAATTTCGCGGCCCGTCGCCTACGGCCCCACATGAATTCCAGTCGGCGGGTGGTGCTGGGAGTGTTAGGGCTGGGGACGCTGGTCATCTACCTCCTCGCCGGCGTCGTCGGCTACTGGCTCCTCCGCGCGCTGTGGACCCAGCGGCCACCGGTGATGGTCGTCGTCGCCACCGTCCTCGGGACGGCCCTGCTCTTTGGCGCCCTCAGCTACTGGACCGGAACGGCGCGGCTCAAGCGGTCGCTCGACGCGGTGGAGTTGCCCCGCTCCCGGGCCCCGGCGCTGTACCGTCGGTACGACCGCCTGACCGAGCGGATGCGGGCCGGCGAACCGTCGCTGCTGGTCGCGCGGCTCCCGGTGCCCAACGCCTTCGCCGTCGGCGGACCGGGCGGGGCCATCGTCGTCGACCGGCGCCTCTTTGCCCTGCTGTCGCTCGACGAACTGGAGACGCTGCTGGCCCACGAACTGGCGCACTTCGAGCGCCGGGACGCGCTGGTGCAGACGCTGGGCTATAGCCTCACCCAGAGCATCGTCGGGCTGGTCGGTGTCGTCCTGTTTCCGGTGGTGGTACTGACCGGCGGCATCGCGCGGGCGGTCGCCCTGCTCCGTGGCGACCCCGGCTCGTGGTCGCAGTCGCTGCTCGGGCGGACCCACCGGGGGGCGCTGGGCGCCGTCGCGCTGGCGGGCTTTGCCGTGACGCTGCTCGTCCTCTCGTACTCCAGGCGCCGGGAGTGGGCGGCCGACGACCGGGCCGCCGCGTTGACGGGGAAGCCGCTGGCACTGGCTCGGGCGCTACGGAAGATAGAACGGGCCTCGACCCCGGACCTGGGGCCGCTGACGCCGCTGTACGTTCACGGTACCGAGGAGAGTCGGCTGTCGCGGCTGCTGTCGACGCACCCGCCGATGGACGACCGGGTCGCGCGCTTGGAGCGGCTGGCCCGACGGCGCGGCTAGTCGGCGTCGAGCAGCGACGCCAGCGTCCGTCGGAGCTCCCCGGTGGTCGGGCTCTGTGGCACCTGTGCGAGCAGGTCCTTCCGCAGCGCCGCGAGCGTTCCCTCGACCCCGAGCGAGTCCAGCCGGTGACCGTGTTGCAGCGCGATTCGGGGCGATACGTCGAACAGGAGGTCCTGCTTACCGATAGTGGAGTGGGTGATGACCAGCGCCTCGACCGCGCTGTCGACGAAGGCCGCCCGCGCCTCGTCGGTCCCGACGCCGTCGAGGGCGGCCGAGAGCAGCGCCTGAAGCCGGTCGGTCCGCTCGGAGAGGCGGGGCGGGGACGCGAGCGTCGTCGTCCCGTGTGGGTGTTCGGGCGTCATGCTCTCCCTGGGCGCATACGAGAGCGCGGCCCCGCTGACCGGCGCGGTCGCGTCCGGCAGCGGCGACGTGAGCCGCTTCGACGGCCGCGTATCGGTGAAGACGACGTGCAGGTTGGCCGGGTCGCCCGAGGCGGGGTCGTCGGCACCTGCCGGCTGGTCGTACCCCCGCCACAGCGCCTCCCGGAGTGTCCCCGGCACCGGGCCGGTGTCGCCCCGAAGCTCGACGTGGAGCACGACCGGCCCCTCGCTACTCCGGTCGAGCACCCGCCACAGCGTGTCGACGCTGTCGCGGGCCAGCGGCGACAGCCGGTAACAGGGACAGTCCCTTTCGGCCGCGAGCAACCGTGCGAGGGCGAACCCGCGCCAGCCGGTCAGGTCCGCGACGTACAGCCACGGCAGGGCGTGGACGGGGCCGACGGTAGGGTCCCCCGCCGTCGGGTCGAGTCGTGCCGGCACCTGGTCGAGATATGCGGCCAGCGTCTCCCGTTCGGGCGCGAAATACTCCGCCACCGCCGACGGGAGCGCCGTCTCGACCATACAGTGGGAATGGACCGATTGCATGTTCGTCCCGTTCGACCGTCACGGGCAAAACAGGCCGTGGTTGCCGGCCGGTCGACGACGCCACTTGCGATACGGTTCAGTCGCGATTAGTCCGTTCTATATCGCGCTATATGATTTATTGTAGCACGTTCGCAGAACAGTCCGACAACAGTGGCATCTATCGACAGGCCCTCACTGGTCCGGAATCGCGTCGCTGACATGGGTAGCGACGGCGTCGGGGTTCTCACGGGGCGCCCAGTGAGCGCAGTCGTCCAGGACGGTCAGGTCGGCGTCCGGAACCTCGCTAGCCGCCCGCCGGGCCCACCCGACCGGGAACAGGTCGTCGTGAGCTCCGTGAAGGAACCGCGTCGGCATCGAGAACTCGTCGAACCGGTCGGTAAACGTCGTTCGATAGCCCTCGCGGGTGACCTCGCTGTCCCGAAAGCGTCGGAAGGCCGCACCGGCGGTGGGTCGCTGGACCTCTCGGTAGACGGCATCGACGGCCGCTGGGGACAGGCTATCGAGGTCGTGGACGATACCGCCGAGGCTCGCCCGCGTGAGTCGGCGGCTCCGTCGGAAAGCGGCGATAGCTAGCTTGTTACACAGTTGCACGCGCGCGAACGCGTACGAGAGCTGGCCGTTTGGCAGCGCGCGACCGAGGCCAAACGGGTCGATGGGAACCAGCCGCTCGACGAGGTCGGGGCGGTCCAACGCGACCTGCATCGCGACGCCACCGCCCAAGGAGAGGCCGACGAGCGTCACCGGTCCGAGAGCGAGCTCGTCGAGCACGTCGGCGACGATCCCCGCGTGGCGCGGTATCGAGTACGGACCTGGCGGTAGGTCGCTCTCACCGTAGCCCAGCAGGTCCGGGGCCAGGACCCGATAGTCGGGTGCGAGTCGCTCGATGACGGGCGGCCAAGAGACCCGTGCGGCATCGATACGGCCACCGTGAAGCAAAACGACGGGCGCCCCATCGCCGACAACGCGGTAGCGGATTCGGGACCCGTCGACCGTGACAGTACGTTCTGTCTCCATACTAACAGTATTTTGGCCATCCACTGAAGGATTTCGCCGATTGGAGAGGTGAAGGAGCTGTTTCCGGTCGAATCCGCAGTTCGGCTGTGAGCGGTGTTATATCGTTATCTGCTATATCAAACTTGGCCAGAGACCGATACTGTTTGGCGTGACGAAGAGCGACTCAGACAGCGAGCCGCCGCTACTCGTAAAGACACCGTGCGAAAACAGAGCGTTGCGGCGGCCCCGAATTTTCCGTTCGGACGATAGATGACTCACGGTCGGCTGAGAGCGAGCACGTCAAACAGATTAGTCACGACTCTCGGAACATATTGTTGTGGCGCCTGCCGGATACGGCATGGCACGTTCAGTAAGTGGGCCCTGCCGGATTTGAACCAGCGCTCAATCGGTTATGAGCCGATCGCTTTAACCAGACTAAGCTAAGGGCCCTCACGAGGGATTTCTTGGGTCCGCATCTTTAGCCTGTCGGGTCGGAGTCGTTGTACAACGCGTGGCCGGAGGTTCACACGCGGACGTTCCGACACCCCGGTGCAAGCAGGAAACATCCGCGTCGCTCACGAACAGCTCGCTGTGCTCACCGTCAGATTGGCCGCAGAAGTACGCCACCGCCAGGGCTCGAACCTGGGACAACCTGGGTAACAACCAGGTGCTCTACCAACTGAGCTACGGCGGCTCGCACTCGGTTGTAACCCGAGTTGGTAATTAGGGCTTTCGTTTCAGTCGTCCATCGACACGCTTTCACGCACTCTCGGTGAAGCCACAGGCAATGAGTGAGGAGTTCGACGCCGTCGTCTCGCGGGTCCGAGAGCGGGTCACGCCGGACGACGGGGAGCGCGAGCGGTTACAGGGGGCCGCAGCTACGGTGATGGAGCGGGCCAGGGAGGCAGTGGCTGACCTGCCGGTCGAAGCCGAGGTGCTGCAGGTCGGTTCGACGGCCCGGGGGACGTGGACCGCGGGGGACCGCGACGTGGACGTGTTCGTCGCCTTTTCGCCCGACCTGGAGCGGTCGGAACTGGAGGAGTACGGGCTCTCGGTGGGTCACGCCGTCCTCCCGGACGGCCACGAGGAGTACGCCGAGCACCCCTACGTCGTCGGCGAAGTGGACGGGTACGCGGTCGACCTCGTGCCGTGTTACGCCGTCGAGTCGGCGAGGGCCATCCAGTCGGCCGTCGACCGGACGCCGTTCCACACGCGGTATCTGGCGGACCGGCTGGACGACGGCCTCGCGGGCGAGGTCCGCGTCACCAAACAGTTCCTGAAGGGTATCGGCGTCTACGGGAGCGACCTCCGGACGCGTGGCTTCTCGGGCTATTTGACGGAACTGCTCACGGTCGAGTACGGAAGTTTCCGGGCGCTCGTCGAGGCGGCGGCCGACTGGCAGCCGCCGGTGACGTTCGACCCGGAGGACCACGGGACCACCGAGTTCGACGACCCCCTCGTCGTGGTCGACCCGACGGACCCGGACCGCAACGTCGCGGCAGTGTGTTCGGCCGAGAACGTCGCCCGCCTGCAACACTACGCCCGCGAGCTGCTGAGCGAGCCCCGGACGACGCTGTTCGAGCCGAGCGAGCCGGCTGCCCACGACGGCGAACGCGTCGCCGCCGCCGTCCAGCGTCGAGATACGACCCCCGTCGCGGTGCGGTTCGACAGGCCAGACATCGTCGACGACCAGCTCTGGCCCCAGCTCCGAAAGTCGTTGACGGGGCTGACCGAGGAACTCGACCGCCGCGGGTTCGACGTGTTCCGGTCGACGGCGCTGGCGACCGATGAGGAGGGTGGTGAGGGCGAGACGTGGACGGACGGCGCCGCCCTGCTCGTCGAGTTGAGCGTCTTCGAGCGGCCGGCCGTCGAGCGCCACGAGGGGCCGCCGGTCCACGTGCGCGAACACGCGAGCGGGTTCTACGACGCCTACGCCGACGACCCGGACGTGACGGGGCCGTTCATCGAGGGCGACCGCTACGTGGTCGAGCGGCCGCGGGAGTTCCGGACGGCCGGTGCGTTTCTCGACAGCGACGCCCTGCTCGACGTCCGCCTCGGCCCCCACATCTCGTCGGCGCTGGAGGACGGTTACGAGGTACTGGTCGGCGAAGATATCGCGGCACTGGCGGACGGTTTCGGTGTCGAGTTGGCGACCTACTTCGAGCCAAAGCCCTGACGTTCGAGCGCGTCGAGCACCTCGCGGGCCTCCTCGCTCACGCCGTCGTCCGGCTCGACGGGCTGGTAGCCGTCGAAGACCTCGTGGACCATCTTGACGGAATCCGAGAGCGTGTCCAGGCCGTAGCCCCCCTCCAGGACGAAACCGAGCCCGGCGTCGCAGTCGTCGGCGAGCCCGACCATCCGGTCGGTCATCAGCCCGTACCCCTCGGTGCTCACACGCATCCGAGAGATGGGGTCGTGTTCGTGGGCGTCGAAGCCGGCGCTCACGAGCACCAGGTCGGGGTCGTAGTCGGCGATTGCGGGCGCGATGACCTCGTCGATGGCCGCCAGGTAGTCGGCAGTGTCGGCGCCGGGCTGGTAGACGACGTTGCAGTTCGCCCCGTCGCCGTCGCCGGTACCCGTCTCGTCGATTTCGCCGGTACCGGGGTAGAGCCCGTCCTCGTGTATTGAGGCGTAGAACACGTCGCCGCGGTCGTAGAAGATGTCCTGCGTGCCGTTGCCGTGGTGGACGTCCCAGTCGAGGATGGCGACGCCATCGGCGCCGTTGTCCAGCGCGGCCTGTGCGGCCACGGCCGCGTTGTTGATGAAACAGAAGCCCATCGCGTCGTCGCCGACGGCGTGGTGTCCCGGCGGGCGGCCGAGCGCGAAGGGAGTCCGGCGGGCCGGGACGTCCGTCCCGGCGTTCTCGGCCGCCCAGACGGCCAGGCCGGCCGAGGCCAGCGCGGCGTCCCACGTGGCCTCGACGGCGACCGTGTCGGCGTCCCAGTGGCCGCCGCCGTCCTCGCAGTACTCGCGGAACTCCTCGATGTAGTCGGCGTCGTGGACGGCCCGGATGAGGTCGACGTCGGCGTCGTCGGCCGCGACGTACTGGACGCCGTGGCACTCCTTGAGCGCGCGCCGGACCGCCCGCAGGCGGTCGGGGCTCTCGGGGTGGCGCTCACCGGTGTCGTGGTCGAGACATATCTCGCGGTAGCCGAAGTTCATTCAGTAGTACTGGGCGAGTTCGAAGTACGTCTCGACGTCTGCTGCCTTCACTGTCCGCCGGTCGGCGTGGCGGGCGAGGTCGGCCGCGGCGGCAGCGACGTCGTCTGCGAACGATTCGAGGATGTCGGCAAGCGCCACGCGGGCGTCCATCGCGACGCGGTAGTCGTCGTCGATGTCGAGGCGGGCGATGCGGTCGACCGGTGCGACCGGGAGTTCCAGACCGTCCTTGTCGGGGACGGCCTCGACGCCGAAATCGGACGGCATCAGCGTTTTGCGGCCGTCCCGCGTCGCTTCCTCGGCGGCCGCCGTGGCGAGTGTGGCGCCCCGCTCCTGGATTCGGCGAGCCAGTTCCTCTGCCGCGCCGGCGCTCACCCGCAACCCGTCCGCGTTCCGTCGGATGACCGCGTCCACGGGCGCGAACGGAAGCTCGACGCTCATACCCACAACCGGGAGTGTTGCGGTCTTAAGAGTTTCCGTAGCGTCGTTTCCCCTCAGAACACGCCGTCGGCGTCGAGTCGGCCGTCCTCGACGACCCCGCGGACGGTGACTTCCTGACCCAACTGGACGCGTTCGCCCGTCTCGACGCTCATCGTCTGCTCCCCGTCGTCCAGCACGACGGGGTCGCCGGTCTGGACCACGGTGCCCGTGAATTCGACCTGTTCGGCGGCCTGTGTGCCGCCGGTGGCGTCACCGCTGTCGGTCGTCGCCCCGCCGTCGGCGTCGGCCGCTGCCGTCGCATCGCTGCCATCATCGCCGTCGGCGAAAGAGGAGAGCCCGGCGTGCTGGTCGTCGTCGGCCTCCTCGGGCGTGGCCGCGGGGGTCGCACCGTCGTCGAGGACGACGATAGTCGAGTTCCAGCTCGCGGAGGCTTCGAGGTCGTCCTGCCAGCCGTCCTGTATCTCCACGTCGGCGGCCAGCACCTCGTCGCCGGGCTGGATGTCCTTGTCGGCCTTGTCGCCCCACAGCGCCACCCGAATGTCGCCGGTGGCGTCCTGAACGCGGATGTTGCGTACCTGCCCCTCGCTGCCGTCGTCGCGGTCGAACGTCCGGACGGGGTCAGCCGAGCGGACGACGCCGGCGATGTCGACGGTCGCCTCCAGCTCGACGCTGTCGATGGGGTCGGCGTCGGGCTCGAAGTCGACGGTCTCGTCGATCTCGTCGACGGCGCCGTCGTCGCCGACGTGCAGTTCCAGGGCGCCGTCGCGTTCGCGGACGTAGCCGTCGACGACCTCGACGGCGGTGCCAGGCTCGATTTCGGTCGCGCGGTCGGCCCGGTCGTCCCACATCGTGACGCGCACGCGGCCGGTCTCGTCGCCCAGTGTGAGGTTCGACACCTTCCCCTCGCTGCCGTCGTCGCGGTCGAACGTCCGGACGCTGTCGGTGTCGAGCACCAGCCCGCGCAGGGTCACGTCCGACTGGCCCATCGTGAGCGCGTCGACGGTCGAGCCGTCGCCGGGTTCGACGTCGACGGTGGCGTCTTCGTCCTGTTCGGCCTTGTCGACCGAGACCTCCAGCCCGTTGTAGCCGTCTTTCGGACGACCCTTCACGCGTAGCACGTCGCCCACGGAGAGCATCCCGTCGGCGATGTCGACGGCCTGCCCGTCCCAGAAGGCCAGCCGGACGCTCGCGGTCTCGTCGGCGGCCTCGACGTTGATGACGCGGCCGTCCTCGTCCTCGCCCTCCCGCTCGAAGGTCTTCAGGTCGCCGATGGCCATCACCTTCGCGATGAACTTCACCTCGTCCATCCCCGGTTCGATATCGGCGACGGTTTCGACTTCACCCTCGTTCAGCTCGTGGGCCAGCAACATCGCCGCGGTCTCCTCGTCGGCGAGGCCACCCATCTGTTCGACCTTCTCCTCGACGGCCTCGCGGAACTCCTCCTCGGAGACGTCGGTTTCGAGGTCCGCGTAGATATCCCCTATCTCGCCCATCTATCTATGGGAGCCAGGTCAGGGGCGCGCTTAAGCGTTGTCGTTGCCCCAGCGACCCGCTGCCGTCTGTCGGTTCTGTCCTCGGCGTCACCATACGCCGGGCTGGTTCCGGCATCGGATATAAACGTCCGCCCTACAGCGAGGTGGTCGTGACCGTCGCCGGCCCGTCGCCGCGGTCGTGCGTGACGACGACGGTGTCCGGCAGTCCGTTCTCGAAGGATATCGTTGCCGTGTACGCTATTTCTACGGTCGCCTGGGTACAGCCGTCGCCGGCGTCCGCACGCTCGGTCGTCTCGACTGGGACGGTCAGCCCGTCGGTCGTACCGTCGTAGTTGACGCTGGGGAGTTCGGCGGTCCGACAGCCGTCGGCGCCCCAGATGGTACCCTCGACGACGACGTTTCCGTCGTCGGCCGAGACGGTCGCCGAGTCGGTCTGTATGCCGCTCTCGATTCCGGAGACCGAGAACGTGAAGTCGCTCAGCGTCGTGTTCGGCGTCGGCGTGGGGCTGGGAGTCGCGGTGGTAGCGCCGGTTCCGGTAGCACTCGGGGTGCTGTCGCCGGTACCGTCTGAGAGACAGCCGGTAAGTGCGGCGACGCCGATGGAGCTGACAGTACCGAGGAGGGTTCGTCTGTCCATATCCGGGGTACAGCCCCTGAAAGAAAGCCCCTTTCGGTGAGTCAAAGACGGCTTTGAGCGAGGTGTGGGCACCCCTCGCGTGGTGGGGGTCGAACCGTCACCCTTTTCAAAGCGACCACCCTCCTTCAATATGAGTCCGGGTAGGGTAGTGGACTATCCTCTTGGCTTGCGGAGCCAGGGACCGGAGTTCAAATCTCCGTCCGGACGTTTCTACCGACGCGAACCGCCGAGCGACAGCGAGGCAACCGCGTCGGTGAAACTCTGCGCGGATATGTGAACACGCGAGGACCGCGCAGCGAAGCGAGCATTTCTCGCCTCGGTTCAAATCTCCGTTCGGACGTTCACTTCGTGCACGTACGGACGTGCTCCACGCTCGCTTCGCTCGTGTGGAACTCCGTCCGGACGTTTCTACCGACGCGAACCGCCGAGCGACAGCGAGGCGATTGCGTAACCCCTGCAGACCTTCGAGCACGCGAGCCCCACGGGGCCGAACGGCGGTCCCGCGGAGGGTTTTAAAGAGCTGTTGGCCGAAGCTATTTGCTATCTCATTTCCATTACGGGGTGATGAGAAAATCGACAGTTATCGTGGTAGCGGCGTTGCTGCTGCTCGCCGGCTGTAGCGGCGGCGACGTGTCACCGACCGAGCCCGGAACGGCAGACGGCACCGAAACCGGGACCCAAATCGAGGGGACACCGACGGCGGGCGGTGACGGCGCGGAGTCGGGCGGCACCGGGTCGCTGTCGACGGCCGGGGGCGATAACCTGATCGACAGCGCCACCGAGACCAACGTGACGGTGTTCAACGGCTCCGACCAGACGAACGTGCTGATAAGAAACGATACGGCTGCCGGCCGGGAACTCGTGGAGCTCACTCGACCGTCGGGAACGACGGCGGTGTACTCCACGGCCGACTACGTCGCCGCTCGGAACGGGACCACCGGGGACGTGCAGTACGGCGAAACCAACAGCACCGTCGGGGTCGCGACGAACATCAAGGCGGGGGCCGCCGTCATCGGGGGCTTCCTGTACACCGGGTTCGTGGAGTGGACGGAGACCGGGACCACGACCGTCGACGGCGAGGACGCAGTCGTCTACGAGGGAGCGTCGCTCAACGAGAGCGAGTTGAGCGGCAACACCACCGAGTCCGGCTTCGCCCGGAGCGACGTGCAGTCGGTCGACGGCCGGGCGGTCGTCGGTCCGGACGGCCGGATACACTCGCTCACAGTCACAATCGAGACGCCGGAGGGCACCTACGGCACCGAGATGGCGTTCCGCTACGACGATATCACGGTGTCCCAGCCCGACTGGGTCGACGAGTCCCGGGCGCCGTAGCTGATACGGCCCGAACGTCTCGAGGAGTGCGGCGTCGGTCGTGCGGGTGAGACCAGACAACTTTTGTCGTCCCTGGGGGTTTGTGAGGGTATGTTCGGTCCCGGGCGGGAGCCGTTCGACCGGGTGCGGTCGCAGGTCCGCGAGGACTTCCGCGCCGACCCGTATCTCCCGTACATCATGGTCGCCGCGGCCCTGCTGGCGAGTTTCTGGTTCTTCCACCGCGTCCCGAACTTCGCGACCCGGGACGAGAAAGACCGCCTGATAGACGCTGTGGTCCCCATCGGGCGGGTGCTCGCCGACCCGAGCGTCGAGTCGCTACAGAACGGCGTCCAGTGGAGCCGGGTCCCCTTCGGCGCGACGCTGTACCTGTTCGCGCTGGCGCTGCTGCCGGTGGTCGTCGTCGCAGTGGCGACCGGCCGCGCGGATATCTTCGCCTCCGTCGGCTACCCCGAACCCGCGTTTGGCTACTACGACCTGTGGGCGGGGACGCCCGAGTGGGTGTGGACGTGGAGCCTCGCGTTCGTGCGGCTGTTCAACGTCGCCTTCGCGCTGGGTTCGGTCTACCTGACCTACCGGCTCGGCGCCGCCGCCGTCGACCGGCTGACTGGGCGGCTCGCCGCAACCCTTCTCACGCTGACGTTCGGCTTTCTCACTATCGCCCACGAGGGCGGGGAGGACATGCCGGCGCTGTTTTTCGTCCTGCTCGCGCTGAACTTCCTGTACGTCTACGTCCGTAGCGGGGAGCGCCTTCCCTTCTACGTCGGCGCGGCCTGTGGCGGGGCCGCAATCGCCTTCAAGCTCACCGCCGCGCCGGTCATCCTCGGAGTCGGCGTCGCCCACGTCCTCCGGGCGCTGAAGGCCGACGACACCCTCAAAACGCTGCTCGCCCCGCGCCTGCTCGGCATCGGCGCGACGCTGGGGCTGGTGACGATACTGCTTGGCTTCCCGACGTTCGTCGTGGGCGGGGTCGACCAGCTAGTCGAGCGTATCTTCGGCGGGTCGGCCTCGCGGGTGAGCTGGCCGACGGGCCCGGACGCCCCCATCGCGTGGTGGTTCCTCCGGGGGTACTTCAGCGGGATGGGGCTGCCGCTGTTTTTCGCGTCGGTCGCCGGCGTCGTCGGGAGCGTCATCGGGCTGCGCAAGCGGCGCGAGGGTCGCTACGGTATCGCGCTCGTACTCGTCATGCTCGTCGTCTACGTCGGGATGTTCTCCCAGTGGCACGACTTCCGGGTCCACCACCTGCTGCCGACCTTCCCGCTGCTCGCGCTGTTGTCGGCGAACGCCTTGCGGGACCTGCGCGCGTGGAATCCGGCCGTCGCTCGGCCGGTGATGGCGCTGTTGCTGGTCACGACAGCGGTGTACGCCGGCATGGGGGCGGTCGGCTTCGCCTCGATGCCACGGGACGAGGCCGAGGAGTGGCTGGTCGAAAACGCCGACCAGAACGAGACCGTGGAGGTGTACCGCGTGAACCTCCAGGACACCGCGGTCCCTCACGGGATGCCCATCAACCATCGGTTCCAGACCCCCGAGCAAATCGACCCCTGTCCCGAGTACATCCAGCTCGGCTACCGCGACCTCCTGTATCTGAAACAGGGGACCTACTACCGCAACGGGGAGGCACAGCGGACCTACGTCCGCGACCTGGTCGAGGAGCAAACGGACTACGAAATCGTCGCGGAGTTCGGCGAGCGGCCCCCGAACTTCGTCCCACAGCGGGCGACGCCCGGCGACTACACCGACCTGCTGCGCTACGGCGTCGTCCCTCACACCGACCAGTTCGCCGACGAGCAGGAGCTTGCGGCCAACCAGTACACGCTCGTCCTGCAGCGCACCAAACCCTGTACCAGCCCCCACGAGCACCCCTTCTAGCCTACTCGGTCTCGCGGTCCGGCTCGACGGCGGGACTCGACGAGTCGGGTGGCGACGGATCCCGGACCGTCTCGGCGTCCTCGGTCTCCAGCAGCCGCTCGACCTGTCGCTCGAACTCCGCGTCGGAGAGCTCGCCGCGGGCGTAGCGGTCCCGCAGCGTCGCCAGCGGGTCGTCCTCACTCGTGGGTCCGTCGGCCTCCCGTCGGCGCTGGTAGAGCCGCGTGGCGCCCATCGCCGCCGGAAGCAGCCCGCCGAAGCCGACGGGGAAGGCGACCCAGAAGTAGGGGACGCCGACGAACATGAGCCCGAAACCGACCAGGAACGTCAGCGCCGTGACGCTGCCGGCAACGATGGACGCGAGCGGGTCTTCCTCCTCGTCCGCGGTCATATCGAACCGACAACGCGAGCGTCGATAGTCGTTGTGCCGCGTTCGGGGCGTTCCGGCGGCGCGGCGGTCGAACGACTACCCCGCCGTTCGGCTGTGGCTCGCGGCGTCGGGACCGAGAGGGATACGCAGTCGTCCGGACTACAGCCTCCAGCCGACACACTGAAGCCGGCGATCCGGTTACACACGCGCATGGACGTCACCGTCGAGGTGGCCGGCGAGGAGACCCACGAGGTCACCGTCGCCGAGGACGCCACCTACGCCGACCTGCTCGCCCCGCTCGACCTCTCGCCCCACGCGGTGTCGGTGCTGGTCGACGAGCGGACGGTGCCGACGAACCAGCCCGTCGAGAGCGACCACGTCCGCGTCGTCCGGCTCATCAAGGGCGGGTGACCGCCCGCCTAGCTGAGTTTGTCGAGAAAGCCCGTCCAACGCTTGTGGTCGTCGATGGCGGCCGCCCTGGCCGTATCGCCGTAGTCGGGCTGTCGGATGTTGTCGAGCGCGTTCAGCGCCCGGTCGATGCCGACGATTTCGTCGGCCAGCGTCTCGGCGGTTTCCCGGTCCAGGGGGTCTGACTCCAGGCGCTCCAGCCGCCGGGCGCGCTCGCTCCGCAGCGTCTTCTTCGCGCTCGCGAGCAGCTCCCGGCTCTCCGGCGGGACGCCCGGGACCCGCCGGGTCTCGACGACGAACTCCGCCAGCGGGAGCGCCTCGCCGTCTATCGTGACCGTCTCCGGGAGCGAGGCACCGACGGTCGCACCCTGTCGGTTGACGCGTCGGAGGAGTTTCTCGCGGGTCGCGTCGTCCATACCGGCGGTAGCGGAGCCACGCTGAAAAGTCGCCCGTCGTCGCGGCCGGACACCGCGCTGTCCCCCCGTTTTTGACGGCCGAGCGCGTACGTCCGGTATGCCCGTCACGGCCACAGCGCTCCCGCGATCCGCTCTCGGCGACCAGCCCGCGGCCACCGACGACGCGGGAGACGGATGACCGGCGTCCGCGAGGCGACGGGACGGGACCTCCCGGACGTGATGAACGTCCTCGACGGCGCGGCGCTCGCCGTCGACGCCGGCGCGGTCGGGGACGCTATCGACGGCGGCGACGTGCTCGTCGCGGTCTCGGCGGACCGCGAGCGCGTGCTGGGCGCGCTGGTGCTCTCGGGCGACCACGTCGAGGCCGTCGCGGTCCGGCGTCGGCGCCGCGGTCAGGGCATCGGGTCGGCGCTGGTCGAGGCGGCCGGCGAGCGCCGGGACCGCCTGACCGCCGAGTTCGACGCCGACCTGCGGCCGTTCTACGAGGGGCTGGGGTTCGACATCGAGCCGGCCGCCGAGTCGGGTCGCCTGTGGGGCCAGCGCCGCTGAGACGGGCCATGCCTATCGCCCGGCCCCAATAGTGTCAACACATACGGACTTAAGCACCCGGCAACCCAAGCGCCGGTATGGTCTCCATCGCCGATTTCACGCTCCCAGCCGCCGACTTCCCCCTGGGAAAAATCTTCGAGGACAGGCCCGAGGCGACGCTCGAACTCGACCGCGTCGTCCCGAGCGGCGACACGGTCATGCCGTATTTCTGGGTACAGGACCCGGGCCGGGACCTGGAGGGCGTCCGGGCGCTGTTCGACGGCCTCCCGGAGCTGCGCTCGGCGGACCTGCTGGTCGATACCGGGGAGAAGGGGCTGTTCCGCGCCGAGTGGGAGCCGGAGTATCTGGGCATCATGGAGGCCATCGCGGCGGCCGGCGTGACGGTGCTCGCCGCGTCGGGCTCGGCGGACGGCTGGAACTTCGAGATTCGCGCGACGACGGTCGAACAGCTCTCGCAGTTCCAGCAGCGCTGTTCGGAGCTGGACGTCGACGTGACCCTCGCCCGCCTCAGCCAGCTCTCGGAGATGGCGCCCGACACCGGCTACGACCTCACGCCCGAACAGCACGAGGCGCTGCTACTGGCCTACGAGTCGGGGTACTACGACGACCCCCGTGCTGTCGACCAGACGGCGCTCGCGTCCGAGCTCGGCATCACGCGGCAGGCGTTCGCATCCAGGCTCCGACGGGGCTACCGCTCGCTCATCGGGTCGACGCTCCTCTCGGGCCGGGACGGGAACAGCTGACGGCATATAAATAGATTACATAGGTAACAGCCACACCCAACACTCCAGTAGACCTATATCGGACAGATGTCAGCCAACGCATACGACCAACGCACGTCGGCGCGGGACTTCGTTTCCTCCGAATCCGAATCGCTCAGCGACACCGTTATCCGGGCCGTTTCTGCCGTCACCGGTCTGGACGCCGTCCCCGGTCCGGACGCCGATTCGGCCCTCGACCCGCTGTACACGGCCATCGACCCCGACGCCCTCGACTCGCTGTTCGCAGACGAGTCGGCCGGAACGGTGACGTTCGACTACCACGACTACACGGTCACGGCCCACAGCACGGGTCGCGTCGTTCTCGAACCGTAATCTCGTTCTACACCAGCGGCTCGACCAGGTCCCGGCCGGCCGCCAGCAGCTCGTCGACGCGTTCCTCGCTCCCGGCCTCGGCGTAGATGCGGAGTTTCGGCTCGGTGCCGGAGGGCCGCATCAGGAGCCACGTCCCGTCTTCGAGGCGGACCTTGAACCCGTCGACGGTGTTGATGCCGTCTACGTCGACGCCGGCGACGGTCTCAGGCAGTTCGGTCTCCAGGTCCGAGAGCACCGGCCCCTTCCGGTCGTCGGGGCAGTCGACGCTGATTCGGCTCTGGTGTATCTCCCCGTAGGCTTCGATGAGGTCGTCGACGCGGGCGTCGAGGGACTGCTCGGACTCGGCGGCGGCGGCGACCAACGCCAGCAGGACGCCGTCCTTGTTCCGGAGGTGGTCGGTCAGGCCGAACCCGCCCGACTCCTCGCCGCCGAACAGCGCGTCGTGTTCGGCCATCGCCTCGGCGACCCACTTGAAGCCGACGGCGGTCTCGTGGACGGCCTGGCCGTGGTCCTCGGCGACGCGGTCGACGATAGAGGAGGTCGAGACCGTCCGCACCACGTCGCCCTCGCGCGTCTCAAGGAGGTAGTCGTACATCGCCGCGAGGAAGAGGTTCGGGTCGAGAAAGCCCCGCTCGGGCGTGACGATACCGAGGCGGTCGGCGTCGCCGTCGTTGACGAAGCCGATGTCGGCCTCGCCCCCGGTCACGGCCTCGATGAGGTCGCCGACCTTCTCGGCCGTGGGCTCGGGCGACCCGCCGCCGAAGTCGGGGTCGAGGTAGTCCCGCATCGCGGTCACGTCGGCGCCGGCCCGCTCCAGCAGGGCGTCGGTGACGCCGCGGCCGCTGCCGTACATCGCGTCGTAGGCCACGGTGAGCCCGTCGAGGTCGGCGTCGGCGTACTCGATGGCGTGGTCGGCGTAGTCGGCCACGAGGTCCCGCTCGGTGACCTCGCCGTGTTCGTCCTCGGGGAGGCTCTCGGGCTCGGCGAGGTTGTCCTCGACCTCCTCTGTGAGGTCGGGCAGCGCGGGCGCGCCCTCGCCGGGGATGAACTTCACGCCGTTGTACTCGGGCGGGTTGTGACTCGCCGTAATCTGGAGCGCCCCGGCGTGGTCGCCCTCCTTGGCCGTCCAGGCGACGATTGGCGTGGGCGTGTCCCGGTCGGGCAGCAGTACGTCGAACCCGTTGGCACAGAACACCCGGGCCAGCTCCTCGGCGAACCCCCGCGAGGTCTCCCGGGCGTCGTAGCCGATGACCACGGAGCCGTCCTCGCCGCGGTCGCGGAACGTCGTCGCGAGGGCCTGGCCGACGATTCGCACCCGGGGCTCGGTGAACACGTCGAGGGTCGCTCGCCAGCCGTCCGTCCCGAAGCGTATCGCTGCGGCATCGTCTTCGTCCATGACCGAACAGTCACGTGGGGCTCTCAAAAAGGTCATCCCCTGTCTCAGCGCGTGACGCCTTCGTCGGGCTGGCTCCCGCTCACCGGTCCGCGGAGGGGTCGTCCCCGTCGCCCGGCTCCCCGCTCGCGGCAGTACCGTCCGCTACCAGCCGCTCCTTCTCGGTTCGCGTGAGCTGTTTTATCTCGTACTCGCGGGACATCGCCGCCGACTTCGACTCGAAACGCTCGACGTGAACGAGTTCGACCGGCGTCCGGCCGCGGGTGTACTTCGCGCCCTCGCCGGCGTCGTGTTCACGCACCCGGCGCTGTACGTCGGTCGTGTAGCCGGTGTAAAAGCTGCCGTCACTACACCGCAGCACGTAGGCGTAGTGGTCAGGGCTCCGCGTGGTGGTCATCGCACGATGCTGGTGACCCAGTCGGTCTCACGCTTCGTGGGCACGCTCTTTCGAGACCTCGGCGATGCCAGCGTTCGCCGAGCAGTTCGGGCAGGCCCGGATGTGTCCGTACTCGTCCGCGAACACACGGGCGAACTGGTCCGAGACGTGCGCGCCGCAGTGATTGCATTCAGGCATCGTGTTCGTCGGCGACACCACCGCCGACGGACAAACAGAGGTGCTCTAGTCCTATATTCGTTTACCCAAATGTTTTGGTATCCATCCGCGCTGACAGTATCGGCCCGGCTCATTCGCCCGCCCGCGCCGCCGCGACCCGTCTGGCGACGAGCCCCGCCTGGACGCCGGCGGTAAAGCCCGCGTCGACGTTTACGACCGAGAGCGCCGTACAGGACTGGAGCATCCCAGAGAGGGCGGCCTCACCCTCGCCGCCGTGACCGTAGCCCGTCGAGACCGGCAGGCCGATGACCGGCGTGTCGACCAGCCCGGCGACGACGGTGGGGAGGGCGCCTTCCCGTCCGGCGGCCACGACGAGGACGTCCCGGTCGCGCAGTCGGTCTGTGGCGTCGACGGTCCGGGCGAGGCTGGCGACGCCGACGTCGTCGATTCGCGTCACGTTCGCGCCCATCTCGCGGGCTATCATCGCCGCCTCGCCCGCCGGAACGGCGTCGGAGGTGCCGGCAGTGACGACGCCGATGTCCGCGTCGATAGCTGGCCGCTCGAAGCCGGGGCCGGTGGCCACGAGCCACCGCGCCCGCTCGTCCCACCGGACGGTGGCGTCCGGGGCGCTCTCGGCCAGCGCTCGACGGACGGCGCCCGCACCGGCCGCATCGATTCGGGTGACGATGGCTCGGCCGGTCGTCTCGACGGCGGTCGTCGCCAGGTCGGCGAGTTCCCCGGCCGTCTTGCCCGTGCCCAGCACAGCCTCGGGGACGCCCGAGCGGGCCTCCCGGGCCGCGTCGAAGCGGCCGGCTCCGGTGGTCGCGTAGCCGGCGAGTTCCGACTCGGCCTCGGCGGGGGTCAGGTCCCCCGCCGCGACCGCTTCCAGTATCTCGCGCATACCCCCTGTCCGAGGGCCGCCCACTCCTATCCGTCGGTTCCCGCCACGGGCGGGACGCCACCGGGTCCTGTCCCCTGTCAACACGGCAAACAGGAAAACCGCCGGCAGCGCGCGCGAGAGTGCGTGAGGGGCCCGATAGCTCCTCGTATATCAACTATGTGGCCCCAGCCGCCCCGATGACGCCGAAATGTGCCTTATTTATATGGGTACAGTTGGCCGAAACGCCCTGAAACCCCCGTGAGTACCGGTGAGAGCGACCCAATTGGGGAAAGTATTTAAACAATCCCTTCGCACAGCGCAGTGTATGGCAGACCTAATCGTCAAAGCCGCCGTGAAGGAAGAGCTCGATGACATGAACGTTGCGTCGGACTTCTACGACGCACTCGACGCCGAGGTCGAGGAGCTGCTCGCCGACGCCGCCCGCCGAGCCGACGCCAACGACCGGAAGACAGTCCAGCCGCGAGACCTGTAAGGTCGATTTTCAGTCGGTTTTTTATTCGTACAAACCGCGTAGCGACAGCGTCGTCCGAGGTCGAGTACGGCCCCTATAGCCGCTCGACCGTCACGCCGTCCTCGCGCCCGACGTGGACTTCGTCGGCCAGCCCCACGAACAGCCCGTGTTCGACGACGCCGGGCAGCGCCGCCAGCTCCCCGGCCAGCGCCGCCGGGTCGTCGATGTCGCCGAAGGCACAGTCCAACACGAGATGGCCGTTGTCGGTGACGACGGGGCCGTCCTTGCGCTCGGCCTGCCGGAGCGTCGGCTCGCCGCCCAGGTCGCGGACGCTCGCTGCAACCGTGGTCCGGGCCGCCGACAGCACCTCCACCGGGACGGGCTGTGAGAGGGTCTCGGCGGTCTTGGTCGGGTCGGCGACGACGAGCAGGCGGTCGGCGCTCGCGTCGACTATCTTCTCGCGGGCGTGGGCCGCCCCGCCGCCCTTTATCAGGTCGCCGCCGGCCACCTCGTCGGCGCCGTCTATCGCCAGGTCGACGCGCACCTCGTCCGGTTCGGCGAGCGGGACGCCGGCCTCCCGGGCCAGTTCCCGCGACTGGAAGGAGGTCGGGACGCCGACGATGTCCAGCCCGGCGTCGACCTGCCGGCCGAGCGCCCGGACGGCGTGGGCCGCCGTGGACCCGGTGCCCAGCCCGACGACCATCCCGTCCTCGACCGCCTCGGCCGCCGACTCGCCGGCCGCGCGTTTCGCCGCGTCGGAGCCACCCTGTTTCATGGGTGAACGTGCAGCGGATGCGGACAAAACGTTTGTTCTCCAGCGTCGTGCCAACGGTTCCCACGTCGGTAGCCTTTTTTCGGCTGCCCCCGCGGTCGACGTATGGCACTCTTCGGAACGAGCGGTATCAGGGGTCCCGTGGGCGAGACGGTCACGGCCGACCTCGCGCTGTCGCTGGGGCGGGCGCTGGGCGTCGACTGCGACCGCGTCGTCGTCGGTCGTGACCCGCGCGCGAGCGGCGAGTTCCTCCAGTCGGCGCTGGTCGCCGGACTGCGCGAGAGCGGCACCGACGTGGTCGACGTGGGCGTGGCGGCGACGCCCACCGTCGGCCGCGCGGTGGGGTGGCGCGACGCCGACGCCGGCGTCTCCATCACCGCGAGCCACAACCCGCCCGAGGACAACGGGCTGAAGCTCTGGCAGCCCTCGGGCCAGGCCTTCGACAGCGAGGGCCAGCGCCGCATCGAGGACCGCATCGAGTCGGGGGCGTTCGAGCCGGCCGCGTGGGACGGGAGCGGGAGCATCGAGACGTGGGACGCCCGCGCCCGCCACGCCGAGGCCATCCGGTCGGAACTCGACTGCGAGGCGATGGACAGCCGCGTCGTCGTCGACGTTGGCAACGGCGCCGGCGGCGTCACCGTCGACGTGTTGCAGTCGCTGGGCTGTCACGTCGAGACGCTGAACGCCCAACCCGACGGAGCGTTCCCGGGCCGGCCCAGCGAACCGACGCCGGAGAACTGCCGGTCGCTGGCGACGCTCGTAGGGGCTGGCGACGCCGACATCGGTATCGCCCACGACGGCGACGCCGACCGGATGCGGGCGGTCGCCGGCGACGGCACCTACCTCACCGGGGACGTGACGCTGGCCCTCTTCGCCCGCGCGGCCGCGGAGCCGGGCCAGCGCGTCGCCGTGCCGGTGGACACGAGCCTGGCGGTCGCGGACTACCTCGCCGAGATAGACGTCGGGGTGGAGTACACGCCGGTCGGCGACGTCTACGTCGCCGAGGCCGCCGAGGCCCCCGACGTGGCCTTCGGCGGGGAGCCGAGCGGCGCGTGGATATGGCCCGCCCACACGCTCTGTCCGGACGGCCCGCTCGCGGCCTGTACCATCGCCGCGCTCGACGCCGACCGGTCGCTGGCCGAGCGCATCGCGGAGGTCCCGACGTACCCGATTCGCCGGGACAGCGTCGACGTCGAGGAGAAAGGCGCGGTGATGGAGCGGGTCAGCGAGCGAATCCGCGCCGAGTACGACGACGTGACGACGCTGGACGGGGTGCGCGTCGACCTGGGCGACGCCTGGTTCCTGTTGCGCGCCAGCGGCACCCAGTCGCTCGTCCGGGTGACTGCAGAAGCCCGCGACGAGGCCCGCGCCGACGAGGTCATGGCGACGGCGCGGGACTGTCTGTCGGCCGCTCGCGAGTAGACGGGCTACCCGTGACTGACCCAGTCACGGGAGAGAGCGGTTATCTGCGTGTCGACCGGGCCTCGCGGATGTCGGCCCCGTCGCGTATCTTGTCCTCACACTGCGGACAGACCCGCGGTTTCTCGACGCCGTTGGGCGTAAAAACCCGCGCGTATGCGGCAGTTACGAAGTTCTCACAGTTCTGGCATTCCGGCATACACCTCGACAAACGGAGTATATCGCCTTAATTGTGATGTCGTGACAAATGCTACCAATACGCTCAGAAGTCGCTGGTGACGGTCCCGTCCTCGTCCAGTTCGACGACGCCGTCGAACAGCTCACGGAACCGCGCGACGGTGTCGTCGTCGTGGACCCCCTGGGCGAGGTGGAACATCCCGACGGCGTCGTACTCGTCGAGGAGTTCGAGGATGTCGTCGACGGCTTCGAGGGCCCGCTGTTCGTCGGCGTAGTAGATGAGTTCAGTCAGCGAGTCGAAGCTCACGCGCAGCTTCCCGTCGTGGCTCGCGAGGAACTGCTCGGTCTCCGCGACGATGCCGTCGAGGTCATCGGGCGCGGAGACGTACCGGACCTGGTCCGACTGGCGGCGGGTGTACCCGCGCTCGACGGAGAGCGTATCGAGGATGGTCGCGCGGTCCTCGTCGACCTCGTAGTACTCCAGTTTCTGTTTGACCTCGCGGGCGGTGGTCCGCGTCGAGATGACCAGCATCGCGTCCGTATCCGTCGAGAGGAAGTCGGTGTCGAGCCGGTCGGTCGCACCGGTGCTCGGGTGGACCAGCAGAATGCCGGTGCCGCCCTCGACGGTCTCGGGCGTGTTGTCGATGGCCAGCGTGTATTCCATGTGAGGCAAAGGGCGGGGCGACACGCTTTAACTTTTGCGAGGCAGCCTGACGACCCGGTTGTAGCCTTCGAGCGAACGTGAAACCCCGAACTGACAGCCCCTGTCAGAACACGCTGTCGGCGGTCGCCGCGCCGACGACGCTGAAGATGGCGCCGACGCTGACGGCCTTTACCGTCGTCAGTGCGACGGCCAGGCGCGTGGGCTCTGTGAGGATGCCGCCCTCGACGAGGAAGGTGTTCGGCGCGGTCAGCGCCAGCGCGAGCAGGGCCACGGAGCCGAAGGCGACGACCATCAGCGAGACGAACCGTATCGGGACGCCGGCCACCTCCGCCTCCGTCTCGATGTCGCGGCCGGCGTCGGCCTGATACAGCGCGCCGTAGCCGATGGCGAAGACGATAGCCGCCACCAGCACGGCGTGATACCCGGTCATGTTCGATGCGAGCACCCAGACCTCCTCGGTGACGACGAAGGGGCCGGCCAGCAGGAACCCCCCGACGACCTGCTGGGCGGTGTCGGCGACGCGGTAGCGGCGACGGCGTGCCATACTCACGCTTTGTGACACCGCCGCGGATAACGCTACTGGGTTGGTCCGTGGACGGCGACCCATCGCACGGCGATGGGGTGAGCGACGGCCGCGACGGCGACCGCCGCGCCCGCCCCCCAGGAGAACTGCGAGCCCGGGTCCGGCGGCGCGAGCAGCGTCGCCACGGCCCACGCCGACAGCAGTGCGGCCGCGGCCGTCCCGGCCGCCCGGTCGCGCCGGGACCAGTGCCGTCGTTCGGGCCACGTCCGTCGGACGAACAGGTACAGCGGGACCAGCGGAATCGGGAGCAGCGTCGCGGCCACGCCGTAGGGGCCGGCCCGGTCGCTCCCGCGGGCGGCCGCGTCGCGGAAGACCCAGTAGCCGGCCGCGAGCGGCCCGCCAAAGACGAGCACGGCGGTTCCGAGAGCGGCGACGGACGGCATCTGTCCGGCGAGTGACACCCGGCGATATAATACGTTTCGAAACGCAATCGGTTTCGGCGGCGGGCCCCCAGTTCGGGTATGAGCGTCAGCGACGAGTTCGACGACTGGGCCGCCAGCGGGAAGGACCGCGGGATGGAGGACCGCCACTGGCACACCGCGAAGCACGTCCTCGCGCGCATGCCCGTCGAGGCCGGCGACACCGTGCTGGACCTGGGGTCGGGCAGCGGCTACGCCGGCCGCGCGCTGAAGGAGACCGCCGACGCCGGCCGGGCCTACGGCATCGACGCCTCGCCGGCGATGGCCGCAAACGCCCGCGAGTACACCGACGACCGCGACGTGGGCTTTCTGGTGGGCGACTTCGAACACCTCCCCTTCGAGACCGACAGCGTCGACCACTGCTTCTCGATGGAGGCGTTCTACTACGCGGGCGACCCCCACGCCGTCCTCGAAGAGGTCGCCCGCGTGCTCCGGCCCGGCGGCACCTTTCACTGTGCGGTGAACTACTACGAGGAGAACGTCCACTCCCACTCCTGGGACGAGCTGGTCGAGGTGCCGATGACCCGCTGGAGCGGGCGGGAGTACCGCGAGGCCTTCCGGGAGGCCGGGCTCGCGGTCGCCGTCCAGGACAACGTCCCCGACCGTGAGATAGAGATTCCGCCGCCGGGCGAGTTCCCCACCGACGACTGGGAGACGCGGGAGGCGATGGTCGAGCGCTACCGCGAGTTCGGGACGCTCGTCACCGTCGGCGTCGCACCCTGAGACGCCGCACAGCATGTCTGTTCGTGGGTCGTGTGGGCGGTAGCGTCGAATAGACGAGCAGCCGGCAGCGGAGGAACGCTTTTGGTAACCACTCGACAAGGTAGCCCGTGACAACTCGCCAGCGGACCTACGTCCTCGCGGGGTTGCTCGTCCTGCTGGTACTGCTCGCCATGGTGTTGCTGTCGAGCGTGCTGGCGACCGTCTTCTTCGCGATAACTGTCGCGTACGTGCTCTTCCCGCTCTCGGAGTGGTTCGTCGGCCGCGGGCTCTCGAAGCGCATCGCCGCCGCCGTGACGACGGCTATCGCCTTCGTCGCCGGGTCGGTGGTGCTGGTCCCGCTGGTCTTCGTCGTCTACCGGCGTCGGCGGGACCTCTTTGCCTTCTTCCAGCGCCTGCCCGACGAGATAACCGTCACCGTGACCGAGTTCAGCTACACCGTCGACATCCAGTCGTGGCTCGTGACCGCCCGTGACGGGGTCACGGCCCTGGCGGTCGACCTCGCGAGCGAGTCGCCGATTCTCGCCCTCAAGGTCGTACTGTTCTCGATTCTGGTCTACGCGATGCTCTGGCAGCCAAGCGCCCCGGGGAAAGTCGTCTACCGGACCGTCCCGACGCCGTATCACGACGTCGTCAAGCGGTTCCACAGGCGCCTGCGGTCGACGCTGTACGCCATCTACGTCCTGCAGGCGGCGACGGCGTTTGGCACCTTCGTGATGGCCTGGGGGCTGTTTGCCCTGCTCGGGTACAACGGCGCGTTCGCGCTGGCGGTCGCCGCGGGCGTCCTCCAGTTCGTCCCGGTCGTCGGCCCGAGCGTCGTCATCCTCGCCATCGCCGCGTCCGAGGCCGTCGCCGGCGACGCCGCCGGCGCGGCGGTCGTGACGGTGCTCGGGCTCACGCTCGTTGGTTTTCTCCCCGACGCGGTCATCCGCCCGCGGCTGGCCCGCTATACGACGGGGATGCCGGCCAGCCTCTACTTCGTCGGCTTCACGGGCGGCGTGCTCTCGCTGGGAATCATCGGCTTCATCGCCGGGCCGGTCGTCATCGCCCTGCTGGTCGAGGCGACGAACCTGCTGTCGGCCGACCGGTCGGCGAAACAGCAGCTCGGCTAGCCGGATTCGAGGGGACGGTCCTGAGCTTCCCACTCGGTGAGGCTCCCCTCGTAGAATTCGACATCGGTAAAGCCCAGGTGCCGGAGGACGACGTAGGTGTGGCTGATGCGCCGGGCCGTGTTACAGTACAGGACGACGCGCTTCTCCGGGACGATACCGGCCGATTCGAGGACGGCGAGGGCCTCCTCGCGGGGGAGCAGGCCGCGCGTCTCGTCGTCGACGAGGTCGCGCCAGTCCAGCAGGACGGCCCCGGGGATGTGGCCCTCGGCGTACTCGTCCTCGTCGCGGGTGTCGACGAGGACGGCGTCGGGGTCGCCCCCGACGGCGGCCACCCGGTCGGCGTCGACCAGCGGCGTCGACGCGGGCGGCTCGACGCTGTAGTCGGTCGAGGCCACCTCGGGCGCTTCGTTGCTCGTCGGGTGTTCGAGCTGCCAGCTGGAGAAGTCGCCGTCAAGCAGGTGGAGCTTCGCGGGGTCGTGACCCAGCAGCTCCGCGGTCACCAGAAAGCGGGCGGCGAAGACGCCGTGGTGGTCGTCGTAGGCGACTACCTCGCTGTCGGCGCCGATGCCGTTCGCCGAGAGCAGGTCGGCCCACTCGCCGCGGGCGGGTAACATCCCCTCGCTGTCGCCCGAGCCGGTGCGGAAGCTGTCGAACGGAATCGAGACGGCCCCGGGCAGGTGGGCCATCGCGTCGTACTCCCAGCCGTCGCGCACGTCGACGACGCGGAGCCCCTCGGCGTTGTCGGCCACCCAGTCGGCGGAGACGATGTCGGTCATTACCGGCTCGTAGCCGCTCGGGCCGCTTGAAAACTCCCATACGGGCCGGTCGAAGGTAAGAGCAATTGTTACCGCATCTGTCTCGCGGGCTCCCGACGACACGCCTCACGCCTGTCAGTTCAGGGTAGTTTAGTGTGGAACGTTGACAACCACCACTCCCGTTGTAGAGGCAACATATGCCGTCAGAGGGGAGGAGTGGCCGTCCATGCCGACACTCGTGGTAATATATGTGTGGTAGACCAACGGTTCAATGCACTATGACTGAATACGCCAACGACGTGCTCGTCTCGGCCGACTGGGCCAGCGAGCACCTCGACGATTTCCAGGACGACGACTCCGACCTGCGGCTGGTCGAAGTCGACGTCGACACGGAAGCCTACGACGAGGCCCACGCGCCCGGGGCCATCGGCTTCAACTGGGAGACAGACCTGCAGGACCAGACCACTCGCGACATCCTCTCGAAGGACGAGTTCGAGACCACGATGGGCGAGGCCGGCATCAGCGAGGACGACACCGTCGTACTGTACGGTGACAACTCCAACTGGTTCGCCGCCTACACCTACTGGCAGTTCAAGTACTACGGCCACGACGACGTGAAGCTGCTGGACGGCGGCCGCGAGTACTGGGTCGAGAACGACTACGAGACGACCGACGAGGTCCCCGACTTCTCCGAGACCACCTACACGGCGTCCGGTCCGCGCGAGTCCATCCGCGCCTACCGCGACGACGTCGAGAACGCCGTCGACAAGGAGCTGCCGCTGGTCGACGTCCGCTCGCCCGAGGAGTACTCCGGCGAGATTCTCGCACCCCCCGGACTCCAGGAGACCGCCCAGCGCGGCGGCCACATCCCCGGCGCGGAGAACATCTCGTGGGCCGCCGTCACGAACGACGACGGCACCTTCAAGAGCTACGACGAGCTCGAGGAGCTCTACGGCGAGTACGGCATCGACGGCGACTCCACGACGGTCGCCTACTGCCGCATCGGCGAGCGCTCCTCCGTCGCCTGGTTCGCGCTCCACGAGCTGCTGGGCTACGACGACACCATCAACTACGACGGCTCCTGGACCGAGTGGGGCAACCTCGTCGGCGCCCCCATCGAGAAGGGCAACTGACCGGCGAGAAGCGCTCTGCGTCTTCGAGCCGCGGTTCCCTTCTCGCAGAGAAGGGCAACTAATCGGTCTCAATTACGCCGATTTTTTCGCGTGCTGCCCGGGTAGCGATGCGTGAACGATAGGTGACCCAGTGACAGAGACTGTAGAGAGCCAGAAAGCCCCTCAGGTGTTGGCCGACCGGCTACGGGAGGGACTTTCTGGCTGTTCAAGCTGTGGTCGATTCGGTTCTTCGAAGCTGTGTCGCCTTCTATCCCGTATAGTACTGCGGCTAGCCGTAGATTCAAGGCCGTAGCTAGCAAGCAACCAGTGTGGACCGACAGGAACTCGAACGCACGTTGGGAGAGACGTTCGACGACGCGGGGGCGGCCGCGGTGGTGGCACGACAGGCCGGCGACCTGGCCGACGGGGGGCAGTTCGACGCGGACTTCGGCGGCGAACTCACCGTCGAGACCGTCGTCGAGAACCTGCGGGACGCGCCGGGCGAGTACACGCTGACCGAGCGATGGAACTGGTGGCTCGGGGCCTTGGACCTCTCACACGGCGGATACGCGCGCTTCAGCGTCCGCCCCGACGTGGACACGCAGTCGTAGGTCGACCGAAAAAAGCGGCGCAGCCAGCCTCAGAATACCGAGCGCCCGTGGGCTGCTCGCGCGTGTTCGAGGAGCGCCTCCGTCGTCTGGAACTCCTCGCCGCATGTACACGTGTGATACGTGGTCGTGGGTTGCTGGCGTGTTGCCATAGCAGATACACCTTGTCCGCCAATCATAATAATTGTTTATGTGGTAGTGTTATCAGCCCACAATGGCAGTGGTAACAGCCCCCGTGACGTAGGCTCACGCGGAGGGGAGTCACCAGACACTCCTGCCGACACGACCCGTCGGATTTCGGCCGGACGCAGTCGCTCGTGGCTGTTTCCCTCCGTCCGGCCTGCCTGACGGTGCGCCCATGAGACTATAGCCGTGCGCCCCTAACGGGAGGTAGCACCCGGATAATTCATGACCCAAGGGGAGCCAAAGTCGGCCTACCGGCAGCGCGTCTACGAGGCCTTCGCCGACCGGAACCGACCGTTCGGGGAGGCCGTCGAGTCGGCGCTCACGGCCGGCTCGGAGCGCCTCGGCGTCGAAATCGGTTTTCTGACGCGAATCGAGGACGGGACACAGTACATCGAGCAATCGGTAGGTGACCACCCGGCTCTCCAGTCCGGCCAGCAGTGTCCGCTGAAGGACGCGTACTGCCGTCAGACAGTCGAACAGGACGGGCTGTTGAGCATTCAGGACGCTCGATCGTCCTCGGCGGTGTCGACGGCGACCTACGAGGCGTTCGGGCTGGAATCGTACATCGGGAGCAAGGTGCTGGTCAACGGGGCGACCTACGGGACGGTGTGTTTCGCCCACCGTGAGATGCGACCGGCCCCGTTCTCTGAGGCCGAAGAGCTGTTCGTCGAACTCGTCGCTCGCCTGGTCGGTCGCGCCATCGAGCGCCGGGAGTACGAGCGCGAACAGGCCGAGCGGAGGGCACAGCTCCAGGCCGAGAAACGACGGTTCGAGGGCATCGCGGCGAACAGCTTCGACCTCCTCTACCGCATCGACACCGACGGCGAACTGACCTATCTCTCCGAGGCCGTCGAGCGGATGCTGGGCTACGAGCCCGACGAACTCGTCGGTGAGACTTTCACGACGCTCCTCACCGACGAGAACGCCGACAGAGCGCTCGACGCCTTCGACCGCCTGCTCGGCGGCGAGACGATCCAGGGAATGGAACTCACGTTCACCCACTGCGACGGCCACGTGGTCGCGATGGAGATCAACGCCACGCCCATCACCGAGGGCGGCGCCGTCACGGCCGTCCAGGGCGTCGCTCGCGATATCACCGAGCGCAGGGAGCGCGAGTCGGAACTGCGCCTCCGAACGAGGGCGATGGACGCCGCGGAAGTACCCATCACGATGGCCGACGCCACGGAACCGGACAACCCCATCGTCTACGCCAACGGCGCCTTCGAGGCGGTCACCGGCTACAGCCGGTCGGCTATCGTCGGCTCCAACTGCCGGGTCCTCCAGGGGCCGGGAACAGACCCCGACGGCGTGGCCGTGCTCCGGGAGGGCATCGAGGACAAGCGGCCGGTGACGACACAGATTCTGAACTACCGCCGGGACGGGACGCCGTTCTGGAACCGCGTCACGGTGACGCCGGTCGAAGACGAGACGGGGACGGTGACTCACTACCTGGGCTTTCAGCAGGACGTCACCGAGCAACAGCGGATCACGCGGCTCGTCGAACTGCTGAACCGCGTTCTCCGGCACAACCTCCGCAACGAGCTGACCGTCATCGAGGGGTACACCGACTTCGTCGACGACCCGCCGGAGGGGCTGGACGTACAGGACAAGATACGCCAGCCGCTCCGGCGGCTGGTGTCGCTCAGCGAGCGGGCCCGAGAGCTTGAGAACATCGCGAAGAAGGCCCGGGACCCGGCGCGACTCGACCCGACCGAACTGCTCTCGGGGGTCGCCGACCGCCACCGCGAGCAGTTCCCGGCGGCGATAGTCGAAGTCGGCGTCGATACCGACCGCGATATCTGTGCCGGCACCGAGCTGGGGGTCGCCCTCGACGAGTTGGTGACCAACGCCATCGCCCACGACCCCGCCGACCACACCACGGTCTCGCTGTCCGCCCGCGACGACGGCGACTGGCTGGTCGTGACCGTCGCCGACGACGGCCCCGGCATCCCGCCGATGGAGGTCGCGGTCGTCGAGGCCGGTCAGGAGACGCCGCTGGAACACGGCAAGGGGCTCGGGCTGTGGCTCGTCAACTGGATCGTCACCCAGTACGGCGGCTCGTTCCAGCTCTCGGCCGACGACGGCACCGTGGCGACGCTCCGGCTGCCGGTCGTCGAGGCCGACCAATCCGTCGAGGACGCCGCCCGGCGACCGACGGCCCTGCTGCAGTAGCCAAGGCCCTGCCGTCCAGAACCGGAGCATGGAAACACCGCTGTCCCCTACCCTCGGCAAGATGGAGGTGACCTTCCTCGGCGGGGCCGACGAAATCGGGCGCAGCGCCGTCCTCGTCGACGGCTCGCTGTTGCTCGACTACGGCATGGCCAGCGAGTCCCCGCCGCAGTACCCGGTCGGCGACGTCGACCCCGACGCCGTCGTCGTCTCCCACGGCCACCTGGACCACGCCGGCGCGGTACCGGCGCTCATGTCCAGCGGCGACCTCCCGCCGGTCCACTGGACGCCACCGACCAGGGAGCTGGCGACGACGCTCGCCGAGGACACGCTGAAACTCCACGGCTCGACGCCGCGCTGTCCCTTCACCGACACTGATGTGCGCCGCCTGACACAGGCCTCGGAGACCCACGGCTACGACGAGACCTTCGAGGCCGCGGGGTACGAGGTGACCCTCTACAACGCCGGCCACATCCCCGGGAGCGCCCACGTGCTGGTGGACGACGGGGACACCAGACTCCTCTACACCGGCGACTTCCACACCGGCGACCAGCGCCTCGTCGCCCCCTCGACCGCCCGGCCCGAGGCCGACGCGGTCGTCTGCGAGTCGACGTATTCGGACGTGAGCCACGAGGCCCGCGACGCCGTCGAACAGCGGTTCGCCGAGAGCGTCAAGCAGACGGTCTGGGAGGGCGGCACCGTGGTGGTTCCGGCGTTCGCCATCGGCCGCACGCAGGAGGCGATGCTGGTCTGTGCGGCCCACGACATCGACTGCTACGTCGACGGAATGGGCAAGCGGGTGACCAAGCAACTGAAACGCCACCCCGAATTTCTCCGCGATGCGGACGCGCTCCGCGGGGCCACGTCCAGCGCCCGCTTCGTGACGGGGCGGGACGGCCAACGCAAGCGCATCGCCGAGCAAAACGCCGTCATCATCACCACCTCGGGGATGCTCAACGGTGGCCCGGCGATGACCTACGTCCCCGCTATCCGGCACCACCCGACCAACAAGGTCGCGCTGACCGGCTACCAGGTCGAGGGGACGCCCGGCCGACAGCTGCTCGACACCGGCAGCGCCGAACTCGACGGCCGCGTGATGCCCGTCAGCGCGCAGGTCGAACTCCACGAGTTCTCCGCACACGCCGACCGCAAGGGGCTGTTCGAGTTCCTGGAGCCCTACCGCGACACCCCCGTACTCGCCGTCCACGGCGACCGGACCGCCGCATTCGCCGAGGAGCTACGCGGCGATGGCTACGACGCCCGTGCGCCCGAACTCGGCGACACGGTCACGCTCTGACGGGCAGGGCGACGCGAGCGCCTCGGGAGCCCCGACGGGTCACTCGTCCCGCTGTTTCAGCCACTCGTCCAGTAGGTCACGGACCGCCGCGTCGCGGTTGTCGCGGTGGTCCGCAAAGGCCTTCTCGTCGACGGCCTCCAGCAACGCCTCGTCCAGCTCGACGTCGACTTCTTCGAGGTCGAGGAACGCTTCGTCCATGGGTTTCGGACAGTGCCGGACGGATAAATACCCTCGTCAGACGGCCGTCCCCCGCGCGTGTGACACCCGCCGAAACCCACTCCCCGCTCCCGGTCGACACACCGGTATGGAGCGGACCCACCTCGATTTCGACCGCTACTTCGATGTCGTCATGGCGACCGACGAGGCACAGGCCGCGGAGATGACCGTCGAACCGGGGCGCAGTGTCGGCGGCCCCGAAAACTACCACACCGAGAGCGACCAGTGGCTGTTCGTCGTCTCGGGCAGCGGCCTCGCCACCGTCGACGGCGAGGAAAAGCGCATCGACGCGGGGGACCTCCTTCGCATCGAGGCCGGCGAGCGCCACGGTATCGAGAACGACGGCGACGAGCCCCTGGAGACGGTGAACTTCTACACGCCGCCCCGGTAGCGCATACCGTCGGCTGTACCAGTACGGAAGACACTCGGGGTGGCGAAGAACCAGACACCGGTTTCGCTTGCCTGATTATCCAAGTCGAATCTGTCGGATGGCAACCGTTTTTGCTGGGACCGTCCGTGGCGCTGCAGGTCGCATCAAAGAGTTGGCGCCGCTCGGTCACTCGCTACGCCACGCCGGCCCGTTCGTCCATCGGGTCCCGGATGTCGCCGACCACCGCTTCCAGGGCGTCGGTGACGGTAAGCAGGCCGACCACCTCGCCGTCGTCCAGCACGACTGCGAGCTCCTGGCTCTCGGCCTGGAACCGGTCGATAGCGTCGCTGACGTTCGTCTCCGCCGGGATTGTCATCTGTGGGGCGGCGACCACTTCGAGGTCGACGCCGGAGAGCAGGTCTCCCTCGCCCGCCGTCTCCGTCGCTGCCCGCAGCAGCTCGGGGACGTAGACGGTACCGAGCAGGTCGTCGCCGTCGGCACCGATGAGCGGATACCGGGTGTGAGGGGTCTCGGCGACCTTCCGGGCGTTCTCGGCGTCGCTGTCGTTCGGCGAGAGCGCGACGACGTCGGCGGCGTGGACCATCACGTCACGGACCTGCTGGTCGCCGGCGTGGAGCGCCGCCAGCACCTCCTCGCGGCGCTCCTCGGTGAGGTCCCCCGCTTCGAGCACCGAACCGAGCTTGTTCCGGAGGTCCGCGCGGCTCTCGACGACGTCCGCTTCGGTCTCAAGCCACGCGCCGGACATCTCGATGCCGAACAGCCCCAGCGTCCACTTCGCGATGCTGTCGCCGACGGTGATGAGCGGCGAGATGAGCTTCGCGAAGTAGTACAGCGGCGTCGCGCCGTACCGACAGACGAACCGGGAGCGCTCGACACCCAGATACGTCGGCGTCTGCTCGCCGTGGGTGAGGTGGACGAGGTTGATGATGACGAAGGCGATTGTGGCCCCCAGACCGATGCCGGCCAGTCGCGACCCCGCGACGGCCGGCTCGAACAGCGCCGCGAGCGCCGGTTCGGCGACGATACCGACGGCGATGGAGGAGGCCGTGATGCCGACCTGGCAGCTCGTCAGATAGATTTCGAGGTCGTCGGTCATCTCCCAGGCCCGCTCCAGGGCCGGATGCCCATTGCCGACGAACTCCGACTCGGTGAACTGGCGCGCCCGGGTCAGCCCGAACTCGATGGCGACGAAGAAGCCGTTGGCGAGGATGAGCGCGACACCGGCCAGCAGCCGCACCGCTATCTCGACCGGTTGCATGAGCTAGTCGGGGGTTTCGCGCCGACGCGTGAAAAGCTGCTGATGCGGTTACTCGAACTCGTATTCGACCCCGGTCAGCTCCTCGGAGACAGTCCAGAGCCGCTCGGCGTCGGCTTCGTCCCGCGAGGCGGCGTTCGAGCTCTGGAACTCGGGGTAGCCCCGCATCCCCATGAGGCCGCCGGGACCGACGTACTCGCCGCCCATCACCTCGCCGCTGGTGGCGGCGTACAGCATCGGCAGGGCCCCGCGTTCGGCCGACTGGCCCAACAGGGCGTTCGCGACTTTCATCAGCCCCATCCGCACGCTCGACCCCATCTCCCGCGGGCCGCGGAACTGCAGCTCCGTGTCGGCGTAGCCGGGGTGACAGGCCACGCTGACGACGCTCTCGTCGTGGTCGTCGAGTCGGCGCTGGAGCTCGTACGCAAAGAGGAGGTTCGACAGCTTCGAGCGGCCGTAGGCCGACCACTTGCCGTAGTTCCGTTCGGACTGCAGGTCCGAGAAGTCCATCTCGCCGCTGGTGTGAGCCTGCGAGGACTGGGTGACGACGCGGCTCTCGCCCTCGCTCGCCCGAAGCAGGGGGAGCAGGCGGCCGGTCAAGGCGAAGTGACCGAGGTGGTTCACGCCGAGTTGCATCTCGAAGCCGTCGGCCGTCTCCTGTCGGGGGATGGCCATCACGCCGGCGTTGTTACAGAGCACGTCGATACCGTCCGTCTCCGCACGGAGCCCCTCGGCGAACGCCTCGACGCTGTCGAGGTCCGCGAGGTCACAGACCCGGACCTCCAGGTGTCCGTCCCTGACGGTCCGTCGGATGTCCGTGGCGGCCGCCTCGCCGCGCTCCTCGCTCCGGCAGGCCATCACGACTGTCGCACCGGCGTCAGCGAAGGCCTTGGTTCCCTCGTAGCCCAGCCCGCTGTTGGCGCCGGTGACGACCACCGTCTTTCCCTCCATCGGCGGCATCTCGTCGGCCGTCCAGCCTGACATGCACGGAGCTTGGCCCCCCACGTACAGAAACCCTCGCAATCACTGTCCCTTTGCCGCCTCGGCGCCTACTGTCGGTCGATGAGCGACGTTTCGGTCACGGTCTACACGCGCGAGAACTGCCACCTCTGTGAGCAGGCTGTCGACACCGTCGAACGGGTCGCAGCGGAGGAAGGCGTCGCGGTCGATATGGAACTGGTCGACGTGGACACCGACGAGCGGCTCCGCGAGGAGTACGGCGAGCGGGTCCCCTACGTCCTGCTGGACGGCTCGCCGGCGTTCAAGTACCGGGTCGACGAGGCGCGGCTGCGCCGGAAGCTGACCGAGTGACGGCGTCTACGACCGCTCCCGTGTCCCTCGCTCGACCGCCTCGCGAAGCGCCGCCGTCGCCGCCGCGGGGTCGTCGGCCCGCGTAACCGCCGTAATCACGGCCACGCCGTCGGCCCCCGCGCGGGCGACCGCGTCCGCGTTCTCCGCCGTGATACCGCCGATACCCACGAGGGGGATGTCGACCGCGTCGGCTATCGCCGCCACCCGCTCGGGCCCGACGCCGTGTTCGTCCTCGGGGATGTCGGATTTCGACCCCGTTCGGTAGATGGTGCCGACGCCGAGATAGTCCGCTCCGGCGGCCTCGGCGTCCCGGGCGGCCGCGACCGTCGACACCGAGCGGCCGACAATCGCCTCCTCGCCCAGCAGCTCCCGGGCAACCGGGACCGGTAGGTCGTCGTCGCCCAGGTGGACGCCGTCGGCGTCCAACGCCTGGGCCAGGTCGACGCGGTCGTTGACGACGAACGCGACGCCGCGCGCCCGACACAGCTCCCGTATCTCTGTGCCCATCTCGTAGCGCTCGTGGACGGACCGGTCCTTCTCGCGCAACTGGACGACGCCGACGCCGCCCTCGATGGCCCGCTCGACGACCTCGCGGGTGGTCCGTCCCGCCGACAGCGACTCGCCAGTCACCAGGTACGCGCTCCAGTCGGGCATGACTGGCCGTTGCACTGTCACGGCCCTGATTCTTGCGTTCCACGCGGGCGCACTGATACGGAAACTCGGTCGGTCGGTGCGCCGGCGCTCCGGGCGCCTGAGCCGAAGTTTTACCGGACTCCGGCCGCTCTCACCCACTGTGCGAAACTTCCACATCACGACGGTCTGGGGGATTCCGATACGGGTCAACGTCTCGCTGCTGGTCTTCCTGCCGGTGCTCGCGTGGCTCATCGGCAGCGGGACCCAGATAGAGCTCTACGCCGGCATCGTCGGTTCGCTCGTCGGGACCGAACTGGACGTCTCGGTCCTGCAGGCCGGGTCGACGCCGTGGCTCGTCGGGACGCTGGCCGCCGTCGGCCTGTTCGTCAGCGTCACGCTGCACGAACTGGGCCACGCCTGGGCGGGGATGCGCTACGACCTCGAAGTCGAGTCCATCACGCTGTGGATTCTGGGCGGCCTGGCCAGTTTCACGTCGTTCCCCCGGGAGTGGCACAAGGAGTTCTGGATCGCCGTGGCGGGCCCGATAACGAGCGTCCTCACCGGCGTGGCCTGCTACGCCGCCCTGCTGGCCCTGCCGGCCGGCGCGACGGTCCCGCTCTTCGTCGTCGGCTGGCTCGCGGTGACGAACCTCGTCCTCGCCGGCTTCAACATGCTGCCGGCGTTCCCGATGGACGGCGGGCGCGTGCTGCGGTCGCTGCTGGCCCGCAGGCGGTCTTACGCCTCGGCGACCAGAACGGCCTCCCGCATCGGGACCGCCTTCGCCGTCCTCTTTGCCGTCTTCGGCGTGCTCAACTTCGCGCCGATGCTGTTGCTGCTGGCGCTTTTCATCTACGCGGCCGCCAGCGGCGAGTCCCGGACCGTCGCGCTGGCGGACCTGCTGGAGGGGCTCACCGCCGGCGACATCGCCCGGCCGACGCGGCTCGCTATCGACGCCGACGCCACCGTCGAGGAACTGGTCGACCGGATGTTCGCCGAGCGGGCGGCGGAGTTCACCGTCACGCAGGGCGGCGAGGTGGTCGGCGTCGTCACGGTCTCGGACTTCCGTGAACTCTCGAAGGCCCAGCGCGAGGCCGACACCGTCGCCGACCTGATGGAGACCGACATCCTCAGGCTGGACGCGGCGATGTCGGCCTTCGACGCGCTGGTCGCGCTCGACACCGGCAAGGCGGCGGCCGCCGTCGTCGAGAGCCCCGACGGGGACCGCGTCGTCTCCCGCGAGGACTTCGCCTCGGCGATGGAGATGCGCCGGCTGGAGCGGGCCGACGAGCCGTTCTGAGGGCGGGCCACGACAGGCCGGTAGCTACAAACCCCAGCGCCTCTCACGACGGAACAATGCAGTCAGGCATCGCCGAGACGGTAACGTCGGTCACCGGGACGGACCCCCTGATACTCGGCTTGCTCGGCGGGCTCGTCATCGCCGCGATGAACCTCTTCGGGGCGTCGCTGGTGCTCGTGTGGCGCAATCCCTCGGAGCGGGCGCTCGATATCGCGCTCGGCTTTGCCGCGGGCGTGATGCTCGCGGCGGCCTTTACCAGCCTCATCATCCCCGGCATCGAGGAGTACTCCGGCGGTAACCCCGTCCCGACGCTGCTCGGGGTGGCACTGGGCGCGCTCTTTCTCGACCAGGCCGACCGCTTTCTCCCCCACGCCCACTACCTGCTGACCGGCAGCAAGCGGGCGGACGCGGCCGGACAGAGCGAGTCGCTGCCGGTCAACGAGGAGCGGCTCGCGGGCGTGGTCCTGTTCATCCTGGCCATCACGCTGCACAACATGCCCGAGGGGCTGGCCGTCGGCGTCGCCTTCGGTGCGGCCGCGAGCGACCCCACACAGCTCGGCGCCGCCATCTCGCTGATGCTCGCCATCGGCATCCAGAACATCCCGGAGGGGCTGGCGGTGTCGGTCGCCGCCATCAACGCGGGGCTGGACCGGCGGCTGTACGCCGTCGTGGCCGGGCTCCGGTCCGGCGTCGTCGAGATTCCGCTTGCCATCCTGGGCGCGGTCGCGGTCGCCACCGTCGAGCCCCTGTTGCCCTACGCGATGGGCTTTGCCGCCGGTGCGATGCTCTTTGTCATCTCCGACGAGATAATCCCCGAAACCCACCGCAGCGGCCACGAGCGGGTGGCGACGCTGGGGCTGATGGCCGGGACTATCGTCATGCTGTATCTCGACATCGCGCTCGCGGCCTAGCGGTCGTAGGGCCAGTTGGGGTCCCGATCGAACTCGTCGGCGTCGAGGCAGCTGTCGGCCTCCTCGGGCGTGCAGGCGCCGTACTCCCGGACGTTCTCCCGCGCCGTCGACAGCGAGACGCGGTTGCTGTCGCCGACGCAGTCGGCGTCGCCGAACTGCGTCGGGTCGTCGAGCCAGTGACAGACCGGACAGACCTCGTAGGAGCCGGGCTGTCCCTCCGGCAGCGTCCGATAGCCACAACACGGGCAGTATCCCAGCTCCCGCGCCGCGGGGTTACCGGGCGTGTCGGTCGACATGTGTCGTGGTATGACACGGCACATCAAAGAACTACCGGGTCAGTCACCGGCGGGACGGCTACCCGGACTGAGCGGCCTCGACTTTGTCGGCGTGTTTCTCCAGCTCGGCGGCCATCTCGCGGGCCTGGTCGGCCGACAGGGTCACTTTGTCGGCGTGCGGTTCGACGTGGTCAAGCTGTGTGTTGTCCATCTCCAGCTGCACCGAGACGTGGTCGGGGTCCTTCTTCGGCGAGGTGACGTTCAGCACCGCCATCGCCTCCTCCTCGAAGCCGTGACCCTCGACTTCGCCGTCGAGGAGGTCGAAGGTGGTGTACGCCGTGACCATCATGATTCGGTCTACCATACCTCCGCTTGCGGGTGTATCGACTTAACGGCTGTCCGTCGGTAATCCCCGCCGTCACGTCGTCACAGACGGTGGTCGTAGCGGTTTGGGGCCCGGAGATACCTACAACCGCGTCAGGCCGTCGGCAGGAGGTTGTCGAGAATCTGGACACCGGCCCGCTCGAACAGCTCCCGCATCTCGTCGTCCAGCGCGGTCTCCGTGACCAGGATGTCGATGTCCTCGACGGTCGCGAACTCCCTGAAGCTCTGGCGCCCGAGCTTGCTCCCGTCCGCCACGAGGATGACGAGCCGGCCGCCGTCACACAGCAGGGACTTGAGCCGGGCCTCGTCCTCGTTCGAGACCGAGAGCCCGCCGTCGGACTGGACGGCGTCGGTCTCGAGGAACACGATATCGAAGTTCGTCTTCCGGAGATACGACTCGGCGCTCGGGCCGACGAGCGCGTCCGAGGTGCGGCGAAGCGAGTCGCCGACGACCTTCACCTCGCCGCAGGTCTCGCGGAGCTCGAAGGCCGTCTCCGGGGAGTTCGTCGCGGCGAGCAGGGAGTGTGCGTCCGGGAGCACCTTCGCTATCTCCTTTGCCGTCGGCCCGGTGTCGAAAAACACCGCGTCGCCGTCGCTCAGTTCGTCGACGGCGCGTTCGGCTATCGCTCGCTTCCCGCTCGGGTCCGGGGCCGTCTCCCGCGTCCCCGCGCTGTCACCCTCGTCCGGCGCGGGGAGAGCACCGCCGTGGAACCGCTCGATGCGGCCGTCCTCCGCGAGCGACGCCAGGTCGCGGCGAATCGTCGCGCCCGAGACGCCGAACGCCTCGGTGAGCTCCTCGACAGTGACCCTGTCACTGTCGTTCACCATCCGGACGATTCGTTCCCGGCGTTTGTCAGGTAACATATCTACCACAGCTCTCGCTCCCGGCGTGCAGACACCGTCCCGCCTCGGGCGGGCTCGTCTTCGCAGTGGGTTCCATTGTGCCTCCCCTGCCCCCGCAGAAGCGGCCCCTCAGCGCGTGGCCGTCCGCTTCGGTCGTCACAGTTCATCGAGAGTGATGTGTTCGGCGTGGATTCAGGTGAGAGTGTGGACGGAAGTAACAATGATAAAATCTGTGTATCATTGCTGTGGAACTGGCTCGAACGGCGTCCCTGCGGACGCCTCGATACCCGTCGCTACCACGCCGCCGTCGACACCGGCTGTGCCGTCGTCGGCTGCCGCCACGCGCCCGGGGGCACGGGCGAACGCGGCGGGTGTGGCCACGACGCTGTGAGTCCTCTCTCCTGCCATTATCACGCGGTAATCTGTTGTTCGTCGGACTCCGATTTGAAGCTCAGTGACTCACCCGTCTTCGGGTCGAAGTACTGCAGCGAGTCCCGGTCGAAGCGGACGTTCACCTCGTCGCCCCGTTCGACTGTCGTGTCCGGGTCGACGGCCGCCTTGATGTCCTGACCGGTGTCGAGGGTGAGTTCGAGCACCGTCTTCTCGCCCTGTGGCTCGACGACGTTGACCGTCGCCGGGTGGACGTTCGCGGGGACCCCGTCTTTGTTCAACGCGATGTTCTCCGGCCGGATGCCGAGGACGACCCGCTCGCCGAGATACGCGTCGAGGTCGTCGATGAACTCGTCGGGGACGTCGTGGGTCTCGCCGCCGATGTCCAGTTCGAACTTCCCGGCGGAGGACTCTTCGAGCGTCCCCTCCAGGAAGTTCATGCTCGGCGAACCGAGGAAGCCGGCGACAAACATGTTCCGGGGGTTCATGTACACCTCGGTCGGCGCGCCGACCTGCTGTATCTCCCCGTCGTCCATGACGGCAATCTGGTCGGCCAGTGTCATCGCCTCGACCTGGTCGTGGGTGACGTAGACCGTCGTCGTCGACAGCTCGTCGTGGAGCTTGTTCAGCTCCGCGCGCATCCTCACGCGCAGCTTCGCGTCGAGGTTGCTGAGTGGCTCGTCCATCAGGAACACCGCCGGGTCGCGGACGATCGCACGACCCAGCGCCACTCGCTGCTGCTGACCGCCGGACAGCTCCGACGGTCGTCGGTCGAGCAGGTCCTCTATCTGCAACAGCTCGGCGGCGTCTTTGACCCGCTCCGCGATGATGTCCTCGTCCATGTCGTGTTGCTCCAGGCCAAAGCGCATGTTCCCGCGGACGGTCTTGTGCGGGTACAGCGCGTAGTTCTGGAACACCATGGCGATGTCGCGCTCGTAGGCGCGCTTGTCGTTGACGACCTCGTCGCCGATTTCGATATCACCCGAGGTCGCCCGCTCCAGCCCGGCGATGAGCCGGAGCGTCGTGGTCTTTCCACAGCCCGAGGGGCCGACGAGCACGGTGAAGCTCTCGTCCGGAATATCGAGCGAAACGCCGTCGACAGCGGTGACGTCTTCGAATTGCTTTACGAGTTCGGTGAGTTTTACCTGTGACATAGTTATTACTCCTTGACAGCTCCTTGCGTCAGTCCGCTCACGATGTACTGCTGGAAGAACAGTCCAAACAGGATTCCGGGCACGGCAGCTATCATCCCGCCGGCGGCCAGGTGCGCCCAGTCAACGAAGTCGTCCGCGACGAACAGCGACACCGCGATGGGGAGCGTCTGGGCCGTTTCGGAAGACGTGAGGACCAGTGCGAAGACGAACTCGTTCCACGAGAAGATGAAGGCGAGGATGGCCGTCGCCGCGATACCGGGCTTGGCCATCGGGAGGATGATCTTGAAGAAGGCCTCCCACCGCGAGCAGCCGTCGATGCGGGCCTGCTCGTCCAGCGACTCGGGAACGCCGTCGAAGTAGTTCTTCATAATCCAGACCGCGAAGGGGAGGTTGAAGAAGGTGTACGTGAGTATCAGCGCCAGGCGCGTGTCGTACAGGCTCCCCGTGATACCGCCGATGAGCGGCGGGCTCGACATGATCTGGAAGAACGGGACGATGAGCGCGATGGGCGGAATCATCCGCGCACCGACGATAGACAGCAGGAGCGTCTTGTTGCCCATGAAGTCGTAACGGGAGAAGGAGTATCCCGTCAGCGTCCCCAGCGTCACGCAGATGACCGTGGTGGTCGTCGCGATGATGACGCTGTTTATCGTGTAGTTGTCGAATGGACGATTCGTGAAGATGTCCACGTAGTTCCCGATTGTCGGGTCCCGCGGGATGAACGTAATCGGGAGCGACAACACTTCAGCCGAGGGCTTGATGCTCGTGATGAAGATGTAGTAGATCGGGAACCAGATGACGACGAGGTACACCGAGAGCAACACGTAGGCTCCCAGCCGTTCGCGTACGACGGACGGCCACTCGTTGTCTGTCTCCAGTCCCAGCGACCGACGGAGGCGGTCGAGTCTCGATTTCTTGGTGCTCATGCTTCGTAGGGTGATTCGCCGAATATCTTGTACAGCGTGGCCACGATGGCGAACGTCACGACCAGTAGGACGACACCCAGCGCCGCGCCGGGTCCGGGCGAGTTGAAGACCTGTGCGGTGCGGTACAGCCAGGAGGCCCACACTTCAGTGGCCTTCCCGGGACCGCCCCCGGTCATCACCCAGACGAGGTCGAGCGCTCGGAGGTCGAAGATGATGCGGATAGTCAGCGCGACCATAATCGACGGCTTCAGGAACGGGTACGTGACGTTCCAGAACCGCGACCAGCGGCTGGCCCCGTCGACTTCGGCCGCGTCGTACAGCTGTTCCGGGACGTTCTGGAGCCCCGCGAGCAGGATGATGACGATGAAGGGCGTAAACACCCAGACGTCGGCGACGATGAGCGCCGCCATCGCCAGTGCCCCGTTCGAGAGGAACGGGATGTTCCCGGAGATGACCCCCATCTGCTGGAGGGCCCCGTTTATCGCACCGAAGTCGGCCTGGAACATCCAGCGCCACATCAGCCCGCTCATCACGTAGGGGAGAATCCAGGGGACGATAACCGCCGTCCGGAACCAGCTACGGCCCTTGAGGTCCTTGTGTAACAACAGCGCGATTCCCAGCCCCAGCACGAAGGAGATAGTGACGCTGAAACCGACATACACTATCGTGTTCCTCGTGATCGCGACGAACTCCTGACTGAAGCCCCCGAACGCGGCGTTGGCCCCCTCCCGTGCGAACAGTAGCCGCTCGAAGTTCCGGAGCCCGACGAACTCCATCTCGTTTGTCACCGGGTTCCGGAACTGGAAGCTGTTGATGATCAGCTTTACCGTCGGATAGACGATTATCGCCGCAATCCACAACAGCGTCGGCCCGACGGTCAGCGGGATGAACAGCTTGTCGAGTTTGCGACGAAGCGGTTGTTTTTCTGTTGACATTATGTGGAAAGATGCTGCCCGGGACGCTCAGATGAGGCCGATGTCCTGGTAGAGCCGCTCGATGTTGCTGAACGCGTCGTCGAGCGCGGTCTGGGGGTCCTTGTTGCCGAGCAGCGCCGGCGTGATCTGCTCGTTGAGGTAGTCGTCGACCTGTGGCTGTGCCATGTAGGTCTCGCTCTTCGCGTTCTCCAGGTTGAACCGCATGTCCTCGAGCAGCCAGGACGGGTACTCGCTCTGAATCTCGTCGTCCTCGTAGACGTCGGGCACGACACAGGGGTTGCCCTCGACGAGCATGTTGTTCTTGGCGGACTCGCGGCTCGTCATGAACTCGGCGAACTGCTTTGCGGCGTCTTTGCGCTCCGAGAACGCCGAGACGCTGATACCGTTCGTGTCCTGGAAGGTCGCGCGGCTCTCGGGGCCCTTGGGCGGCTTGGCGCTGCCGAGTCGGCCATCCTCCCACTCGTCGAGGGCTCGCGAACCGAGCGGCGTCCACGACTCGACGGTGGCGTACTGGCCGGCGACGAAGTTGTCGCCGATGCCACCCTCACCGAGGCTGGAGACCCCGTCGGGGCTGATGCCGCGTTCGCGGAGCTGGCTGAAGAACTCCAGCGCCTCGACGCCGGCGTCGCGGAACACCGGCTCGTTGCTGTCGTTGAACAGCTGACCGCCGGCCTGGTAGAGGAACTGCTTGAACGTGAACACGGACTTTCCGCCCCAGGTGTACCCGAAGCCGGCCTTATCGCCCTGCGAGAGCTGTTCGCCCTGGTTGAGCACCTCGTCCCACGTGTCCGGCGGGGAGTCAAAGCCCTGGTCGCTCAGGTACTGCTGGTCGTAGAGGTAGGTGCCCCACTTCCCGAACTCGGGGGCCATGTAGGTGCTGCCGTCGAACGTGACCAGCTCGGACAGCGAGTCGGGGAACTTGCCCATGTGCTCGTCGCCCAGTTCGAGCGGTTCGAGCCACTCCGAGCTGACGAAGTCCGCGAGCCACCAGGTCGGGCCGTTGAACGCGTCGACCTGGGAGTCCTGGTTCCGCCAGATGGTCGTGAGGCTCGTTTTCAGGTTGTTCCAGGGGACTTCGTTGACCTCGACGCTGATACCGGTCTCCTCCTCGAACCGCTTGATGTTGTCCTCCGTACCGGGGTCGAACTCCAGGGACCCCGCGTTGTAGAACACGATCTCGTCAGCCGTCGTCTCCGAACCGTTACCGAGGATACCGCCACAGCCGGCGAGCCCGACTGTACTTGCGACACCCGCACCTTTGAGGAACCGCCGTCGACTCCGAGCGCGTTTCTTTTGCATACAAACGCTCACAAAACGTTCACGTATTATAAATCATGGGGATAGTCCTTTGGTATATTTTCCCACCGTTAGCGCTACGAATTTCGTTTAATCACACTCATGAAGGCCTCAAACAGCCCGTTTCGATGTTACAGCAAATATTGCACCTAATTCTATACTGCTACCCCTGCACCGTCCGTGAACAATACTGTTCATATCGTGCAGATGTTCACGCGGCCTGCGCAGTATTTATCGAAAGTATGCACACGCCAGCGTCGGGACTACCGGTCCGTACCGAGCCCCAGAACGAGTCCCGTTATCGGCCGGGCGTTAGTCGGCCCCGAACCCCACGCGGTCGGCGTCCGCGGCGGCCCGCTCGATGGTCGCGTCGAGGTCGAACTCCCGGACGACCTCCCCGTCACGGACAAGCGGTTCCATGAGCGACGTGGCGCCGTCGGGACCGGCGCGGTCGGCCAGCCCGATGTGGTGGCCGCCGTCCTCGGTCCGATACACCGACTTCGTCCCGGTCAGCTTGCCGCGCTTGGCCGCGAGCTCGCCGTCGACCTCCACGACGTCGAGGGCGAAATCCAGCGGGTCGGCGTTCGAGACGTAGCTCCCGACGCCGAAGCCGTCGGCCACGTCCCGGAGCTCGCGCAGGTCCGCGGGCCCGAGCCCGCCCGAACAGAAGATATCGAGGTCCCCGTGGCCGGCGGCGTCGAGCGACCAGCGGACCTCGCGGACGATGTGGCGGAAATCGCCCCGCCGGGACCCCGTCGTATCGAGGCGGACGCCGTCGAGGTCGTCGACGGCCTCGGCCGCCCGCAACGCCTCGTCGACCTCGTCCGAGTAGGTGTCGACCAGGGCGATGCGGGGAGTCGACTCGGGAACCGCCTCGTCGAAGGCCCGCCACGCCTGCTCCTGCTCGCCGCGGCCGAAGCATATCATGAGCGCGTGGGGCATCGTCCCCCCGGCCTCCCGACCGATGACGTCGCCGGCGGCGATGTTCGAGAACCCGTCCAGCCCGCCCAGCAGGGCCGACCGCTCGACCAGCGCGCCCAGCGACGGATGGACGTGCCGGGAGCCAAAGGACAGCACCGTCGAGTCGGGGGCCGCCCGGCGGGCCTCCAGGGCGCGCGTCGCCACGCCGGTCGGGTGCGAGAGAAAGCCCAAAAGCGCCGTTTCCAGCCGGCAGAACTCGCGGTAGGGGCCCTCGATTCGCAGGACCGGCCCGCCGTCGAACAACGTCCCCTCGGGCAGTGCGTCGGCGTCGAGGGCCCGCCCTTCCAGTAGCGCCGCGGCGTCTTTCAGGCCGGCCAGCAGGTGCCACTCGCCGGTCGGGAACTGGTCGGCCGTCACCTCCGCGACGACGTCGGGGTTCCGGCCGGCGTGGTCGAGCGCCTCTATCGTCCGCTCGAAGTACGCGTCCGTCGCGCGCCCCGAGGTGATCGCTTCCGGTGGGATAATGTCGAACGTCTCGGTCATTACCGCGGTGTTAGCGCGGCGGTGGAAAAAACGGGCGGGTAGCGGCTCCCGCAGCGCCGGTCGTGCGAGCGACGCGCACCGCCGGAGAATTTCTCACGGCGCGGACCTGGATAGACGGGTGCTGAGTCCGCCGCACGCGTTCGGGCTCATCAGTTCGAGCGGTGAATCCCGTCCAGGTCGGAGACCGTCGGTCCGTTGACGATGCGGACCGTCCGCCCCTCGCGGACGACGCGGAAGGCGTCCGCGAACGGACCGTCGGGGACCACGTAGACGTCCCCCCGCGGGTTGCTGGCGCCGTGTTCCTCGGTCAGCGCGCCCCGATAGGCGTCCGCGAACTGGCGGGCGTCGCGCTCGGTGTCCCAGCGGCTCTCCCAGACGTAACCGCCGCCGCCCGAGCCGTCCCGGTAGGGGACCACCGTGTCGCCGGCCCACCCCTCCGAGGGTCGGCTCACGTAGCTGTGACGGTCGGCGCTCGTCCGGTCGTTGTGATACATCGTCGCGAAGACGGAGGCCTCCCCGACCGTGTCGCCGACGGGGTCGCGGTCGAAGCGGTCCCACTCGGCGTTCGAGCGGTCGGCGACAGTCACCGAGACGGGCGTCTCGTCGGGGTAGCGTTCGGGGTGGATGACCTGCTCGGAGCTGTCGGGGTAGTCGCCGTGGAGCGCGTCGACGGCGTCCCAGCCGCCGCGCTCGTAGACCCTGTCGACGAAGCCCGGCCCGCTGATGTAGGGCTGGATGAGGACGGTGAAGACGCCGGGGTTGTCGCGGCCGCCCCCACCGCCACCACCGCCGTCACGTGCGGGCGTCCCGATGCAGCTCCAACGGTTCTCACAGCGCTGTTCGTACGTGTTCTGGATGTAGTTCGCCTCGCCCTCGATGACGCCGCTGTGTGACAGCTGCGTGTCCTGGGTCCGGGGCGACCCGCCGAGCCCGAACTGCTGGTCCTGCAGGGCGTGGACGAGTTCGTGCGAGAGGGTCTTCCGGTCGACGACCGGCGTGTCGGTCTCGCTGACGACGACGATTCGGTCCTCGCCGGACGAGTAGTACCCCAGCACCGAGTTGCCCTGCGTGTCGCTGATGGCCTCGTCGCTCCCCTCGCTCTCGCCGACGAGCAACAGCGCCTCCCACACCTGGTCGTTCCAGGGGTCCCCGCCGGGTCCGGCGCTCCCGTTCGAGCGCGAGCGGTTGCGGTACTCGGCCCGCGAGATGACGTCAACGGGGACCGTCGACTCGAACTCCCGGTCGCGAATCCGCTCGACGCGGGCCATCGCCCGGGCGGTGACGGCGTCCAGTTCGCTCTCGTTGAGCCCGTCGTCCGTCGTCACGTCGACCGGGTCGTCGTACCAGTAGCCGTTCTCCCAGCCGATCGTGTCCCCGCCGGGGGGCTCCTCGGGATGGCCCAGAAACGGTACCGAGCAGCCCGCGAGCGCGACCAGCAAGGCGAGAGCCAGCGCGAGCGCCCTACGCATCGTACAGTTCGGAAAGCTCTGCCTCCGTCGGGGCGTTCACCACGGTGACGGTGTCGCCATCGACGCGGACGGCGACGGCGTCGGCGAACGGACTCCCCCCGTCGATGACCCAGTTCCCGTCCGCGGTGCGCTCCCCGCCCCAGTGCTGGATGACGCGCGCCCACGCGGCCGCGAACCGCTCGGCCGACGCGTCGTCGCTCCAGGTCGTCCGCCAGACGTAGCCCGTCTCGCCGTCCTTCGTGTACACCTGCATCCGGCCGCCGTCCCAGCCGCTCGTCCCCGGCAGGTCGTAGTTGTACGGGTCCGACCGAACGGTCCGGTAGTCGGCCAGCTGTGACTGGCTGACGACCGAGGAGTCGTTGTAGCCGTCGCCCGTCGTGTAGGCCAGCGACGCGGCGATGGCCGACGGGCCGACGGTGGCGTAGTCGGGCCGGTCGCGGTCGGTCGAGGGGCGCACCCGCTCCCAGTCGCCGCTCGGGGGCTGTGGTATCGTCACGTTGCGGGGCTCCCACTCGGGGTAGTCGGAGGGAGTGATGACCTCGCGCGCGCCGTCGGGCACGTCGCCGTAGGCGTCGTTCACCGCGTCCCAGCCGCCCCGTTCTCGGAGGGTGGCGACGAACGACGACCCGTCGCTGTAGGGGAAATAGAGCATGTAGGAGACCCCGAAGTGCGTGTCACCGGCGGCGCCGCCGGACTGCCCGACCGTGACGCACGACCAGTTCGTCCCACAGCGGTCCATGTACGCGGTCTCGGTCGCCTTGGCGTCGCCCTCGATGAGCGCGTTTCGCCCCTGCAGGCCGTCGCGCGTGCTGGCGTTGCTCGCCAGGTCGAAGCGCTGGTCTTGGAGCGCGTGGACGAGTTCGTGCGAGAGAGTCTTCTCGCTGATTCTGGGCGTCTCCGAATCGGTGACGATGACGATTTCGTCCAGCGACGGGCTGTAGTACCCCAGGACGCTGGCACCGAGCGCGCTCTCCTGGGTCTCGATGGAGTCGGTGTCCTCGCCGACGAGGAACAGCGCCTCGAACTTCGCGTTGTCGAAGGTCCGGAGCGCGTCGCCGTGGCTCGCGTTGGCGCTCCGGTTCCGGTAGGACGCCCGCGAGACGGTCCTGACGGGAACGGCCCCCTCGAACTCCAGACCGCGGACGTACTCGACGCGGGCCATCGACCGGTTGACCACGGCCGACAGTTCGCTCTCGTTGAGCCCGTCGCCGTTCGAGACGTTCAGCGAGTCGTTGTGCCAGTAGCCGTTCTCCCAGCCCAGTCGGTCGCGTTCGGGGTCCGGGCGGGTGGTCCCCCCGTCGGTCAGGTTCCCGCCGTCGAGGACGACCGTGGTGGTGTTGACGTACTCGGTGTCGGTCGGCGTCTCCGCGGATGTCCCCGCGTCCAGCCCCTGACAGCCCGCAAGGAGGAGTATCACAGCACAGCAGACGACCGCGAACTCACGTCGCATTACCAGTCTCTGGGGTGGGACGGTGAAAAGTCGCACGCCCGAACGTTCGTAGGGGTCGCGTACGAACGCGGGACCGTGCAACTGGACCCACAGCAGACGGCCCTCGTGGTCGTCGACATGCAGAACGGCTTCTGTCACCCCGACGGGAGCCTCTACGCACCGGACAGCGAGGCGGCCATCGAGCCCGTCACGGGGCTCGTCGACCGCGCCCGCGGCGCCGGCGCGAGCGTCGTCTTCACCCGCGACGTCCACCCGCCCGAGCAGTTCGAGGACGCCCACTACTACGACGAGTTCGACCGCTGGGGCGAACACGTCCTCGAAGGCTCCTGGGAGGCCGAACTGGTCGCGGAACTCGACCCCCGGGACGACGACCTCGTGGTGGAGAAACACACCTACGACGCCTTCCACGAGACCCAGCTTGCGGGGTGGCTCGACGCCCACGGCGTCAAGGACCTCGTCGTCTGTGGGACGCTCGCGAACGTCTGCGTGCTCCATACGGCCTCCAGCGCCGGGCTACGGGATTACCGCCCCGTCCTCGCCGAGGACGCCATCGGTTTCATCGAGGAAGACCACCGGGAGTACGCCTTAGAGCACGCCGACTGGCTCTTCGGCGAGGTCGTCGAGCGCCGCGAGGTCGACTTCGAGTGAGGGCCTCATGCCCCGCCGCGGCTGACGGTCACCTCGACCCGCTCGCCGACCGCCAGGTCGACGTCCTCGCCGACCAGCTTCACGCCGGCCTCGTCGCGCGAGCAGAACAGCGCCACGCCGGTGACGGGGTCGCCGTTGGCGACCACCGCCAGGTCGTCCCAGGCGACAGTGCGCCCGTCGGCGACGCCGACGCGCTGGCCGGCCAGCCGCGCGATACCGCCGTCGTCCCCGAGTAGCCCGCCCCACTCGTAGTGTGGGAGACCGCCGTCGAGGACGCCGCCGCCGGCCGCCAGCCCGACGAACCGCTCGCCCGGGGCGGGGTGGGTCGGCGAGTCAAGCCGCGCCCACGTCTCGCCTGCCTCAGTGACCGTGCCCGTGCCGTCCCACGCCAGCCCCTCGACGTTGACGCCCGCCTCGACGGGGAGCGACCCGGCCGCGCGGTAGGGGTTTGCCCCCTCGTTCCGAAAGCCCAGGTGGACGTGGTTGGGCACCCACGGCGCGAAAAAGCCCGCCCGGACCAGTTCGCCCAGGTCGTCGCCCACGGCGACCCTGTCCCCGGCATCGACCCCCGGTTTCACGTGGAGCAGGCGAGCGACGTAGTCGCCGGTGTCGACGAGAATCAGGTAGTCCGCCTCGGCGGCGTAGGCTTTCGGCGGCGCCCGCACCGCCTTCGTCTCCAGCACCTCACCGGCGACCGGTGACGGCGCTCGCTCCCCCTCGGGGTAGAGGTCGATGGCACACCCATCGTCGTGGGCCTCGAACGGGGAGTTGTACAGCGAGAACCGGTAGTACTGCCGGAGGACCCTTTCGGGGACGGTGACCGCCATTGGCCCCGGTTGGGAACGGGTCAGTATGTGGCTGTCGCCCGAGGGTTCATCAGTGATACCGAGCCCACGGCCGCGTGTGCGCTGAGTCCTGCCGCGGCGGGTCCCGCGGGAGCGCGACACAGCCCGCCGCGAGCTGTCGTGTCGCCTGTTCGCTACCGGCGGGAGTTTAGTCTCCCGGCCGTCTACCGACGCTATGCGACTGCTCCGGGGACGGGTGAACGACCACGAGCGAGACCACGAACGGACCCGGCAGATGGTCGCCCGGACCGCTACCGATGCCGAGCCCGCCCTGCGAATCTGGCGCCCGCCCCGACAGGTCGCCTTCGGACGGCGGGACCGACGGGCCGAGGGGTACGACCGCGCCCGTGTAGCGGCCCGTGACCGCGGCTACGCCGTCCTCGAACGCGAGGTCGGCGGCCGGGCCGTCGCCTACACCGGTTCGACCGTCGCGTTCGCGCTCGCCGAGCCGACGGCCGACAGTCGCGAGGGTATCGGCGACCGGTACGACCGCGTGAGCGGTGCCGTCCAAACCGCCCTCGCGGCCGTCGGCGTCGACGCCAGTGAGGGGGAACCGGCCGGCTCGTTCTGTCCCGGCGTCCACTCGCTGCGGGCCGGCGGCAAGCTCGTCGGCATCGCCCAGCGCGTCCGGCAGGACGTGGCGCTGACTGGCGGCATCGTCGTGGTCCGTGACCGCGCCGCCATCGGCGACGTGCTCGCTCCCGTCTACGACGCGCTGGGTGTCTCGTTCGACCCGGATAGCGTCGGGAGCGTCGCCCACGCCGGCGGCGATACTGCCGGAGTACTCGACGCCCTCGCGACGGCGCTCGTCGGTGACCGGACGGTCACCGCCCGCGACCGCATCCGAGACACTTAGGGGCTCGCCCGGTCCAGGGTGGGTATGCTCATCCGCAACGCCACACTCGCGGACGGCCGACAGCGGGACGTCCGGGTGCGCGGCGAGACCATCGCCGAGGTCGGTCGGGGCCTCTCGGACGATGACGAGCGCACCGTCGACGTCTCGGGCAAGCGGCTGTTCCCGGGGATGATAGACGCCCACGTCCACTTTCGCCAGCCGGGCTACCCCCACAAGGAGACGTGGGCCAGCGGCTCCCGCGCGGCGGCCGCCGGCGGCGTGACCTGCGTGGTCGACCAGCCAAACACCGACCCGCCGACCGTCGACGGCACGGCCTTCGACGAGAAGACCGAGTTCGCCGCGGACTCGCTCGTCGACTGGGGCCTCAACGGCGGCGTCACTGCCGACTGGGACCCCAAAAGCCTGTTCGAGCGCCGCCTGTTCGCGCTCGGCGAGGTGTTCCTGGCCGACTCGACCGGCGATATGGGTATCGAGCGCGGGCTGTTCGAGGAGGCCCTGGCGGCGGCCACCGACGCGGGCGTCACGGTGACGGTCCACGCCGAGGACGCCGACTACTTCAACGACGACGCGACGGTCCGGGACGATGCCGACGCATGGAGCGCCTACCGAACCGCAGAGGCCGAGGAGCGCGCCGTCCGCCGCGCCTGCGAGGCCGCGAAACAGGTCGGCGCCCGCATCCACATCGCCCACACCTCGACGCCGGAGGGCATCGATATCGCCGCCGACGCGGGGATGACGACGGAAGTGACGCCCCATCACCTCCTGCTCTCGCGCCGCGACCTGCGGGAGCTTGACACCTACGGGCGGATGAACCCGCCCCTGCGCCGCGAGAAGCGCCGGCGCGGAGTGTACGAGCGGGTCGCCGACGGCACCGTGGATATGATCGCGACCGACCACGCACCACACACGAGAGCGGAGAAGGACGCCAGTATCTGGGACGCCCCCTCCGGGGTGCCGGGCGTCGAGACGGCGTTGCCGCTCCTGCTCGCGGAGGCCGCCGACCCCGATACCGCGCTGGGCTACGAACGGGTCCGGGACCTGACCGCGACGAACCCGGCCGCCGTCTTCGATATCCCGCAGAAGGGCGCCATCGAGCCCGGGAGAGACGCCGACCTCGTGCTGGTCGACACCACCGAGACGACCGAAATCCGGGCCGACGAGCGCCACACCGACTGCGGCTGGACGCCCTTCGAGGGGTTCGATGCCGTCTTCCCGGAGTGGACGATGGTCCGGGGAACGACGGTGTTCGAGCGCGGCGAGGCGCGGAGCGCCTCGGACGGGTCGAGTGGCGCGGAGCGGAGCTCCGCGGACCAATCGAGCGGGCGGAGCCCGCGAGATGACGGCGACGACACGGAACCGCGAGACGACGCCGAGGGCGACGTGTTCTACGACCACGCGGGCGAGAACGCCCGCGACGCCGACGGCGAGCTTATCGGGTAGGCGCTCAGGCGGGCCGATGCGGCCTCCCGGCCATGCTGGGCACGTCTGGGCTAGTGGTCCCGTTCGGTCTCCACCGTCGCTTCGGGGTCCTCGTCTTTCGCCAGCCGATACGCCGGCACCGGCAGGAAAACGCCGAAGACGAGCCGATAGACGGCGACGCCGGCGCCGCCGCCGCTCAGCGCCGCGGCGCCGACGACCGCGGCCGAGGCCGGCAGCGTGAGGACGAAGCCGACGCCGACCCCGACGGTGACGAGGAAGGCCGCCACCGTGGCGACCTCGGGGTAGACGCCCGGCACGACGTCGTGCTCCGCGAGATACACCGAGACGGCGATGAACGCGGCGGTGGTCAGACCGACCACGGGGACCGCGCGGACGGCCTCGCTCCCCCCGCTGAACAGCCCGGTCCCGAGCATGATGGCGGCCAGAAACAGGTCGGATTGCAGGACCGAGCGCTCCTCACTTCTCATCGACACCGAACTCGTGGCCGCACTCGGGGCAACACACCTCGTCGTGGCGCAGCGCCGCCGAGTGTTCCCGCACTTCCCGCATCACCGAGGAGATGCGGTCCTCGGCCTCCATCTCGTCCTCGACGGCGAGGTCGACGCCCTCCACCTCCAGCAGGAACTTCGCGACCTCCGTCGACTCGTACATCACGTCGTCGAGTTCCTCGGCGGTGAAGAAGTCCGACATCGCCCCGTAGAGGAACGTCGCCCCGGCCTTCCGGACCTTCTCCTCGAAGGAGGCGCGGGCCTGGTTGACCGCCTGGGGCGTGTAGGTGTCGGTCATGAACGGGACGAGTTCGGGGAGGTTCTCGCCGATTTTGGTCATCTCGACGCCCGTCTCGGTCCGGAAGTCGGCACAGAGGCGGGCGATGGCCCACTCCCGAGCGGTGATGTAGGTCCGCTCGCGCAGGAACTCGTTGGCGCGGTCGTAGGTCCCGCTCTCTATCTTGGTGAACCGTTCGTACTTCCGGACGTCCTCGGGGATAGCATCGGACTCCGGCGACTGGGGGTCCGCGGCGTCGGGTTCGTCGTCGCCGGCCGTCTCGTCGGGTTCGTGAGGCGAGACGACCCGTGTCGGCTCCTCGTCCTCGGGCGGCGGTGTCATGGGCGACTCTGTGTGCCCGCGGCGAAAAAGCGTATCGCCCGCCACCGGTCGCCCCCGTCGCGCGGGCCGTGCGACGTGCCACTGGGATTTTTGACAGATGCCGGGAATGGGCCTACATGGACATTCTACTCGGTGTGGGGGGGAGCGAACTGTCGTACCAGGCGCTAGAGGAGACGATAGACCGCGCACAGACGGCCGGTGACGAGCTGACAGTCGCTATTTTCGACAGCGAGGAGGAGAGCTCCGGCGTCGACGAGATACGGGCGCGGGTCGAGGAGACGCTCGCCGAAAGCGGCTTCGACGCGACGATACGACGGTTGGAGGGCGATTCGCCGGGGAGCGAGCTCATCGCGCTGGCCGAGACCGAAGGGTTCGACCGCATCGTCCTGGGTGGGGGCAAGCGCTCGACGCTCGGAAAGATACAGCTCGGCGCCATCGTCGAGTTCGTCCTGTTGAACTGCCAGATTCCGGTGACTCTCATCCGATGACGCGCGACTATCCGGCCGAACCGGCAGACGAGTTCCCGCGACCGCCCCGGACCGTCACCGACCGCGAGGGACGCGACGTGGAGTTGGTCGCGGCCGACGGGGCCGACCGCGACAGCGTCCTGGAGATGTACGCCGCCTTCGACCCGGCCGACCGGGCACAGGGTATCCCGCCGTCCCGGGAGGATGCCATCGAGGAGTGGCTCGATACGATACTCAGCGAGGACACGCTGAACGTCGTCGCCGTCCACGACGACGCCGTCGTGGGCCACGCCACGCTGGTGCCCGACAACCACGGCGAGCACGAACTCGCCATCTTCGTCCTGCAGTCGTTCCAGGGGGCGGGCATCGGGACCAACCTCGTCGAGACGCTGCTGGGGTCGGCCCAGTCGGAGGGGTTCGAGAAGGTGTGGCTGACCGTCGAGCGGTGGAACGACCCCGCGGTCGCGCTGTACCGGAAGGTCGGCTTCGAGACGACCGAGGCCGAGAGCTTCGAGATAGAGATGAGTATCCGGCTCTAAACCGACAGTACGGGCTGACTGGCGTATTCGAGGACGTAGGTCGCGGCCCGACCGACGGCGTCGTCGCTGCTGTCGGCCCGCGGGATGACCAGGAAGTCGGCGTCGACGGCCTCCGCCACGTCGAGGACGACGCTCCCGGGGTTTTGCATCAGCCGCGTCTGGGAGAACGCCGTCGCCGTCGAGGTGTCGAGGGTGACGTCGTGGCCCCGTTCGTGCGAGCGGTCCCGGACCCGCCCTGTGAACTTCCGGTGGTCCCGTGCGACTGACTCGGGGTCGACAGTCCCCCTGTCGATGTCCCGCCGGAGCCGTTCGTCCAGTACGAACAGGAGGTGGAGGTCGGCGTCGTACCGCGCTGCGATGGCAGTCGCGTACTCCGCGGCTTGCTCGGACTGGTCGCTCCCGTCGACCGGGACGAGCACGAGGTCGATGTCCATCATCACTGTCTGTGAACGGACCGGTCAAAAAGCCATCCCATCGCTCGCAGGCGTCCCCGTCCGATGGGCGGGATTTTTCACTGTCGGCCGAGCAACGGGACGTATGTTCGAAACGGTGGTCATCGCGACGGACGGGTCCGGCAGCGCACAGCGGGCCGTCGAGGCCGCGCTCGACCTCGCCGGGAAGTTCGACGCGACCGTCCACGCGCTGTATGTCGTCGACGAGGGGGAGGTCGAGTCCACCCCCGAGGACGTCCAGGACGTGCTGGAACGGGCCCTGGCGACGACCGGCGGCCGCGCGCTCTCGTTCGTCCGTGAGGCGGCCACGAACGGCGGCGAGACCGACGCCGACGTCGTCACCGTGGTCCGGGACGGCGACCCGGCCACGGAGATAAGACGCTACGCGGACGAGGTCGAGGCCGACCTCATCGCGACCGGGACCCGCGGTCGCCACGGCGACCACGGCTTCCTGCTCGGCAGCGTCGCCGAGCAGGTCGTCCGCAACGCCGCCATGCCCGTGCTGTCGGTCCGCCAGCTCGAGGGGGAGGCCAACCCCGAGCGCGAGGCCGTCTGAGCCGCGGGTCCGCTCCCCCGAACCGTCGGGTTCATTGCCGCTGACTGGCAGGTGTGGACATGGACGACTGGCTCATCGACGACGACCGCCTCTCTATCGGCCGTAAATCAGTGCTCCCCGGTGAGGGGTTTTTCTATCCGGATTCCTTCGAGGAAGAGAAACGGGAGGCCGAGGCGGCGGAGACGCTCGACGGCGCCGGCGTCGTAGTCATCGCCGACCCGGACGCCGACGGACTGGCCTGTACCGCCCTGGTCCGTGCGGCCCACGGCGAGGGCGCGCTGTTGCCCGCCGGCCCGCACAACCTCCAGGAGGCGCTGGCCTGGGCCGCCGAGTACGCCGAGCCCGAGGCGACCGTCTACGTCTGTGACCTCTGTCCCGACAGCGAGGACGACCTGGGGGCCCTCGACGACCTCGTCGCCCGGGTCGAACGCGTCGCGTGGTTCGACCACCACCAGTGGGACGACGAACTGGGCGCGGTCGTCGACGAGTCCGGCGTCGACCGCACCGTGGGCGACAGCGACGAGGTCTGTACCGCCGACGTGGCCCTCGAACAGCTAGAGGCCGACTTCGGCGACCAGTGGACCGAACTCGCGGCGGTGACGCGGGACCACGACCTCTGGATTCGCGACGACGAGCGCAGCGACGACCTCGCCGACTTCTCCTACTGGGCCGAGCCCGAGGAGTACATCGAGGCCGTCGCCGAACACGGTCCCGACCTCTCGCCGGAGGTCCACGAGTTCCTCGCGGAGAAGCGCGTCGAGAAGGAAGCGCTCATCGAGAAGGCCGTCGAGCGGGCCGAACTGCGCGAGGTCGGCGAGTGGACCGTCGGCGTCACCTACGGCCGCTGCTCGCAGAACGAGGTCGCCGAGGCGCTGCGCGAACAGGGCGCCGACGCCGCCGTCATCGTCAAACCCGCCGGCTCGGCCTCGATTCGGGGCACCGAGAACTTCGAGCGCGCCCACGAGGTCGCCGCCCAGGTCAACGGGGGCGGCCACCCCAAAGCGGCGGGCTGCAAGCCCGACATATACGACGACATGATGGACTACGCCCACCACTGGACGACACAGGGCGCGGTGGCGAAACAGGCCATCGTCGACGCGTTCAGACGGCTGCCCGAGGAGCCGGCCGAATAGCGCCGCGAGCGGTGGGGCTACGCAACGCTGATATCCCCGTCGTCCGACAGGCGAAACGATGTCCCTAGCCCTCCAGTGGGACGTGCCGGAGAGCCGCACTATCGCCGGCAACGCCGTCGGAGCCGTGGCTGTGGGTGCGGCGCTGTACGTCCTCGGCGAACCGCTCGGATACGCCGCTGCGGTGGCGGTCGGCTTCTTCGGACTGAATCTCGGAACCGACCTGGCCGAGGCGGTCGTCGGCGACTACGCCGGAAACGCCGTCTTCGGCCTGCTAGTCCTCGTCGGTACCGGCTACGCGGCGACGCTGACTGCGCCGCTGTGGATTCCCGCCCTCGGCGCGGCGCTCGGCGGCTGGTTCCTCCTCGACGGCGTCCAGCATCTTCGCCACGGCGTCACTCGCGACGAGGTCGGCGTGCCGTACCGCCACGAGGGGAGCGTCCTAACGGGCCTCCCGAAGGCCCTGCTCGTCCGGCTGGCGGAACCGTTCCTGCTGTCCCGCTCGCCGTAGCGCTACCCTTCGATTACCCACTTGTCGGAGTACCGCTCCCCGCAGGCACACACCGCGTAGGCGTGGACGACATCACCCTCGCCATAGAGGCCGCCGACCTCCTCGTTTTGTTCCTCGGCGAAGGCGAAGATGAACTTCGTCGTGTGGTTCTCCTCGGGTTCCTCCTCGGCGACGGGGCAGTTGGCGTCGGTGCAGTCGTCGTGGACGACCCCCTCGGTCTGCATGGCCTCCTGGGCCAGCCCCATCGGGTCGATGCCGGTCGCCGACTGGAAGGCCGAGCGGCCGTCGTCGCCGGGCAGCACCAGCACCAGCCCGTCGTCGACCGGGTCGGCATAATCGGCCAGGGCTTCGGGGTTCGAGACGGCGTCCTGGTGGAGGAAAAAGAGGACGTCGTCGGGTCGCTCGCCGGCGAGGAACTCGGCGTGGTTGCTCATACGTCCGGGAGTCGGCCAGCGCCCAAAAGTCACCCGCTCTGCTTGCCTCAAGGATTCTCCCTCCTATCGGACCCTCGCTAGCGCCCCCACAGTTTTCAGGCGAGCGGCGGAACCCGGCCGTATGTCCGAACTCAGCGACTACGTCACGGATATCGTCCACGAACCGACCCAGACCGAGGGTAAGGGGGTCGACCTCACCGTCGCCGAGGTGTCGGAAATCGTCGCCCCCGGCCGCATCGACTTCGGCGGCGGCGAACTCGAACCGGCCACGACCGTGCCACACCGGAGCAGCAAGCGCGACCCGGACGACGACTACGAGTGGTGGTCGCTCGGCGCGGGCCAGTATCTCGTCGAGTTCAACGAGTCGCTCACCGGCGCGGCGACGGTCACCCTCCAGCCCCGGACCGAGCTGCTCGAACGCGGAGCGACCCATCCCACGGTACACGTCGACGAACTGCCGCGAATCCCGCTGTCGGTCGGGGGCGCGGGGCTGAAACTCAAGGAGAACGCGCGGGTGAGCACCGTCGTCGCCGCGGACAGCTAAAGCGGGGTGACTGGACTCAGGACGGATAACCGGCAGTATTCCGCGTTAGCGTCGCCGAGAGCCGCGGCGAGAGGGAACCGGGAGTCCCGCGGACGGTTCGATGCGTTTTTGGCGCGTGATAGATTGAACTGACGTATGGCTGAATTCACGGTCGCCGTCTCCGATCCGGAGAGCGGCCACACGTATCAGATCGAGGTCGACGGACAGGACGCCAACCGCTTCATCGGCCGAGAGCTCGGCGACGAGGTCGACGGCGGCGCCGTCGGACTCGACGGCTACACGCTCGAACTGACCGGCGGCTCGGACACGGCCGGCCGACCGATGCGGCCCGACGTCCGCGGCGTCGGCACCAAGGCGATCATGTCCGACGGCGGCATCGGCTTCGAGCCGACCACCGACGGCGAGCGAAAGCGCATCACTGTCCGCGGCCGAGAGGTCAGCGACGAGACCCGCCAGATTAACGCGAAAATCGTCGGGCGCGGCAGCGACGACGTCGACGAGCTGCTCGGCGACGAGGAGTGAGCGCCCGCTCGCGAACGGAGCGCCCATGAGTGAGCGCGTCGCCAGCGACCACGACGCGGTCGACACCCACCGCGTCCCGATAGAGGCCGTCGGCCGCACCGGCCGCCCGCGCGTCGTTCTCCCCGACGAACTCGGGCTGTCCGACGGCGATGTCGTCACGCTCTCGCTCGACGGGGACGACTACGAGGCCCGCGTCGGGACCGACCTAGACGGCGACTCGACCGTCACGCACGCCGCCGACAACCGCCGGCTGGCCCGCGAGCGCGACGGCGAGAACCGCCTCGCCGAGTGGGTCGACGACGCGGACGTCTCCATCGCCGGGTCGGCCCATCTGGACGTTGTCACCGAGGGCCACCAGTACGGCCTGCGAACGCCCGGCCGGCGAGTCGTCTACACCGCGACAGCGGCCCCAGATTCGTCGCTTTCGGACATCGCAAGCGACCTGGACGGCTGATAGCGGTGTCCCTGCCCGCCGGTCGGCCCCGGTTTTCCGAGATGATACTCGCGCGAAACGCTCAATATCCGGGCCGCTGTAGTGTCGGTACCGAGTGAATGTCGGAATCCGTCATCGCGGACTTCGTCGGCCAGTTCAACTCCGAGGTGGCCAGCCGTAGCGACCCCATCAAGGGGCGGGTGGTCCTCTCCCAGAAGCGGTTGGTACTGGCCGCGAGCGAGGACGACAAGCTGACGATTCCCCTCGACTCGATTTTCGACATCGCCATCGGCCAGGTGCCCCCGGACCTGGGCGACTTCTTCCGGTCGACGGTGACCGTCGCCTTCGAGAAGAACGGCAAGCGCCTCGTCGCCGCCATCGAAGCCGACGACGAGAAGATAGAGAAGTTCGGCACCGTCCTGTTCAAGGCCATCATCAACGGGACCGAGACCACGGTCAAAGAGCGGGCCCGCGTCGGCGGGCGCGTCACCGACGAGGGGTTCAAGCGGGCGAAACTCTTTCTCAAGCCCGGCTCCGTCGAGTTCCGCCGCGGCGACGACAGCTTCGTCATCCAGCTCCAGACCGTCTCCGACTTCGAGCGCACCACGCGCGAGATACGCGGCGCCGACCGGCCGGTGCTCGTCGTCCGGCACATGATGGACGGCACCGCCGTCACGACGGAGGCCGCGCTGGCCTCGAGCCGGAAGATGTCCATCCTCGGGCGGTACCTCCGCCGGGAGTACTCCGAGCTGATGGAGCAGCTCAAGAAAGTCGAGCTCACCAAGGGCAAAAAGGAGGTGCTCGTGGCCATCTACTCCACCGGGGACATGGACGGGATGCCCCTGGCCTCCATCCTCGGGAAGGACTCCTCCGAGGTGTCGATGCTGCTGCAGGACCTCGAAGAGGACGGCCTCATCCAGGACGGCGCCGACGGCCCGACGCTGACTCCGACCGGGCAGGTCGTCGCGAGCCGGCACCTGGAAGACGTTAATGCCTAACCACTTTTTACACCGAACGAGCGCGGCAAAGCCGCGCTTGTTCGGGCAAAAACGTGGGAAAATCGCGGCTTTGCCTCCTGTCGCGCACCACAGGTGCGCGGTAGTCGGCTCGCCGCGTTGGAACCGGCTCGCTTCGCTCGCCGGACGCTAACTGACTGCTTCTTTAGTTTCTACGACGGCAGCCCTGCCCTTCCCCGTCAGCGCTCGGGTGCGACAGCCGTCGCACCACTCTCGCCCGGCCCACCGCTACCCCTCGGCCGCGTCCGCGACCAGTTCGGTAGCTAAACGCGCGGCGTCGGCGCCCGTCTCGCCGAGCACGTAGGTGATGGGTTCGATGCCGAACGCGCCCCGGTGAAAGAGCACGTCGGGTACTGCATCCCGAGCCTCGAACTGCTCGCGGAGGCGCTCGCCGCGGTTCTCGTAGCCCGCCTCGAACTCCAGCCGGTCGAGCCCGCGTGACTCGGCCGCCCCGAGCACGGCGTCGTCGGTGGCGAGGTTGACCGCGCCCCGGCGCTCCCCGTCGACGGCCATCGCGGCCAGAATCGTCGTCGCGACGTGTTCGGAGGCCCCGAACTCTGGGTTGGCCGGCACCTCGACCTGGCCGCCCATCTCGTAGATTCGGCCCGGGACAGCGGCCACGTCGGCGACGGACGCCGCGTCGGGGAGGGCGGTGCCGACGTTCGTCCCGACGTTGGGGACGGCGGCGGCGACGCCGGGGCTGGTCGCCAGCAGCCGGGTGGCCTCGCGCACGTCGTCGAGCACGGCGCGTTCGGTCCGAAGCTCGGGGTTCTCGCCCCGGACACAGAGGTCACAGCCCAGTCCCTCCAGACCGGGCATGGCCTCCTCGTGGAGCTCACAGATGGGACCCCGGTCCTCGAAGGCCCGGACGAGCTCCAGCACGGCCGCGAGCGCGTCGTAACCGTCCATCTCCCCGCTGGCCAGCCCCGCGGCGACCGACTCGACGGTCGCCTCGGTCCGGGGGTGTTCGGCAATCGGCGGCGCCAGCTCCGGCTCGCCGCTGACGTACGTCGAGACGGCGGCCTGCGTCACGCCGAGGTGGCCGGCCACTTCCTCCTGTGTCAGTCCGTGGGCGGCGAGCTCGCGGGCGAGCAGCGCACGCAGCGTCGGCAACACGTCTTCGACGACGATTTCGCTTGGCAGCCGGAGCGACATACCCCGCCTTTCGGGAAGCGGTGGCTTATAATGTCGGCCGGCCGCCCCGGTGTATAATTGGATTATATCACTAGCTTATATCACGGTGGGTCCCGGACACTCGGCCATGCGCTTTACCGACGAACTGGCCGAGGTGGGCGACCCCGTCTGGGACGCCATCGTCGCCCACCCGATGGTCGAACAGCTAGGTGAGGGCACGCTGGACGAGGCGCCGTTTCGCTACTGGGTCCGGCAGGACTACGTCTACCTCGTCGAGTACGCCCGCGTGTTCGCGCTGGGGGCCGCAAACGCCCCGGACCTGGCGCGGATGGGCACGTTCGCCGAACTGCTCGACTCGACCATTAACACGGAGATGGACCTCCACCGCGCCTACGCCGCCGAGTTCGGCATCGGCGAGGCGGAGCTGGAAGCAACGGAGCCGTCGCCGACCACGCGGGCGTACACGGACTTCCTGGTACGCGTGGCGGCGACGGGGAGCTTCGGTGACCTCGTCGCCGCGCTGTTGCCCTGTATGTGGGGGTTCAACGAGACGGCCCGGCGGCTGGACGAGCGGGGTCGCCCCGACCACGAGGGGTACGCCGAGTGGATAGAGACCTACGCCGGCGAGGAGTTCTCGGAACTCACCCGGTGGTGCAAGGAGCTGATGGACGACGTGGCCGAGGGCGCCACCGAGGCCGACCGCGAGCGCTACCGGGACCGCTTCCGGACCTCCGCCCGCTACGAGTACCGCTTCTGGGACGCCGCCTGGCGCGGGGAGAGGTGGGGAATATGAGCCGCGGCGACGCCCGAGCGGACGTGCCGGCCACCGACGCCGCCGGCGGGAGTTCTATCTCCCGGATGCCGCCCGAAACGGGAGGTGATGACTGATGGTGGGAAGCGCGCTCGCGCTCGGGCTGACGGTCCTGACCCTCGCCGCCTTCGCCGGCGTCGGCGTCTGGCGGACCCGGGGACGGGACACGTCGGCCGACGACTTCCTCACCGCGCGCAACTCCGTGGGCGGGCGGGGCCTGACGGCGACGCTGGTCGCCTCGGTGATGGGCGTCTGGATTCTGTTCTCGGCGCCCGAGGCCGGCGCCGGGTTCGGCATCGCCGCCGCGGTCGGCTACGGCATCGGCGAGGCCGTCCCGATGCTGGCGTACACGAGAGTCGGCCCGCGAGTCCGGAAGCTCCTCCCCGAGGGCCACTCGCTGACCGAGTACGCCCACGTCCGCTACGGGACGGCGTTCTACGGCTTCGTCGTCCTCGTGAGCGCGCTCTACATGTTCATCTTCGTCGCCGCGGAGCTGACCGGTATCGCCAGCGCGCTCTCGCTCGTAGCGGGGGTCCCGCAGTGGCAGACCGCCCTGCTGGTCGGCGGGTTCGTCCTCCTGTATACGAGTTACGGCGGCCTCCGGGCGACTATCGTCACCGACACCCTCCAGGCAGTGCTGGTCGCTCCCCTGCTCGCGCTGGTGGTCGGTGGCCTCGTCGTCGCGCTCGGGGGCCCCGGCGCCGTCTACGCCGACGTGGCGGCGTCGAACCCCGCGCTGGTCGACCCCACCAACGCGGCCGGCCTCCGGTTCGGGCTGGCGCTCTCGTTTGCCATCTTCGGCGCCGAGATGGTCAACCAGACGTGGTGGCAACGCATCTACGCCGGCCGGGACGACGACACCGTCGCCAGTAGCTTCCGGAAGGCGACCGTCCTCAACGGGAGTATCGTCGCCCTCGCGACCTTGCTCGGCGTCGTCGCCGTCGGACACGCCGGCGGGGCCCTGGAGTCGCCCAGCATCGCCTTCTTCGTCCTCGTCCAGAGCGTCTTCGGCGAGGGCGTCCTGCTGGGGGTCGTCCTACTGGCGCTCCTCTTAGTCGTCAGCTCCGTCGACTCGCTGTTCTCGGCGCTGGCGAGTCTGGTCACCGCGGACCTCCCGCGGCTGCTCGCGGACCCCGCCGACCGACGGCTCCGGCTGGGCGCGCGCCTGCTGACCGGGACCGTCGCCGTCGCGGCCATCTACGTCAGCGTCCGGGCCCAGAGCGTCCTGGCGCTGTTCTTCTTCGCGGACCTGCTCGGGGCCGCCGTCGCCGTGCCCCTCGTCGCCGGCCTCTACTCCCGGCAGCTCACCGGCCGGGGGGCGCTCGTCAGCAGCCTGCTCGGACTGGCCGTCGGAGTGGCGTACTTCCCCGACTTCCGCGGCGTCTGGACCGCGACACCGCTCGTCGGCGACCTGCTGCCCGCCGCCGACCCGCTGTATCTGTCCGCCTTCGGCGGGGCCGCGGCCGCCTCGACGGTCGGTACGCTCGTCGCCGTGCGGCTCTCCTCGTCGACGTTCGACTTCGACCGGCTGTCGGATGCGGGGACGACGGCGATGGCCGACGGCGGCTCGGAACGGGGCGACTGATGCGGCCTTAGAAGGGATGGCACCGGCACGCGTTTCCGCGCTATCGCTGTGTCCCCACCGCGTCGGCGACGTCGACCGACCCGTCGCCGGAAACCGTCACCCGGTACCCCGCAAAGCGGAACGAAACCCGGAGCCCTGTCCGGTCGGGACCTGACGGGGCCGTCGCGAACAGGGCATCCAACGCATCCGGGTCGATGCTGTCGTAAAGGGGGGCCAGTTCGGCCGGGGCCGCCCCGGCTTCCCGACAGATGGCCTCGACAACACGGTAACTAACCGGCCGTGCTTCCGCTGAGTCGACCGTGGCGCTCATTCAGGTACCCCGCGCGCTCTCGCTGTTTCGCCCCAGTCCCTTCCGGGACGCTGTAGCTCGGGCACTCGTCGGTTCGTCACCGGACTCCGGTCGAGAAACACCGAATGCAGTGTCACTCATAACCCGTGCAGTGGTACAGCCCGACGGCTGCTAAACCCGCGGCCGTAGATGTACCACTACTTATACGTGCTGTCGGGCGGGACCCGCGGGGCCGTGCGGCCCATCACTGTTCGTGGATGATGGTGTTTTCGAGGACGTTCGCCGTACCACGGCGGAGCCGAGCGGAGAGCGCGTTCTGGGAGATACCGATGTCGGCCGCGAGTTCGACGAGCGTCGTCTCGCGGGGGACCTCGAAGTACCCGGCGCGGAAGGCCGCTTCCAGCGCCTCCTGCTGGTCCTCCGTCACGTCGTACTGGCCCCGCTCCTGGGGGTTCTCGGGCCGGTATATCCGCTCGGGCTGGACGGTGAACTCGTGGTCGAGACAGTAGTCGTGGAACTCCGAGAGCCGGCCCTCGCTCGGAAATAACACCGTCACCCGCCAGCGCTGCCCGTCGCTGCTTGTGGCCTCCAGCACGGTCGCTTTCGCGTCCGCAACGGCCGTGATGAGATTCGGCAGGCCGGCCTCCCAGGTGACGCGATAGAAGCGTTCGTCGTCGGTCTCCCCGTCAGCGTACTCCTCCAGCGTGAGCACGTCCCGAATCGTCTCGTCGTCGCGAAGCGCCCGCTCGAACGTCTCGAAATCACCGCCGGCCGCCCAGAAGTACGGCGTCACGAGGCCGCTGCCGCCGACGACGCGCTTGATTTCGATACGCATGTCCGGTGTGGCAGTCAGCGTCTCCGCCAGCACGAACTCGGCCGCCGGAACGGTGAACTCCGCCATGACGCTCATACGTGGGCTTCACCCGAACGGGGGATAAAACAGTAGCCTTAGTGTCATGACGGCCGGACGACCCGCGGACCCGTCTGTGTATCCCCAGCCACAGTCCCGGTGTCGAGACGGCCCGGCTCAGTCACTGGTCCGCGATGGCGTCGCCGGCGATGGAGCGGCCCCGCGCTTCGAGTTGAACCTCCCGTCGCGTCCGGACCGGCTCCAGGATGTCGGCCTCCATCAACCGGTCGTAGACGTCCTCGACCTCGTCGATGTCCATGTCGACGAACTCGGGGATTTTGAACGGTGAGATTCCGGAGTACAGCGCCATCAGCACCTGCGTCTCCTCGTCCGAGAGGTCGACGTCGTCGGCGGCGTTGCGCTGCTCGCCCTGCCGGACGAGCCCGCCGATGAGCGAGACGTGCCGGGGCGACCCGGAGATGTGGGTCTCGACGCTGGTCCCGTCGATGGTGTGTTCCACTTCGAGCAGCGGCCGCTCCTTGCCGCGAATCTCCTTTTCCTTCTGTTCGACGGTCCCCACGTCGTCGATGTCGAGTTCGACGAAGGTGCCACTGGAGATGGCGATGTTGACGGTGTCTTCCTGCTCCTCGTCTATCTTAAAGCGGGCCTTCTCCCAGGTGGCCTCCGTGACGACGCCCCCCTTCACCGCGGGGTGTTTGACGAGGACGACAATCTGGTCCAGCAGCGTCCGGTAGAGCTCCTCCTCGAACTCGTCGGCCTTCGGGGAGACGAGCCACGCGTCCCGCCCGGCCTGGAGCTTGACGTAGCCGTCGACCTGAGCCAGGGGCTGGTTCATCTGGCTGGCGGTGACGCTGGTGAGTTTCGACAGCGGGATGGTGCGTTTCCCGTCGTTGGTCGCGAGGACGAGCCGCTTGTTCGACAGCAGGATACGGCCGGGTAGCCACTCGATGTCGTTGCGCTTGCGCCCGTCCTTGACGACCTGGACGAACTTTCCCTTGGTGTCGACCAGTGCGTGTTCCCCGCTCATCTACCCGGAGTGGTGGATGTACGCCCCGACGGGACTTAATCGCCCCGACCGGCGGTTCGGTCCCAGGCGCCTCATATCCGGCCCCCGAGCTTCGAGATGGCCGAGAACGCCTTCTTCCGAACGATGTCGTGTTCGGTCTCGTCGATGAGCCTGTCCAGTTCCTTCCGGGAGCGCTCGCCGCCGACCTTCCCGAGCGTGAAGATGGCCTGCCCTTTCACCTGGGGGTCCACGCCGTCGTCCTCGACGAGTTTCAACAGCCGGCGCTCGACCATGTTATCCTCCCCGCCGAGTTCGGCGAGGCTCGTGGCGGCGAACTGACGCAGCATCTGGTCGTCGTCCTGCAGGGCCTCGACGAGCGTATCGATGACGCGCTGGCGGCCGTCCTCGCCGGCGACGCGGCCGAGCAGCCAGGCGGTGTTGCGCCGCTGGGCGGCCTGGGTGCTCTCGTCGAGAATCTCGACCAGCGGGACGACGACGCTCTGGTCGTCCTCGCTCGATAGCTTCTCGACGACGGTCTCCCGGATGTCGTGGCTCCGGTCGCTCGGGACGTTCGACAGCAGTTCGATGAGCGAGTAGACGGCCGTCCGCCGGACCGCCGCCGAGTCGTCTGAGAGCGCCTCGACGAGGTAGTCGACGGGGTTGTCGTTCTCGAAGTTGCCGAAGGCGCCGACGGCGATGCGGCGGACCCGCTCGTTGTCGTCCTCGTACATCGGCAGCAGGGTCTGGAGGGCCTGCCGGTTCCCGATGTTGCCGAGCGCCTCGGCGGCCTCCCGGCGCACCGCGGCTTTCGGGTCCGTGAGCAGGGACTCAAGCGGGTTGGTCGCCCGCGAGTCCCCGATCTTCCCGGCCGAGCGGGCGGCCCGGGCCCGCACGCGGGGGTCAGAGTCCTCGAAGCGCTCCGCGAGTTTCGGGACGCTGTCGGACTGTTCCAGCCGCCCCAGCCCGTTTGCGGCGGCCATTCGGAGCTCCGGCACCTCCGCGTCGAGAGCCTGCATGAACGCCTTGGCCTTCACCCAGTCGGCGGCGTCGGCTTCGAGGTCGACGCCGGCCATGCTCCCGATGAGCTGCTCGATGGCCTCGCCGCCCAGTTCGTCGAGCGAGTCGATGGCCGCCGCGGTCACCGCGTCGCTGTCGCTCTCCGCGGCGTCCACGAGCGCGTTGACCACGTCCCGTCGGTCGTCGTGGTCGGGAAAGTTCCCGAGCAGTTCGGCGGCCCGGAGCTGCACCCGCTCCTTGTCGCTTTCGCGCAACACGCGGATGAGTTCCTGGACATCGCCGTCGCGTTCGAGTTGGTAGAGGCTCATACCCGACGGTAGATACGGTGCTGCTTGTCGACCGGTTCGAAGTCGTCGCGACACTCGGAGGGCAGTGTCTCTGTCATCCCGATCATGAGATAGCCGCCCTCCTTGAGCGACCCCCGTATCGTCTCGAAGATGGGCACCTTGAACTCCGCGTCGATGTAGATGAGCAGGTTCCGACAGAAGACGAGGTCGAAGTCCCGTTTGGCCTCGCCGCGGATGAGGTCGTGTTGCTCGAAGGTGACCATGTCCTTGACTGCCTGCTTGACCGTGAAGGTGTTTTCGTCCTCGTCGACGTACTCCGTGTAGTCCGAAAGCGGGGCGAGCTCCTCGGCGATGTCGGTCGTGTGGGAGGTCTCGTAGGTCCCCTTGCGGGCCACCTCCAGGATGTCGCTGTTGATGTCGGTCCCGAGAATATCGACCCGGCGGGCCTCGGTGTCCGGGTCGTCCAGCGCGAGCATCGCCGCCGAGTACGGTTCGCGCCCGTCCGCGCTGGGGGCCGACCAGAGCCGCACCTTGCGGTTGTTCTCGGCCAGGTCACGCAACACGGGCCGCAGCGCCTCCCAGGCCTCGGGGTTCCGGAAGAAGCCGGTGACGTTGATAGACAGGGAGTCGAGCAGGGCCTCGCGCTCCTCGTCCTCGCGTTGCAGCAGCTGCTTGTACGCCCGGTAGCTGTCGGTTTCGGTCCGGCGCATCCGGGCGCTGATGCGTCGGTCGAGGTAGGCGTCGTTATAAAAGCCCGACTCGAAGTCCATCTCCGCTTCGATGAAGCCAAGCAGCTGCTGGAACTGGCGGTTCTCGGCGCTCATAGCGTCACCACGTCGAGGATGTGGACGATGTTGCCGTCGCCCAGCACCGCGGTCCCGGAGAGCCCAGGGGTCCCCGAGAGGATGCCCTCCAGCGGTTTGACGACGACCTCCTCCTGGCTGTTGACCGAGTCACAGTGCAGGGCGACCTGTCGTTCCGACTCCCGGATGCGGACCAGCATCCCGTCGCCGTTGGTCGTCTCGCCGGGCACGTCGAAGGTGTCGTCCAGGTGGATGACCGGGTAGATGTCGTCGTTGTGTTTGATGACCTCGGTCCCGTTGACCTGCTTGACCGACGAGGTGCCCGTTATCTCGTCGACGTTCTTGATGGGGACCCCGTACTCCTCGTCACCGACCTCGACGAACAGCACCTTCACGATGGCCATCGTCACCGGCAGCCGCAGGCCGACGGTCGTCCCCTCGCCGGGCGTCGAGTCGACGTTGACCGACCCGTCGAGCTGCGTGACGGTGTCGTGGACGACGTCCATCCCGACCCCGCGCCCGCTCGTGTCGGTCACCTCGTCGGCCGTCGAGAAGCCGGGGTGGAAGATGAGGTCGTAGATGGCCGAGTCGTCCATCGCGTCCAGCTCCTCGGGCGAGCGGACCCCCTTCTCGATGGCCTTGTTCTTGATGCCCTCGACGTCCAGGCCCGCGCCGTCGTCCACGACCTCGATGACGACGTGGTCCCGTTCCCGGGAGGCGCGGAGGGTGATGTTCCCCGTCGGCTCCTTGCCCGCGGCCTCCCGCTCGGCCGGCGGTTCGATGCCGTGGTCGACCGAGTTCCGGAGGATGTGCATCAGCGGGTCGGATATCTCCGTGAGGATGGTGCGGTCGAGCTCGATGTCCTCGCCCTCGATCTCGAAGTCGATGTCCTTGTCGAGTTCCCGGGCGAGGTCACGGACCAGCCGCGGGAACTTCCCGACGACCTTCTTCAGCGGGATGAGACGCATGTCCATCACCGTGTTCTGGAGGTTCGCCGTTATCTTGTCCAGCTCGTTCAGCGTCTCGCCCGCCGAGTCGAGGTCCTCGGTCTCGACGGCCCGGCGCAGCTTGATACGGCTGGTCACCAGCTGTTCGACCAGCCCGTGCAGGTCGTCGAGCTGGTCGACGTCGACCCGCACCGACTTTATCTCGTCGACGCTGTGTTCCTCCTCGCCGCCGCTGTCGGCCGCACCGACGCCGTCGGCGCCATCGTCCGCTCCGGCCGCCGGGTCGGTGTCTGGCGCCGCCGCGGTCAGACTGTCCGTGACATCGGTCGCACTGAAGGAGTCGATTTTGCCGATAGAGCCGAGCTCGGCGTCGACCGTCGCGGCGTCGCCCGCGTCGAGATAGAGCTCGAAGGTGTCCTCGAACTCGCCGTCCTCGATGTCGGCCCGGCTGGGCTCGAAGGCGAGGATGTCGAAGACGTCCTCGACCGCCTCCAGCGCCAGCATCGCGTCCACGCCGAACATGTCGGAGTCACCGACGCCGACGACCGCATGGACGACTTGCCCGTCCGCGGCGCTCGCGTCGATGTCGAGGTCGAGGTCACCGGTCGGGGCGTCGGCACTCTCCGTCGATTGGTCGGCCGCTGGCGCCCCGCCACCGGCGGCGTCGGCCCCCTCTTCGAGCACGGTCCGCAGCTGGTCGACCAGCTCGTCGGAGTTTGTCGTCGACTCGCCCGCTTCCTCGATCTCGTTGACGATGACCTCGATCCGGTCGACGCCGGCGAAGATGAGGTCCATCACGTCGGGCGTCACCTCCATCTCGCCCTGTCGCATGGCGTCTAACAGGTCTTCCATCGCGTGGGCGAGGTTCGCCGCGTCGTCGAAGCCCATCGCGCCGAAGTTCCCCTTCAGCGTGTGGGCGGTGCGGAAGATGGAGTCCATCGCCGCCTCGTCGGCGGGGTCTGACTCCAGGTCCAGCAGAGAGTTGTTCAGCTCGGTTATCGCCTCCTCGCTTTCACGGATGAATGCGTCGAGATACTGGTCGTCCATTATGAGGTCACCTCAGTCGTTATCGTGTCGAGAATCCCGTTCGGGATCTCGTCGATTGGCAGCACGCTGTCGACACAGCCGGTTTCGACCGCCCGCTTGGGCATGCCGTACACCGCGGACGTCGCCTCGTCCTGTGCGATGGTGCGTGCCCCCGCGTCTTTCATTCGAACGATACCGTCGGCGCCGTCGCCGCCCATCCCGGTGAGGATGACGCCCACTAGCGGGTCGTCGATGACCGCGGCGGCCGTCCGCATCGTCACGTCGACGGCCGGGCGGACGCTGTTCTCCGGCCGGTCCTCGGTCAGTTTCACCCGGAGCCGGCCGTTCCGGTAGTTCTTCACCTCCATGTGGCGGTCGCCGGCGGCGACGAGCGCCTCGCCCCCGCCGAGGCGGGCACCGTCGGTCGCCTCCAGCACGTCGTAGTCGCTCCGGTCGTCGATGCGCTCGGAGAAGCGGCCGGTGAACCCCTCCGGCATGTGCTGGACGATGAGAACCCGGAAGTCCGCTTCCCGGGGGAGCTCGGCCATCACCTGCTCGACCATCTTCGGTCCCCCGGTCGAGGAGCCGATGACGAGCGTGGGGTCGCCGACGTACGACCGGCTCCCGGTCCCCGTCCCGCTCTGCCCGCCGGCCGCTCGGGACGGCGACGACCGGGCGCCCCGCTCGCCGACGTCGACCTGTGCGACCGAGGTGACGATGTCGACGAGCTGGTCTTTCAGCCGCGACATCTCCATGGACACCTCACCGCCGGGCTTCCGGAAGAAGTCGACCGCACCCTTGTCCAGTGCCTCGAAGGTCACGTCGGCGTTCTCGTCCGTGTGCGCCGAGAGCATGAGCACCGGCGTCGGGTGTTCGGCCATTATCATTTCGGTGGCCTCGATGCCGTTCATCTCCGGCATCTCGACGTCCATCGTCACGACGTCGGGCTCGTGCGTGCGGACGGCCTCGACGGCCTCCCGGCCGTTCTTTGCCTGGGCAGCGACCTCAATACCCCCCTCTTCGAGGATGTCCGAGATGACACTCCGCATGAAGTGAGAGTCGTCGGCCACCACTGCACGCGTCCCACCGGGCATCGTCAGTTCGGTCCCTGTGGGCCGGGGTTCGTGTGTGGGCGAAACATCTGCATAGCTACGCCGAACTCCCCGCCGGCCCAAAATAAAGACTCCGCCCACGTAATCAAAGTTGATAGCCCAGTACACAGCCTTTTATACACCAACGGACCACGTTCAGGTATCCGGCAGCCATGTCAGCCCAGTCTACCACAACCGGCCAGGTGCTCGAATTCAAACTCGGCGAAGAGACGTACTGTGTCAGCATCGGCTACGTGACCGAAATCGTCGACGTCGGGGAGCTGACTCAGGTCCCCAACGCCCCGGCCCACGTCGAAGGCGTGATGGACCTCCGTGGCCGGACGACGTCTATCGTGGACCCGAAGACCGTCTTCGGCATCCGCGACGACAGCGAGGGCCAGCGGATAATCGTCTTCGACCCGGACATCGTACAGGACCAGGGCGCGGCCGGCTGGGTCGTCGACGAGGTGTATCAGGTCGTCCAGGTGACCCCCGACCAGATAGACCAGTCCCCCGCCAACGATTCGGGCTCGATTCGCGGCGTCGTCAAACGCGACGACGAGTTCGTCATCTGGGTCGACCCGGCTATCGTCCACAGCTCGCAGTAGCCCCCGTGCGTGTCGGGCAACAAGAGTTTTTAACACCAGAGCACGACGAACAGATAGCTAACTGCAAAGAGAATGATACAGCTAACCAAAACCGGCATCGACGGCCTCGACGACATCCTCAACGGCGGCATCGTGAAGGACTCCACGACACTGATTAGCGGGAACCCCGGCGCCGGGAAATCGATTCTCTGTCTGCAGTACATCTACAACGGCGTCGACATGTTCGACGAGAAGGGCATCTACCTCTCCTTCGAGGAAAACGAGGCAGACATCCGGGAGGCGGCCGAGTCGATCGGCTTCGACAAGTGGCCCGAATACGTCGACAGCGGCGATATCAAAGTGTACGACAAGCAGGTCCTCCTGCGTGAGAACGACTTCTCCTCCTCGCTGGAAATCCTGCTCGAAGACCTCGAAGACGACGACTACGACCGGCTCGTACTCGACTCGCTGGCGATGTTCCAGCTCTTCTTCGACGACGAGAAGGAGAAACGCACCTACCTCCTGAAACTCACCGACATCCTCAAGGCCAACGGGCTGACGACGCTGCTGACCAACGAGCAGGGCGCGGTCTTCCCCGACACCGAAATCGGCCTGGAGAACTACCTCACCGACGGGAACATCTATCTCATCCAGACGCCGACCGACTCCGGCGTCAGCCGGTACGTCTGGGTCGCCAAGATGCGCAAGCAGAACATCGAGACGGACATCTACCCGATGGAGATAGACTGGGGTGGTATCAAGGTCCACCAGAACGCCAGTGCGTTCTCCATGATGAGCGAAGAGGAGTCCCCCCTCTGAACGGCGTTATTACGACGCGAAATGGCGGTCCGGCTGGCTGTACCCGTTAAAATAACCACCTGGGGACAAATTCTTTCATCGGCCGAATCGGCCAGTATCATTGCCGATAGCTTTATTAAAGTCTGAATTTATGATTTGATAACGATGGCATCAGCGGATCTTCTCCAGACGCTGGGAAACAAATACAGCGCTGAGATACTCGATGCGACCGATGAACCCATCTCGGCACAGGACCTGAGCGACGAACTCGAGATCCCAATCGCGACATGCTATCGGCGAATCGACGAACTCACCGAACACGACCTGCTCGAACTCCACGACAACATTCTCTCCGATGACCGCCGACGCATCAAGGTCTACCGGCGCAACGTCGACGAGGTCCGGGTCGATTTCGACGAGGGGCTGTCCATCCACGTCGAGGAGCGCTCCGAAGTCACGAACAAGCTCGACGAGGCCTGGCGAACGCTCTCGGACAGATAGCGCCCCGGACGCCGGCCTACCGAGCGATTATCAGTTGAAATATTTACGAGCGTGGATTTAATACGGGGGTTCGCATACCTACTCTCAGTGCCGATGATAGAACTCCTCTATGCCATCTCGACGCTCGTGTTCGTCGTCGCTGGACTCACCATGGTCGGGATGGCAGTGCGGGCGTACGTCCAAACCTCCCGGCAGGCGATGCTACACCTGTCCGTCGGCTTCTCGCTTGCCGTCGCGGGTGCCGCTGCGACGATGATCAGCGCCTTTATCAACGACTTCGAAGGCGTGCGGTCGCTCCTGCTGGTCAACAGCGGATTGACGACGTTCGGCTTCCTGTTCGTGATGTACAGCCTCGTGACCTACGAGTGAACGACTCCGGCTTACACTGCCCGACCGGCTTTTGACGCGTCCGATGCTGTCAGTCCGATTCCCGTTGTAGTGGCTAGTTCGACACACCCCAAACTACTGAATATTAGCCATAGTAGGGCTCTAAGGCCCGTTATCAGAGTGTATATTTTGGGGAGAGGTATTATTACTGGTGAAAGCAAGCTTCCACTAGGGTCAGACAGACCTGGAATATCCATGCTCGAAACATTCAAACGAGACGACGACCGCGGGCAGGTCGGTATCGGCACGCTTATCGTGTTCATCGCGATGGTGCTGGTGGCGGCTATCGCTGCGGGCGTCCTGATCAACACGGCCGGGTTCCTCCAGAGCGGTGCCGAGGAGACCGGACAGCAGAGTAGCGACCAAGTGACCAACCGGCTCGACGTTGTGAGCGTTATCGGAGAGAATATCGATGCAGCCAACAGCGAAGTTGACCGTGCCGTTATCACGGTCAAAAAGGCCCCCGGTGCGAACAACATCGACCTGTCGTCAACGACGCTCCAGTTTGTCCACTCCAGCGGCTCAAGCGATCTCACCTACGACGGTGACTTCTCTGCGACTGATGCGAGCGGTGCGGATCCGGGCGACGACGTTAACTTCGGTGTGGCAGAGGTCCAGGACGAGGGCGGAGATTCACTATCCACCGATGGTGTCGTACTAAACGACCCCGCGGACCGCGCACAGATAGTCATTGATACCAGCCCCGACACTGGCGTCACTGACGGCTTCGGCGAGGGCGATACGGCAACAGTCAAAATCAATACCCAGTCCGGCGGCACTACCGAAGTCCGGCTCGTGGTTCCCCAGACGCTCTCCGGGGACTCCGCAGTCGGCCTCTAAGCCTGCGCCTCCTTCTTTTCTGTGTCGATTACCGATGAGTACCAGCTATGGAAATGACGGCGTGGCTACTGTTCGCGTCGTCTACGCGATCAGATGTCTGTTGGTCGTCAACTGAAGCGTAATCACTCACACTGCTGTAGAGCCACTCAAACATGTATTATCAGTAGAGATATTTTGAGGGGAGGTATTATTACTGGTGAAAGCAAGCTTCGACTAGGGTCAGACAGACCTGGAATATCCATGCTCGAAACATTCAAACGAGACGACGACCGCGGGCAGGTCGGTATCGGCACGCTCATCGTGTTCATCGCGATGGTGCTGGTGGCGGCTATCGCTGCGGGCGTCCTAATCAACACGGCCGGGTTCCTCCAGAGCGGTGCCGAGGAGACCGGACAGCAGAGTAGCGACCAAGTGACCAACCGGCTCGACGTTGTGAGCGTTATCGGAGAGAATATCGATGCAGCCAACAGCGAAGTTGACCGTGCCGTTATCACGGTCAAAAAGGCCCCCGGTGCGAACAACATCGACCTGTCGTCAACGACGCTCCAGTTTGTCCACTCCAGCGGCTCAAGTGATCTTACGTACCAAGATCAATTCGACTCTGGCGATACGAGCGCCTTGACTCTGGATGGCACCCAGTTCGGTGTGGTTGAGGTCCAGGATCAGGGTGGAGACTCACTGTCCACCGATGGTGTCGTACTAAACGACCCCGCGGACCGCGCACAGATAGTCATTGATACCAGTCCTAGCGGTGTCACTGACGGCTTCGGCGAGGGCGATACGGCAACGGTCAGAATCAACACCCAGTCCGGCGGCACTACCGAAGTCCGGCTCGTGGTTCCCCAGACGCTCTCCGGGGACTCCGCAGTCGGCCTCTAAGCCTGCGCCCCCTTTTCTTCTGTTTTCGACCGCGACCAGCGACGGTATTATACCCCTTCCTCACACACAGTAGGATATGGACCGGGGGCCCGACGAACCGAATCCCGAGGACGGCAAGATTCTCTCCCCCGAAGAGCTTGAGCTGGAGGACGACGAACACGTCACTCAGATAGACGAGGGGCGGTACGTGGTCTCGCCGGACGTCCGCGACGACGATGACGACTACGGCGGCCAGCCCTCCGCGCCGGAGCCGGAACCCGAGCCCGAGCCCCAGGCCCCCGATTTCACCGACGCGAACGTCCACGAGTGGCTCGCCGAGCAGATGGCCGACTCGAACGCCCGTTACGGGTTCGACGTGACCGCGAAGTTCGACGGCGAGGTCGACCAACAGCGGCTCACCTCCAACGATATCGTCACCGTCTTCGAGACGCTCATGCTCTGGTACGGCCGCCAGATGGACGGGTCGACGGACGTCCAGGACGTGCTCGGTATCTTGCTCTCCGAGTCGAACGTCCCGGTGAAGTACCCGCCCGGCAGCGTCAAGACGCTGGCTCGCTCGGCCGGACTCAGCCCCGACGACTCCATCGCGGACCTCATCGAGGCCGTCGAGGACCGCGACGGGGCGAAGCTGTAACGGCGAGGGGTTTAAGCCACGGGGCAGCCGTTGGTAACCCGATGGACCGCTGGGTGACCGTCGTCGGCCTCTTCGTCGCCTTCGTCCTCGTGGGCACCGGGCCGCTGACCGGGCTCGACGTGACCACCGCCTCGCCGTCGACGTTCGGCGACGGGAACGCGACCGTGACCGAGGTCGGCGTCGACCGCGCTGGGCTCACGTTGACGCCCGGCCGATTCGGGACTAACGTCACCTACCTCCGCGTACCGACGGCCGCGGTCGATGTCGACGGCGTGACCGGCCGGCCGCAACTGCTCTATATCGTCTCGGTCCCGGGACTGGACCTCCAGCTTGTCGAACGGGAGGTTGTCACCGGGCCGGGCACGTACCGAATCGCGCCCGACGACCGGGCGATACCGCCGGGTCGGGCCGACGGTACTTACGACGCCGTGCTCTCGGTCCGCATCCAGAGCTTCACGACCGACCGGACAGTGGCCCGAACGACGATGACCGTGGGGGCCAGACGGTGAACGGCGCTCCCCGGGACCGGCTGGTCGCCGCCGGTCGGTGGTGCTTCGGCGACCGGCGCGGACTGGTGCTGTGGCTCGGGCTGGTCTGCTGGTTCGGGCTGACCTGGCGGGTCGGCTTCTTCATCCAGGACACCTACGCGATGGCCAACACGCTCGTCGCGCTCGCGGACGGGCAGCTCCACGTGACCGAGCTGCGCTACTCGCTGACGTTTGGCTCCCAGCCGGGACTGTACGAGTACCAGGGGCGGGCCTACGGCCGGAACTACGGGATGCTCGCGCTGGCGGTGCCGCTGGTCTGGGCGCTGGAAGCCGGGGCGGCAGTCGTGGCGCCGCGGCTGTTACTCGCCGGCCTCTGGGCCGGTCTCGGGCTGGTTCTCGTGACACAGGTAGCCGAGTTCGACCGGTTCGACCGGGGCCGGACCCGCGCCGCGGGCTCGCTCCTCGTCATGGCGTTGTTCGTCGCCAGCGTGCTGACGGCGACCGACCTCCCGACCGACCGGCTCGCCCTCGTGGCGCTCCAGCTCTCGACGGTACTGGCGGCGGCGACGGCCGGGCTGGTGCTGTATCGCCTCGTTGCCCGTTTCCACGGGCGCCGGGCGGGGCTGGCCGCCGGGGCCACGCTGGGCGTGGCGACGCCGGTCGGGTTCTGGGCGACACTGCCCAAGCGTCACACGCTCGTGGTCGCGCTGGTGGTCGGCGTGGTGTATGCCTTCGCGGTGAGTCGAGCCCGCGAAGGGGACGCGGCCCTCAGGGCACGTGCCGGCGCCTACGCGCTGGCCGGCTACATCACCTGGATACACGCGTTCGAGGCGCTGTTCGTCGTGGGGGTCCTCGGGGCCGTCGACCTGCTGACGGCGCGGGACCGGAGCGCTCGGACGCTGGCCGTCCTTGGTCTCGTCCTTCTGGTCGCGTCGACGCCGATGCTGGCGACGAACTACGCCATCAGCGGGAACCCGGCCCAGCCGCCGCGGTTGCTCCCCAGCGTCGGTCCCGACGCGGAGTTCGCGCCGGCGGCGGGTGAGACACCGTCCGGGAACGGGACCCCCATGCCGAACAGCACCACTGCCGAGGGCGGGGCCACCGCAACGCCCGGGGCCACGGCGACCGGTATCGGCGGTGACGGTTCGACACCCCCGTCGCTGCTCGACACCATCCGCGACGGCACCGACACGGTCTCGGCGTTCGCCGGAAGGGCTGTCGTTGGCGGGCTCGCGGCGCTCACACAGCCCGACCGACTCTGGCACACGTTCGTCCGGAGCGGGACGATTCCGGGCGTCAACTACGGGACCAACAACTTCGAGGCCATCGACCTCACGGTACTCGAAGCGACGCCCCTGCTGGGGGCGCTGGCGGCGCTCCCGGTGCTGGCGGGGCGCCGGCTCCGGGCCGCGGCCGACCGGACCCTGCCGCCACGGAATCCGCGCGACTGGCGGCCGGTTCGCCAGACCGACCTGCTCGTGGTCGCGCTGGTCGCGGTCCTGACCGTCGTCTACCTCCCCCGACTCCCGCTTTTCAGTACGCTCACGGTCCGGTATCTCCATCCGGTCATCGCGCTCGGCGCGTACGGCGTCTGGCGCGTGCCGGCCGTCCGCGCCGCGCTATCGGACGCCCGGTGGGCCGTCGGGTCGTATCTCGCCAGCCTCGCGCTCGCGGTGGCCGTCCTACTGGGCGGCGTCGGCGGGCTGGGGCTGGCAGTCGGCGAGGCGGTCCAGTACAACGCCCTCTGGAATCTGGCGGCCGCGGCCGTCTGCGGGGCCGCCGTCACCGGCTGGACCGTCTCGGACCGGGTCCCCGACCGCCTCGTCGCGGTCGCCGTCGCGCTACCGGCCGGCTTCACGACCGGGTATCTCCTGCTTTCGGGGCTGGTCTACTTCCGGTACGGCAGCTACGCCTTCGACGTGGTCCGTGTCCTGGCCGACCACGTCCCGGCGCTGTGAGAGGAACGCGGACTCGCGTGAGCGATGGCGCGGTGGTCGATAGCACCCGACGCGACAGCCGAGCTAGCTCGACTCAATCGCTCGCAGTCGGTGGTATCACACGCGATAATTTACGGGTCACATTTATCCCAGTCATCACGGTAGTAGCGGGCATGCCAGACGTGCTAATTGCCGACGACTCGGAGTTCATGCGGAACCTCCTGCGGGAGATTCTAGAGGAGGACCACACCATCGTCGGTGAGGTCGAGAACGGTGTCGAGGCGGTCGAGGTGTACAAGGAGGAAACGCCGGACCTTGTGATGATGGACATCGTGATGCCCATCCGGGACGGTATCGAGGCGACCAGCGAAATCAAGTCCTCGAACCCGAACGCCAACGTCATCATGTGTACCAGCGTGGGCCAGGAGGAGAAGATGAAAGAGGCCGTCAAGGCCGGCGCCGACGGCTACATCACCAAACCCTTCCAGAAACCCAGCGTGATGGAGGCAATCGAGGACGTCGTCCCCTCATAGATGAACGTCGATATCCAGTCGCTGGGGACGTTCAACCAACTCGCTCACGAGGGAGCCAAGCAGGCCACCCAGTCGCTGGCGCAGATGACCGGCATCGACGCCGCCGTCGACGTGACGAAGATAACGCTGCTGGACCGCGAGGACATCGGCGAGGACCTCGCGGGGCGGGACTTCGTCGGCGTGCAGTTCGAGTACGATGGCGTCCTGGAGGGCGACACGGTGCTCGTGTTCGACGCCGAGTCGGCCGACACCATCGCCGATTCGATGATGCCCGGGGCCGGCGAGGACCCCGCGATGGCCCAGAGCGCCGTCAAGGAGATCGGCAACATCATGATGAGCGGGTTCATCGACGGGTGGGCCGACTACCTGGACTCGACTATCGACCACTCACCGCCCGAGTACATCGAGAAGTCCGGCGCGGACGTGTTGCCGGAAGCGCCGGAGGCACAGGACCACCACCAAGTGTTCGTCTTCAAGTCGGAGATCGAGTGGGTGGGGGAGTCGGTGAACTTCTACATCTACATGCTTCCCGAGTACGAACCGCTCGCGGAGGCGATGGTCGAAAGCGTCGACACCGAGGGCGACGCCATCCCCATCGACAAGCTCCAGACGTTCAACGAGATGACGACGAAGGGGACCCAGCAGGCCGCCGACAACGTCGAGATGATGACGGGGATACCGACCGACGCGGAGGTCACCCAGATTAGCTTCGCGCCGATAGAGGACGTCCCGAAACAGATAGGCACCGACACCTACGTCGGGACGGTCGTTGAGTTCACCGGGGTTCCCAGCGGCTACCTCATGGTGCTCTTCGACGAGGTCTCCGCCGTGAACGTCGCCGAGGCGATGATGCCCGTCGAGATGGAGAGCGACGAACTGACCGAGCAACACGAGGCCGCTATCGAGGAGCTCGGGAACATCATGACCAGCGGCTTCGTCGACGGGTGGGCGAACGTGCTCCAGACGTCGGTCGACCACACGCCCCCGAAGCTGGTCCACGATATGGGACGGTCCATCGTGGACCCCCTGGCGGCACAGGTCGGCCAGCATCAGGAACACGCCTTCATCATCGATTCGACGATGCGGACCGACGACATCGAGTTCAGCGCCGAGATTCACGCGTTGCCCAACGAGCAGGAGCTCCGGGCGGCGCTTGACGACCTCGATGTCGACCGCGCCGACGAGACCGAGGCCGACATCGAACAGATATTCGAATAATGAAGGTCTACGACGGCAGCCAGACGGAGACGGAGCAAAAGACCGAGCCCGAGCGGCTGAAAGTCGGCATCGCGGAGTACGAGGTGACGACCGATTCGGCGGTGCTGACGACCAGCGGGTTGGGTTCCTGTATCGGCATCGCGCTGTATGACGAACCGACGGGCGCCGCGGGGCTGGTCCACGTCATGCTGCCGACCGCCAAGGACGTGGAGGGCGGCAACCGGGCGAAGTTCGCCGACACCGGCGTCACCGAACTGGTCGAGGCGCTCGAAGCCGTCGGCGCCTCGACGGCGACGATGCAGGCCAAGATAGCCGGCGGCAGCGACATGCTCGACTTCTCGGAGAACGGCTCCTCCATCGGCTCGCGCAACCTCGAACAGGTCCGGGAGACCCTCGCGGAGTACGACATCCCCATCGCGGGCGAGGACGTCGGCGGGGACCACGGTCGGTCGCTCCGGCTGGAGGCCGACTCCGGGGACCTCGTCGTCAAGAGCGCGAACATGGACTCGGTCACGCTCTGATTTCCGTTGTTGAAACTGGCCACGCGCCGTACGGCGTCAGACGGGCGGCAGTCACGTGTCTGTCGGGAGCGCGGCGTTCAGACCCGCTATCGCTACATCTCCAGATGAAACGGTGGCCGAATCCGGGGATGCGGTGCGAAAAGACTTCATTTAATACTTTTCTGATTTCAAATAGCCTCTTTGTTATCAGCCATGATAAGCTAGACGGAATATTCAAGGGTATCTGCGGGAATCATTCTAAACGATGAGTAGTTTCGCTCTCGTGCCGACGTTACAGGCACTCGCTCCGGACGTGGCCGCGCTGGTCCCAGCGCTCGTCGTGTTGCTGTCCGGGGGCCTGGTCGGGATGAGCATCAAGAACATGTTCGACTCGATCATGTCGGACGACGAGAGCGACGAGGACGACAGCGGCAGTGACGATATGGGCGGCGGCGGGCTGATGGGCGACGACGGCGGCGGTGGCGGCGACGACCTCGGCGGGCTCGGCGGGCTGGACGACGACGGCGACGACATGGGCGGCTTCGGCGACGACGAGTTCGGCGACATGGAGGACGCCACCGGCCCCGACACCGACGAGCTGGAACACCGAATCGACGAGCTGGAAAACGAGGTCGGAAGCCTCTCCTCGACGGTCAACACCGTCCGAACGGAGAACGAATCCATCTCCGAGTCCGTCGACGAGGTACAGGAGAACGTCCGGAAGCTGCTGGACATCTACGAGATGGTCACCCGCGGCGTGAACCCCTTCGCCGACGACGTCGACGCCGGGATGGGCGGCGGCGGTGGCGGCATGGGCGATGGCTCTTTCGGCCTCTTCGACGACGACGGCGGCGACGACGAGGGCGAGGACATCGACGACGACGTCGCCTCAGCCGACGCCGAGGGGTTCTTCGACGAGGACCTCGTCGAGGACGACGGAATGGCGATGGACGACGAGATGTCCATGGACGACGGCGACGATATGTTCGACGACGACCTCGACGACGGGTTCGAGGACGACGGCGGCGAGTTCGACGAGGAGTTCGAGGAGGAAGACGACATGAGTATGGACGACGGGCTCGACACGGACGACGGGAACAGCGACGACGACTCAGACGGCGGCAAGTCGTTCGCGGAACTGAAAGACGAGTACGAGTCGGGCGACGCCGAGTGGGCCGAAGGCGAGGAAGACGAGATGCTCGACGACGGCGACGAAATGCTCGATGACGACGAGATGCTTGACGACAGCGACGAGATGCTCGACGGCGACGGGTTCGACGACGGCGAGAGCGGTCTCGAAGACGACGACCTCTTCGACGAGGTCATCGATGAGGAGGGAGACGAAGCGGGCGGGATGGCCGAGCCCGAGCCGGAACCGGAGCCGACTGTCGAAGCCGAACCGGAGCCCGAGCCGGAACCCGAACCGGCCGTCGAAACCGAACCGGAACCGGAACCGGAACCCGAACCGACGGCCGACAAGACGGCCGAGCCGACCGCGGACAGCGACGACGGCAAGCCCTACCTGGCGACGATGCCGGAGGGTTTCGCGGCGGACCTGATAATCATCGAGTGGCTGGAGTTCCTGGTGAGCCAGGCCGGCTACCGCGAGGCGTCCCGTGCCATCGACTACTACGAGACCATCGGCTGGATAGACGCCGACGTGGCCGACGACCTCGCGGACTACCTGCGGGGCTTCGACGACGTCGCCGACGCCGGCGACGGTCTCACCATCGACCACCACACCGAGAGTCTGCGCTACATCTCGCAACTCGACGAGGACAGCGGCGCCGAGGCCGTCGCGCTCTCGAAGCTCGTGGGAGGTGGCTCGGATGGGATTCAGCGTTAGCGGCTCGGCGGCGCTCATCTTCGTGGCAGCCTTCATCGGCTTCGGGATGTTCTACTCGGCGGCGGCAAACAGCACCGAGATGGTCAACGACGCCCGCGAGACCCAGTCGGACCGGCAGCTCGAACGGACCAACACCGAAATAGAGATCACCACTGTGAACTACAACACCGCGTCCGACTACCTCAACGTCACCGTCGAGAACACCGGCGCCACGGAGCTGTCGGTCAGCGACGTCGACGTCCTCGCGGACAACAGCTACCAGACGGGGTATCGCACGGCCGTCGATGGGGATACCGAGACGGACCTCTGGCTCCCGCGGGAGACGCTGGCTATCAACACCACGACGACGCCCCAGCCGAGCCAGGTGAAAATCGTCACCGGACCGGGCGTCGCCGCGACGGCGGAGGTGGTCTGACGTGGCGAGCGTCTCCGTCTCCCACCTCATCCTGTTTATCGCGTCGATGATGATAGCCGCGAGCGTCGCCGGCGTCTTCACCAGCAGTATCGGCCAGCTCAGCGGCGCCATCTCCGAGCAGGGGTTCGATGTCAGCAGCGACGTCCGGACCGACGTAGAGGTGATATCCGACAGCGGGAGCAACGCCATCTACAACAGTACGACCGAAACGATTACGCTGTACGTCAAAAACACCGGCACTGAGCGGCTGGCGGCCGACCCGGGGGTGCTAGATATCCTCGTCGACGGCCAGTTCGTCACCGACTACACGGTGACTCGGGCCGAGGGAGGCGGGGCCTGGCAGCCCGGGACCGTCGTCCGGCTGGACATCCAGCAGTCGCTTGACGGGGGGGACCACCGCGTCCAGCTCACCGTCAACGGCGACGAGGAGGTGTTTGAGTTCCGAACATGAGCATCGCTACTACCGACCTGTTCTCTCTGGGACTGGACGACCACGACCGACTGAACAAGGAACTCGGCGGCGGCATCCCGCCGGGGAGTATCATCCTCGTCGAGGGTGACTACGGGGCGGGCAAGTCCGCCATGAGCCAGCGCTTCACCTACGGGCTCTGTGAGGAGGGCCACGACGTGACCTACCTCTCGACGGAGCTTACAGTGGGGAGCTTCCTCGACCAGATGCACTCGCTTTCCTACGACATGGTCGACCACATGCTGGACGAGAACGTCCTCTTCCTCCACGCCGACATCGGCGATTCGAACACGTTCTCGGGCAACGACGAGGAGCAGGACCGCAAGGAGCTGCTGCGCCGGCTGATGGAGGCCGAGGTGATGTGGGACGCCGACGTCATCGTCATCGATACCTTCGACGCGATTCTCCGCAACGACCCCAAGTTCGAGGCCCTGGTCCGCCAGAACGACGAGCGACAGGCCGCCCTCGAGATTATCTCCTATTTCCGGGACATCATCTCGGAGGGCAAATGCATCATGCTGACGGTCGACCCGTCGACGCTGGACGAGGAGGCCATCGGTCCCTTCCGGGCCATCGCCGACGTGTTCATCGAACTGGAGATGATAGAGGTCGGCAACGACACCCGCCGCCAGATAAACGTCCTCCGCTTTGCCGGGATGGGCGAACAGGTCGGCGATACCATCGGGTTCTCGGTCCGGTCGGGCACCGGTATCGTCATCGAATCGCGGAGCGTCGCCTAGGGGGTATCCACGATATGACAGACCACGGACGCGCGAAACCATCGGACGAACTGCGACAGATCGCGGCCCGGCGGCCCCACCTGCGGGACCACCTGAAGAAGTTCAAGCAGATTACCGGGGAGTTCCCGATGCTCATCGACGAGGCCGACGACGACTACGAGTCCGACCGCCCCAACGTCCTCTACCCGGTCGGGGGCCCCATCTTCTGTCACGTCTACGGTGACATCGGGCAGGACACGAAGTACTACGCCATCGAACCCGAACTGGACGAGGACGAGAGCGTCGTCTTCGACAAGGTGCGCAACCGGCTCCTCCAGAAGAGCGTCAACAAGCCGGCGCCCGAAAGCGAGTCCGAGTACGACGACCGCATCGAAGAACTGCTCCAGGAGACGACCAGGATCCGCAACGAGGACAGCGACAGCGGCGTCCTCACGCGGCTGTCGAACATGACCGACGTGAGCAGCGTCGAGGTCACCGAGTCCACCTACGAGAACATCCTCTACCGGCTCAACCGGGACATCGTCGGGCTCGGTCCCCTGGAGCCGGTGATGCGGGACCCGGCCAACGAGGACATCCACGTCATCGGCCGCAGCGAGTGCCACGTCGACCACGGGGTCTACGGGATGCTCCAGACCACCGTCGAGTGGCAGAGCGAGGAGGCCTTCGACCAGTGGCTGCGCAACATGGGCGAGCGGATGGGCGACCCCGTCTCCGACTCCGACCCCATCGTCGACTCCACGCTGCCGGACGGGTCGCGTCTGAACCTCATCTACTCCGACGACGTGAGCCTGAAAGGGCCCTCTCTCACCATCCGCCAGGGCGACGAGATTCCCCTCTCCATCTTCCAGATTACGAAGTGGATGACCCTCTCGCCGGAACTGGCGGCGTATCTCTGGCTCTGTCTGGAGAACGAACAGACGGTCTTCGTCGTCGGGGAAACCGCCTCGGGGAAGACGACGACGCTGAACGCCATCACCTCGTTCATCCCGGACGACGCCAAGATATACACCGCGGAGGACACCGCCGAGGTGTTGCCCCCGCACAACACCTGGCAGCAACTGCTCACCCGTGAGGGCGAGGACGAGGGGACCAGCATCGACATGTTCGACCTGGTCGCCGCGGCACTGCGTTCCCGACCCGACTACATCATCGTGGGTGAGGTCCGTGGCGAGGAGGGGCGGATGGCGTTCCAGGCCGCCCAGACCGGCCACCCCGTCATGCTGACCTTCCACGCCAGCGACATCGTCTCCATGATTCAGCGTTTCACCGGCGAACCCATCAACGTCCCCGAGACGTTCATGGACGTCGCCGACGTGGCGCTGTTCCAGAACCGCGTCAAACAGGGCGACAACGTCCTGCGCCGCGTCACGAGCGTGCAGGAAATCGAGGGGTACTCCAAGGAGATGGACGGGGTCGTCACCCGACAGGTGTTCAACTGGGACCCCGTCGAGGACGAAATCGTCTTCCAGGGGATGAACAACTCCTTCGTCCTCGAAGAGCAGATAGCGACGCTGCTTGGGTACGAGGACACCCGTGACATCTACGACGACCTCCGCTTCCGCGCCGACCTGATAGAGCGAGCGATTCAGGAAGGGATTCTGGGGTACCACGAGGTCAACGACTTCATCTCGGACTTCCAGCGCGACGGGATGGAAGGGCTCCCCTTCAACATCGCCCGACCGGACTGACAATGGCCCAGAGCGAAGCCGAGAGCGGCATCGAGCTGACTATCACCGAGACCGTCCAGGGCCTGCTCGAGTCGTACCGCCAGATGACGATTCCGCTGGAGCGGTACCTCTTTTTCATACTGATTCCCTCTATCGTCTTCTTCCTCCTCTCAATCGTGGCGGCCGTGCTGCTCGACCTGTCGATGATGATACGGGCGCCGATTCCGCTGCTTGGCTTCCTGGCGATGACCTCGGCGCTGTTTTACCCCAAGATTCTGCTCTCCCAGCGCAAGCGCGAACTCAACAACCGCTTTCACCTCATGATCACCCACATGACGGTGCTGGCGACCACGAAAATCGACCGGATGGAGGTGTTCCGCACGCTCGCGAAGGAGGACGAGTACGGCGAACTCGCCATGGAGATGCACCGCATCGTCCAGCTCGTCGACACGTGGAACCAGAGCCTCGACGACGCCTGTCGCCGCCGCGCAAAGGAAGTGCCAAGCGACGCCTTCGCCGACTTCCTCGACCGGCTGGCCTACACGCTCGGGGCCGGCCAGTCGCTGGAGGACTATCTCCTCTCCGAGCAGGAGCAGATCATCCAGCACTACACCACCGTCTATCGCTCCTCGCTCGACAGCCTGGAAGTGATGAAGGACCTCTACCTGTCGATGATCCTCTCGATGACGTTCGCGCTCGTCTTCGCCGTCGTCCTGCCGGTGCTGACCGGGACGAACCCGACGATGACCGTCAGCGCCGTCATCGTGATGTACATCTTCGTCCAGTCCGGGTTCTACCTGGCCATCCGGTCGATGGCCCCCTACGACCCGGTGTGGTTCCACCCCGAGGAGTACCCCTCGCCCATCGAGGAGCGTCTCAACAAATCGATGTACGCCGGGGTCGGGCTCTCGGCAGTCCTGCTCTTTGTCACAGTGGGCGGGATGTTCGGCGTCTCCCCCGTCACGCTCGGGGACCTCTTCTTCTTCCTCGATTCGGTCCCGCTACCGTTCTACGCCGTCGTCCCCATCACCCCGATGCTCATCCCCGGTATCGTCTTCCGGCAGGAGGAACAGCGTGTCAAGAGCCGGGACGAGGCGTTCCCCAGCTTCATCCGCGCCCTGGGGGCGACGGAGGGGGCCAAACAGTCCACCACCGGACAGGTGCTTCGCACGCTCCGCAAGAAGGACTTCGGCGCGCTGACCCCCGACATCGACAACCTCTACAAGCGGCTCAACATGCGGATAGAGCCAACCGCCGCGTGGCGGTTCTTCACCGCCGACTGTCGCTCCTACCTCATCCAGACGTTCTCGGAGATGTATCTCATCGGCCGCGAGATGGGTGGGTCGCCCAAGCAGCTCGGCGAACTCATCGCCGCCAACATGAACCAGGTGTTGCAGCTGCGCCAGAAGCGCAAACAGGCGACCACGACGATGGTCGGGCTGTTGTACGGGATTACGGCCGCCTCGACCTTCGCCTTCTTCATCGGGCTCCAGGTCGTCAACATCCTCGCCGAGATGTCCCTGGACCTCAACGCCGGCAGCCGGCTGGACGTCAACTCCCTCATCAACACCAGCGTCTACAACATCCCCCTCATCGAGTTTCTCCTGGTCGTCATCATCATGTTCTCGGCCATGCTGTCGGCGCTGATGATACGGACCATCGACGGCGGCCACAAGGCGAACACCTACCTCCACTTCGTCCTGCTGGCCTGGATCGGCGGGGTCACCGGGACCTTCACGAAGTGGCTGGTGACGCAGTTCCTGCAAATCTGAAACCACTTTTTGCACGCTCCAGCGGTCGAGCGCGGCGGCGCTCGACACGCCTCCACGGCAAAAACGTGGGGAAAGATCGCGGCTTCGCCTCCTGTCGCGCCGCTGGCGCGGTAGTCGGCTCGCCGCGGTGGAACCGGCGGCACAGCCGCTGGATGCTCTGGGTACTTCCCGCTCCGCGACAGCCTGCCCTTCCCCGTCTTCGCTCGGGCGTGGCAGTGCCATGCCACTCGCGCACGGCCACAGCAGTCAGCGACCGTACAGCAGATAGGAAATTACCGCGAACACGACGACAGCCCCGGCGACGAAGCCGACGAGGCCGGCGACAGGTCCGAAAGAAGACGCGGCGACGATACCCAGCACGCCGCCGCCGATGACGGTGGCGAATACGAAGAGCGCGCCCGTCTGCCACTCCTCGACGAGTTCGACGAACGTCTCGGCCATACCAGTCGGTTATCCGGTCCGCTACAAATAGATTCGGTCAGCCGACAGCGCCGACGCTCACGAATTCTGCGAAAGAAAAATCGAAGCTGTGAGTTCCGCCGTTAGTCGTCCGCGGGCGCGGCGCCGCCCTCGTCCTCGTGCTGGGCCTTCGTGTGGGAGAGCTTCCCACCGGCGGCCAGAATCTCGCGTTCGCGGTCGGAGGCATCGAGGTAGCCCGACGCTTCCCAGTCGTCGTTGACGCGGATGGTGAACTCCTCCTGCCCGGAGCGCACCGCTTCGGCGGCGTCGTCGACGATTTCGACGTCGTCGCCCTGCTCGATTTTCTCGTAGGTGTCCTCGTCGATGGTGAGCGGGACGATACCGAAGTTGAAGAGGTTCGCCTTGTGGATGCGGGCGAAGCTCTGTGCGAGGACGGTCTCGATACCGAGATACATCGGACACAGCGCCGCGTGCTCGCGCGAGGAGCCCTGCCCGTAGTTCTCGCCTGCCACGAGGACGCCGCCGTCGGCGTCGAGCGCGCGCTGGGCGAACGTGTCGTCGACTCGCGAGAGCGTGAACTCCGAGAGCTTCGGAACGTTCGACCGGTACATCAGGATGTCCTGCGTGGCCGGGATGATGTGGTCCGTGGTGATGTTGTCCTCCATCTTCAGGAGGGCCTCACCGCCGACCTCGGTCTCGAGGGGGTCTTTCAGCGGCACGTCGCCGATGTTCGGGCCCTTGATGAGCTCGTCGTCGACGGCCTCGTCGGGCGCGATGAGGTCCGATTCGGAGCTGCCGATGTACTGGTCGGGCATCTCCAGGCCGGGGGCCTCGAGGTCGCCCAGTTCCTCGGCGAGGTCGCGCGGGTCGACGATTTCGCCCTTGATTGCCGCCGCGGTGGCGACCTCCGGCGAACAGAGGTAGACGTTGTCGTCCTCGATGCCGGAGCGACCCTCGAAGTTGCGGTTGAAGGTCCGCAGTGACACCGAGTCGGAGGCGGGGACGTGGCCGATGCCGATACAGGCACCACACGTCGCTTCCGAGAAGTTGACGCCGGCGGCCATCATCTCCGCGGTCCAGCCCTCGCGGGCCAGCATCTCGGAGGCCTGCTTGGAGCCGGGGGCGACGATCATCTCGGTCTTCTTGTCGATGTTGCGCCCTTCGAGCATCTTCGCGCCCGGGAGGATGTCCTCGTAGGCGCCGTTCGTACAGGAACCGATCATCACCTGGTCGACGTCCTCACCGGCGACCTCGCTGACCGGGACGACGTTGTCCGGCATGGAGGGCTTGGCGATGAGGGGTTCGAGCTCCGAGAGGTCGACGACGATCTCGTCGGCGTACTCGGCGTCCTCGTCCGGACCGATGTCGACGTGGACGTCCTCGCGGCCGAGCCGTTCGAGGTAGTCCTTCGTGTTCTCGTCGGTCGGGAAGATCGAGGAGGTCGCGCCGAGTTCAGTCCCCATGTTGGTGATGGTGGTCCGCTCGGGCACCGAGAGGGTCTCGACGCCGGGGCCGGTGTATTCGAGCACCTTGCCGACGCCGCCCTTGACCGAGAGGCGACGGAGCAGCTCTAGGATGACGTCCTTGGCGGTGGCCCACTCGGGCAGCTCGCCTTCGAGTCGGACGTTGACGACCTCGGGCATCTCGATGTAGTAGGCGCCGCCACCCATGGCGACGGCCACGTCGAGGCCACCGGAGCCGATGGCGAGTTCGCCCAGGCCACCGGGCGTCGGCGTGTGGGAGTCCGAGCCGAGCATCGTCTTGCCGGGCGCGGCGAAGTTCTCCTTGTGGACGTTGTGACAGATACCGTTGCCGGGCCGCGAGAAGTGCGCACCGAAGGTACCGGCGGCCGAGCGCAGGAATCGGTGGTCGTCCGTGTTCTTGAAGTCGAACTGGTAGGTCTGGTGGTCACAGTACTGGGCGGCCAGCTCGGTCTGGACCTCTTCGAGGCCGAGGGCCTCGAACTGCAGCCAGACGAGCGTTCCCGTCGTGTCCTGTGTCAGCACCTGGTCGATTTCGATACCGATCTCCTCTCCGGGGGTGAGTTCCCCTTCGACGAGATGGTCGTCGAGAATCTTTTCCGTGAGCGTCTGTCCCATAACGTCCGCCAATCGACGGCGCGCCGGTATAAATCCCGCGTATCCCTCCCTATTTTTCATCATCCGACAACCCCCGGCGGTGGTTTCCGGATGTCGAACGGTAGCGTTTTCGCCGTTGCGGTGTCAGCGACGGTATGTTCGAGAGCGGACGGTTCGTCGCGGACAGGCTCGACGACCTCACTGACGCACAGATACAGCCAAACGGCGTCGACCTGACGCTGGGCGCGGTGTACGAACAGGTCGAGCCCGGCCGCGTCGGCCGGGAGGGGAAAACGGTCGGGAGCCGGCGTGAAATCGAGCCCGAGGACGGCGTCTACGCCCTCGATACCGGCGGCTACGTCGTCGAGTACGGCGACCGCGTGGTCATCCCCGACGGGCACGTCGGCTTTCTCTACCCCCGGTCGTCGCTGCTGCGTAACTCCTGTATGCTGAACACCGCCGTCTGGGACGCGGGCTACGAGGGCCGCGGCGAGGGACTGCTGCAGGTCCACCACCCCATCGAGCTCGAAGCCGGCGCGCGCATCGCCCAGCTAGTCCTCGCCGAAGCGGCCCACGAAGAGACCTACGAGGGGAGCTATCAGGGGGAAAATATCGAGGAGTGAGCGAGGAAGGACGACCAGCGCGGCTGTGCGCCCGTCTCCCGCCCGCTCCGCCGTGTGACTGGGTGCCACCCCGGGCCGCTAATTTAAGTACTATCGACGAGTATAATCGACTGGTGGCGGCGGAGTCGGGCGATTGGTGCCTCTGACATAACCCGTTTCGGCTCGCCCCACACGGCCGGTTCGGCCGTCGCCGTTTGCCAGAGTTTTATATAAGTCGCAGTCGCAATCTGTTACGTGATAGTCACATTTCACATAGAGACAGGGTTCCTTCGAGCGGCCGCGGGTCGACTACCCGACGGCGCCGTCTCGATACAGCGCCTCCACCGCATCGACGGCGGCTGCCGGGCGTCGGTCTGGGTCGATGTGGCCGACCGCGACACCGTCGACGCGGCGCTGGCCGGCGACGACACCGCCGGCCCGACGTCGCATCTGGGGCCGGAAGCAGAGGGTCACTGGTACGTTATCACGACGGCCGACGAGCCGCTGGACGCCATGAGCCGCGGTCTCCTCACGGCCGACGGGATGTTGGTCCGGGCGGACCTGGTCGACGGCGAGTGGGTCGTCCAGGCCCGGTTCCCCGACCGGAGCTCCCTGCTCACGTTCCGCGAGGACCTCGTCGCCGACGGCTTCGACGTGGAAGTAAAGCGGATGCGCGAGGACGAGGACGAGGCGTCGACGCAGTTCGGCGTGACCGACCCACAGCGGGAGGTCCTGTTGCTCGCGCTGGAACGGGGCTACTACACCGTCCCGCGCAACGCCTCGCTGTCGGACCTCGCCGCGCAGCTTGACATCTCCAGCCAGGCCGCCTCCGAGCGACTCCGGCGGGGCACACAGACGCTCGTCGCGAACACGCTCGCCGCGCCCGCCCGTCCCTCCATCGGCTCGCGCCAGCACTGACCGGAGAGAGGTTGTCGTCGGAGCGGGGGTCACCAGCCGCCGCGCCCCTCACGGGCTGTTTCACGCTGTGAATCCGCTCGTCTCCAATTATGTGAGTGTGGTGTGTAGTCCAGTACATGAACTCGGAGAACGGGACAGTGTACATGATACGGGGTCACGACAGCGACGAGTGGGTCAGCCCCGAGCCGGCCGAGGCCGTCATCACCGAGGCGCTGTTCGACGCGACCGACCTCACGGAGGACGACATCGACTACATCGGGTCGTACGTCGACGCGGCGAAGCTGCGAGCGGTCGTCGGCGACGGCGACGACGACACCGTTACCTTCGACATCGAGGGCAGGGAGGTCACCGTGACCGCTGGCGGCGACGTGACGGTGGCATAATCCAGCACGCCTATATCGCCACGCGGTGACCCGTCAAACGTGACACGAGTCGCGCTCATCGCCCACGACGACGAGAAGCCGACGATGATAGACCTCGTCGAGGAGTACGAGGACGTGCTCGCGACGTTCGACCTGGTCGCGACGGGGACGACAGGCCAGCGCATCGCGACCGAGACGGGCCTGGACATCGAACGCAAGGAGAGCGGCCCCATCGGCGGGGACACCCAGATCGGTGCGGAGGTCGTCGAGGGGGAGGTAGACGGCGTCGTCTTCCTCCAGGACCCGATGACGGCCCAGCCACACGAGCCCGACATCGGCGCCCTGGTGCGTATCTGTGACGTCCACGACGTTCCCCTGGCCACCTGCCGGTCCGCGGGCGAGTACATCATCGAGGGACTCGCCCGCGACGACGGCGTTCAGTAGTCCGGCCGCCGCTCGTACTCGATGGGGTCGCGCTCCCCGAGCGCCTGGAACGCCTGCAGCCGGAACGCGCAGGCATCGCAGGTGCCACACGCGGGCTCGTCGCTGCGGTAGCAGCTCCACGTGTCGGCGTAGGGGACACCCAGTTCCAGGCCCCGCTCGGCGATGTCGGTCTTGGACCACTCGACGAAGGGCGCGACCAGTTCGATGTCCGTCTCCGGTTTCGTCCCCACGTCGACGACCTGCTGGAAGGCCTCGAAGAAGGCGGGTCGGCAGTCGGGATAGCCCGAGAAGTCCTCGCTGTGGGCGCCGATGAAGACCGCGCCGCAGTCGCTGGCCTCGGCGTAGGACACCGCCATCGACAGCAGGTTCGCGTTCCGGAAGGGGACGTAGGAGCTGGGTATCTCGTCGCTGTCGGTGTCGGCCTCGGCGACGTCCATCCCGTCGTCGGTGAGCGACGACCCCCCTATCCGCTGGAGGTGGCTCGTCTCGACGTGACAGAAGTCGGCCGCGTCGACGTGGTCGGCCAGGGCGCGGGCGCACTCGAACTCGCGCTGTTCGGTGTTCTGGCCGTAGCTCGTATGCAGGAGATACAGCTCCTCGTAGCCGCGTGCCTGTGCCTCGTACGCCGCCGTGGCGCTGTCCATGCCGCCCGAGGCGAGCACGACAGCGCGGGTGTCGTTGGTTGTCATCGTAGCGGTAGCAAAGGGTAGTCAGGTGCCCGGCGCGTCGTTCCAGAGGTCCACGTGGAGCCGCGGCGTGTACCGGTAGCCGTGCTCCAGGGCCAGGTCAGCGACGACGCGGCGGGTCTCGTCCAGTTGCTCGCGGGTCCGCCCTTCGGGCATCAGCAGGACGGCGCTGTCAGGCACCGGCACGTCGGCCGCGCGACGGACGCGACCGACCAGCCCCTCGATTTCGGCCATGTCCTCAGGCCCGGTGACGACGAACTTCAGTTGCGTGTCGTACGCCTCGACGAACCTCGCGAGCGTCTCCACGTCCAGCCGCCGGTCCGCGTGGCGGTCGGCCCACTCGCCGTCGCCTTTCGGGTCGCGGTCGGGCGTCGGCGTGCTGGAGTCGAGTTTCGGGCTCACGCTCGCCAGGTCGATGGGGGCGTCCCGATAGATGGTCCCGTTGGTCTCGACGGTGGTGTGGTAGCCCCGGGCGGCCAGTTCCTCCAGCAGGTCGACGCTCGACTCGTGGACCAGCGGTTCGCCCCCGGTCAGGACGACGTGGTCGGCGTCGTACTCGCCGACCGCGGCGACGAGGTCCGCGACGCCGTACCACTCGCCGGTCGGTTCCCAGGAGGTGTGATAGGAGTCACAGAACCAACAGCGGAGGTTACAGCCGCTCGTGCGGACGAAGACGCTCGGGACGCCCGACAGCCGCCCCTCGCCCTGCAGCGAGCAGAACAGCTCGTTGACGGGGAGGTCCCCGTCGGCCGACTCGCTGTCCCGGTCGGCGGTTCCGTCCAGCCCGTCGGTGTCGCTGGCGACCGGCATCAGCGGGTACAGAGCTCGCTCGTCTCCCGCACCGTCACGCGCACATCGGAGACAGTGTCGGGGAGCCGGGCCGTCAGCCGCTCTTCGAGGATGGCGGCCATCACCTCCGCCGTCGGCGGGTGGTCGAGCACCACCAGGGCGTCGCCGTCGCCGCTCGCCTCGAAGGCCTCGACCAGCGGGTCACCCCGTTCGACCAGGAACCGGTGGTCCCACTCGTCGATGACGGTCGTCACGTCGCCCTTGTCGACGACCCACCCCTCGTCGGTGAGTTCGCCCGTCACACGAACGGTGACCTCGTAGTTGTGGCCGTGCGGGCGCGAGCACTTCCCGTCGTGGTGCATGAGCCGGTGGCCCGCCGAGATGCGGATTGGCCGGTCGCCACCGACGACGAGCGCCCGCTCGCCCGCCGCCGCGACCGGGTCGGCCGACTGTGATATTCGCTGGGGCATATCCCGTGATTATCCGACGCCGGTATAAGTCGTTCGGCAGGCCAACGGTGTGGGAGTTCGACACAACCGGCTGGGTCCGCCCGAAGCTCAACAACGGGACTCGGGTTCCACCACCGCGTCGTACTCGTCGGCGAACGCCACCAGTTTCTCGACCGGTTCCGAATACGCGGGACGCGTTATCCCCCCGTCCTCGCGGGTGACCAGCCCGGCGTCGGCGAGCAGCGGGAGATGCGCGTGGACGAGTTCGATTCTGACTTTCGCCCGCTCGTCGGCGTCGGCGGGACCGTCGCCGGCGTCGTACCAGCCGAGGATGATGTCCGTGAGTTCGTCGAGCGTTGTCGTCGATTCGGCCGGGAGCGCCGCCAGCAGCCGTCGGCGCTTGCGGTTGGCCAGCGCCCTGAACAGGTCGTCGGGGGGCGGATAGTCGATGTCGGGCTCGCCGGCGAAACAGTCTAACCAGGCCGCTTGGTTCTCTGGAGCGGTCATGTACTCGTTGTTTCTCCCTTCGCTGACACCCCTAATATATGTTTTTCAAAAACAATTAATACAGTATGAACTTGCTGATGCACACTCTTGTACACCGCCCGGGCGCTGGCACAGCGCAGTCGCTATTCGGTGTCAGTATCCTCCGGCAGATTGTGGCAAAGTCGCGCGAACGCCGGCTATCCGGGTATCGCTTCGGCGAAGCCGCCGGGTAGACTGTCGCTGCAGTCCCCCAAGAGCGGCCCGCAGTTACGGCGACTCGCTGGTTTCGAGCGTGAACTCCTGGGTGGGGTAGGCCACACAGGTCAGGCAGTAGCCCTCCTCCATGTCGTCGTCCATCAGGGAGTCGTTGTTGCTGTGGCGGACGTACTCCTCCGCCGGCCCGTCGGATATCTGCCCGGCACAGGAGATACACTGGCCCTCGCGGCAGGCGTAGGGGAGGTCCCAGCCCTCGTCCTCGCCGGCCTCCAGCAGGTTCTCGTTGCTGGCGACCTCGATGGTCTCGCCCTCCTTCGCGAACTCGATTTCGTAGTACTCGACCTCGTCCTCGGCGATGTCGTCCGGGTCGAAGCCGGCGTCTTCCTCCGCTTCCTCGGCCTCGCCGAGTTCGCCCTCGGCCTCGCCGGCCGGGATGGCCGCCGCGCCGCCGCCGCCGATGGAACGGTTGTACGGCTCCGGGAAGTCGGTCTCCGGCACCGTCGCGGCGCGCTGTTCGAGGACCTCCTGCGAGATGTCCTCCGAAGCCTCCCAGCCGGTCCCCTTCGCGTAGTGTAGGGCTACGACGATGAGGGTAAGCGAGAGCCCGGAAAGGACGCCTACGAATGATACCATACCGGTGGCTTTGGAGTACTGATTTAATTAGCTGTTGTTTTTTCGGTCGCCACACTGTCCCGAGACCGGTGTGGGTCCGGCGTCTGTGCCACTTGCGCCGGGCGACCGTCGGCGTTCACAACCGCATCCGGAGTGCTCACTCCCGACGCGGGACCTCGTGGCGCCCGAACCCGTACCGAAGCCGGCTGGCCAGCCGGCGGGAGAAGCGGCCGTCGTCGGCCCGCGAGCCGAAGCGCTCGCCCAGCGCCTGGTAGATGAGCGGCACCGGAACCTCCTGTTCGAGCGCCTCCTGGACGGTCCAGGTGCCCGTCGAACCGCCCTCGACGCGGTCGGCCACGTCGCCGAGGTCGTTGCCCTCCTCGCGGAACGCCTCCTCGCACAGCTCCAGCAGCCACGAGCGGATGACCGCGCCGTTGTTCCAGGTGTTCGCGACCGCTTCGAGGTCGAGGTCGTAGCGGCCGTTGGCCAGCAGTTCGAACCCCTCGCCGTAGGTCTGCATCAGCGCGTACTCGACGCCGTTGTGGACCATCTTCACGTAGTGGCCCGACCCGGACGGCCCCATGCGGTCGTGGCCGTCCGGTCCGGTGGCGACGGCGTCGAAGACGGGAACGAGCTCGTCGTAAGCCCACTGCTTGCCGCCGACCATCAGCGAGAAGCCCAGTTCCGCGCCGGCGGGGCCGCCGGAGGTGCCACAGTCGAGATACGCCGCCTCGGTCTTCGCCGCCCGCCGAATCGAGTCCTCGAAGTGGGAGTTGCCGCCGTCGACGACGATGTCGTTGCGGTCGACGTAGGGGTCGAGCTCGTCCAGCGCCGCGTCGACGGGGTCGCCCGCCGGCACCATCAGCCAGATGCGCTTGTCGCCCGACAGCGACTCGGCGAGGTCCGGGATAGAGTCGGCCGGGCGCGCGCCGGCGTCGGCCGCGTCCGCCACGGATTGTTCGTCGATATCGAAGACGACCACGTCGTGTCCCGCCCCGAGCGCGCGGTCGACGACGATACGCCCCATCCGTCCGAGTCCGATGACGCCGAGTTCCATACCGGGGACTCAGCGACCGGGCAGGTAGGGGTTGCGATTCGGCTCCGAAACCGCGTCTTCTTTCACTGTACACGTCGATGGAGCGCCCATGAGCGAACAAGGCTACGGGACACCGCTGATAGACACGAACCTGTTCATCACCGTGTCGGGCCCGCCCGGCTGTGGCGCGTCGACGCTGTGTACCCGCCTCGCAGAGGCGATGGACTGCCCGTACGTCGCCGGCGGCGACATCTTCCGGGACATCGCCGAGGAGCGGGACATGACTATCACCCAGCTGAGCGCGGAAGCACAGGAGTCCGACGAGATAGACCGGGCCCTGGACCAGCGGCTCCGGAGCATCGCCGAGCAGTGGGGGACGGCGAACAAACCCTTCATCCTCGAATCGCGCCTGGCCGGCTGGCTGGCCGGCGACCGCGCGGACCTGCGTATCTACCTCGACGCCCCCGAAGACGTGCGGATGGACCGCATCAGGGACCGCGAGGAGACCGCCGCCGAGATGGGCGTCCGCGAGGTCGGCGAGGCCGGGCGCTACGAGTCGTACTACGAGATAGACGTGGATGACCTGGAGCTGTACGACCTCCACCTGAACACCGCCCGGTGGAGCCAGGGCGGCGTCTTCGAACTCGTCCGGACGGCCATCGAGGAGTACGACCCCGAGGCGGACGAGGGCGCGTTCGGGACCACCCCGGTCGACATCGAAGCGTAAATCGGAGCGGTACGCTTTCGGGCCCGCGACCGCTCGGTCCCACATGGACGACCGCGTACGCGACCACGCCAGCACGCTCGTCGAGTGGAGCGCCCGCATCGAGGCCGGCGACGACGTCGTCGTCGAGGTCGGCGAGGGCGCCCACGAGCTGGGCGTCGCCGTGGCCGAGCAACTGGGCGAGAAAGACGCGAACCTGCTGTCGACGTACCGCTCGCCGGAGCTCCAGCGGGCCTACCTCACCGCTCACGACGGCGAGTTCGAGCGCGACCCGGCCTACGAACTGGCGCTGTACGAACGCGCCGACAGCGTTCTGATTCTGAAGGGGTCGAACAACACCGCCGGGAGCGCCGACGTGCCCGGCGACGTTCGCCGGGCCCACTCGAAGGCCCGACAGGACATCCGGGAGGCCCGCCTCGACACCGACTGGGTCTCCACGCAACATCCGACGCGGGCGATGGCTCAGCAGGCCGGGATGTCCTACGAGGCGTATCAGGAGTTCGTCTACGACGCGACCCTGCGCGACTGGGAAGCGCTGGCCGACGAGCAAGCCCGACTGAAGGACATCCTCGACGCGGGCGAGACGGTCCGCATCCGCTCGGCGGGGACGGACCTCACGCTCGATATCGGCGGACGAACCGCGGTCAACTCCGCGGCCAGCGTCGCCTACGACTCGCATAACCTCCCGTCGGGGGAGGTCTTCACCGCGCCCGCCGACACCGCCGGCGTCGTCACCTTCGACGTGCCGATGACGATACAGGGCCGCCGGGTCCGGGACGTGAAGCTGACCTTCAAGGACGGCGTCGTGGTCGACTTCGAGGCCGAGCAGGGCGCCGACGTCGTCGAGGAGGTCCTGGAGACCGACGGCGGCTCGCGCCGGCTGGGCGAACTCGGCATCGGGATGAACCGCGGCGTCGACCGCGTCACCGACAACATCCTCTTCGACGAGAAGATGGGCGGGACCGTCCACCTCGCGCTGGGCCGGGCCTACGACGCCTGCCTGCCGGCGGGCGAGGCGGGCAACGACAGCGCGGTCCACGAGGACCTCATCACGACGATGGGGGAGGGGTCGCTGCTGGAGGTCGACGGCGAGACGGTACAGGAAGACGGGCGGTTCGTCTGGGAGTGAGCGGCGGCGTGGGCCGTCCGTGCGACGGGCGACGCTGTGGCTCAGGTGGTAACTCGAACGGTCCGCGAAAGGGGTGGGGGTGGGGGGTGGTGGCACCCAAAACGGGTGCGCCCGGACTTTCGACAGTGGTAGTAAAGAAGGTTCCGGCCGATTGGCCGGGTCGTATCGCCCCACGGCGATAACACATATGTGCCGGCGACACATACCACCGCTCGTGACGACGGTGTCGTCGGACGGGCCCGAGACCCCCTCCGACATCCGGATTCGCACGGCCGAACGGGCGGACCTGCTGGGGGTACACCGCATCGAGCAGTCGGTGTTTCCACAGCCCTGGCCGTTCTCGGCGCTGGAGAGCTATCTGGGGGAGGCGGGCTTTCTCGTCGCCGAGACCGACGCCGACGACGCTCGGGTCGCCGGCTACGTCATCGCCGACACGGTGCCGAACCACGGGACGCCGCTGGGCCACGTCAAGGACCTGGCTGTCCGTGACGACTGTCGGCGCGAGGGCGTGGCGACGGCGCTCCTGCGGCGGGCGCTCGAACTGCTCTCGTCGGTCGGCGTGGCGTCAGTCAAGCTGGAAGTGCGGGCCGACAACGAGGGCGCGCTCCGCCTCTATCGCCAGTTCGGCTTCGAACACCGCCGGACCATCCCGAACTACTACAGCAACGGCGAGGACGCCCTGGTGATGGTCCGGCTGCTATCGAATTCGACCTGATTATACGGCTCGGGCGCCTGGGGTCCGGTAGCATGGGATACGCCTGCCCGGTCTGTGACGACCCACAGGCCGACGCCACGCACCTCGCGAACCACCTCGCGTTCACCGCGCTGACCGGCGGCGGCGACCACGAGACGTGGCTGGACGACCACGTCACCGAGTGGGGCCAGCTCGGCGAGATGGAGTTGGCCGAGCGGGTGGTCGACCACGCCGACGAGCGGGAGTTCCCGCAGGTGTTCGAGGAGAGCGGCGTGGCGGACCACGACCACGCCGACGACCTGCCGCCGGGCGCCGACAGCCACCGCGACCGGTCGATGAGCGACGACGACGCCGCGGTGCTGGAGGAGGCCCGCGAACTGACAAAGGAGATGCTGGACGACGCCGGGGCACCGGCGGAGACGGACGGCGACGACGCCGAAGACGAAACCGAGTAATCCCGCGAGCGCCTACGCCCCGGCATGGAGACCGAGGGGCAGTTCTCGCCGACGACAGCCGCCGCGGCGCGTGACCGCTACGAGTCGCTTGGCTCGACCGCACAGGTCGTCGTCAAGGAAGTCGCGAAGGCGATGGGGCTCGACGCCGACGAGTACCGGGAGCGGGTCACCGGCGAGGTCGTCGAGACGGCCCGCGACGTGCTCTTCGCCGAGTCGCTTTCGGTCACGGTCGGCAGCCGCGAGGAGTTCGAGGCGTGGCGGGCCGACGCCGACCACGCCGTCGAGGTGATCGGGTCGGAGAACGTCGACAACGTCGTCTGGCACGCGCCCGACTTCGCCGACGAGGCCGTCGCGGCGACCTACCAGTCCGAGCGCGAGGCCGCCGTCGGCACCCTCCGGCGGCAGGCCTTCGGGCGCATCTACAGCGAGGTCGTCTGATGCGCCGGGTCACCCGGAACTTCCTGCTGGCGATGGGCGCCGTCGCCGTCCTGTTGCTGGCGCTGGGTGCGCTCCCGGGCTTTCTCAAGAGCGGCGACCCCTACTACATGACCGCGACGCCGGTCGGCAACGACACCGCGGCGAACGCGACGGGCGCCGGCGGTGGGGCTGCCACGCCGGACGGCACCGCAACTGCTACGAACGATTCCAGCGCCGTCGACGCCGCCAACATCTCGGACCGGCGCTACCCCTACGCGACCGAGGCGCTGGCCAACGCGACGGCCGACAGCGCGGGCCGGTCGAGCGCCTACTACCGGGGCCCCGTCGGCTTCAAGGGCGCGTTCACCCACTCGCCCTTCGACGAGTACGACTCCCTCGTCCAGCAGTACCCCGGGGCCGCCGACGGCGACGCGGTCCGCGTGCGCAGCGACGGAACCGTTTACCGGCTGGCGGTAACACAGAGCCCATGAGCCGCGACCCGACCCACGAGTGGCCCGTTCTCGAATCGGCGGCCGAGTACGAGACCGGCTGGTACACCGGCGGCTACGACCGCGTGCGCCAGCCCGACGGCTCCGAGAAGAAGTACTACTGGGCCGACCTGCCCGACGCCGTCGTCGTCGTCGCCCGCACCGGCGACGAGCTGGTCTTCGTCGACCAGTACCGCCCGACCGTCCGCCAGCAGTGTCTCGAACTCCCCGCCGGCATCGTCGAGGACGGGGAGTCCTACACGACCGCCGGCGCCAGGGAGCTCCGCGAGGAAACCGGCTTCGAGCCGGCGGGCGTCTCGCTGCTGGAGTCGTTCGACTGTGCGACCGGCGTCATGCGCCACCGGCGGGCCATCGTCTTCGCCGAGGGGCTCACGCCGACCGAACAGGAGCTGGACGACAACGAGTTCCTCTCGGTGACGACGGTCCCCATCGACGACGCGCTGGCCGTCGCCAGGCGCGAGCCGGCCAACGACGCCACCATCGAGGGCGTCCTGCTCGCACAGGCCGAGGGACTCATCTGACCCGTCCGCTGTCGGCTACCGGGCGCTGGTCCACTCCGGAGCGGATTTACCGCTCGACGGCCACGAACGAACATGGACGGCGAAATCGGGACCGAGGAGATGCGGGAGTTGCTCGACGCCGACGACGCGCGGATAATCGACATCCGCTCGCCGGCGGCGTTCCGACGGGGCCACATCCCCGGGAGCGAGAACGTCCCGCTCGGCTCACTGGTCGACAGCGTCGAGCGGTTCGACGACGTGGAGCGGGTCGTCACGGTCTGTCCGAAGGGGAAGTCAAGCGTCCAGGCCGCCCGGCTCATCGCGTCGTACGAGGGCTTTACCGGCCGCGTCGAGAGCTTCGAGCCCGGGCTGTCGGGCTGGGACGGACCGTTCGACGACGGTAATAACGGGGCGGACGCAAACACGACGCGCGCCGACAGCGGGGCGGGCGCAGACACGACGCGCGCCGACAGCGGGGAGGGCGAGAACGCCGACGAGGGGCCGGACGCGCCGTTTTAGTTACAGCGGGCCCGGGCGTCCGGACACTGGTCGTGGCAGGTCCGGAGAAACTGGGCCAGGGTGACTATCTCTTCGAGCGAGTCGATATCCGGATACCGCTCGACCAGCGAGTCGTTCCACTCGCCGTCGCGCTTTCGCTCGGCGACGAACGCCTCCAGCAGGTTGCCGATGCGATAACAGTCCGCCGCGGAGAGCTCCTCGGTCAGCGCGATACCGGTGACCGACTCGGTGAACGCCCGGTACTTCTCGGGGTCGAGGCGCCACTCGTCGTCTTCCACCTGAATCCCCTCGAACGAGGGGACCGTTCGCACGTCGCTGTGCTCAATCCGTATCATAGTAGTATGTATCTGTGTAGTGCACTATGATGGGCGCATATAATCGTTCCTCCCATGCCATTATTTTCTACTCCGGTCCGGTTCGGACGGCTCAATAGGGAACTGGGGGCGGTTTCGTCACCGTGAAAGCGGACCGGGACCGCGTCCGCGTCCGGCGGTTCTCCACCCGAAGCGGGCGGGTTCAGGGCCTGAATCGGATAGACAGCGTCGTCGCGCCGCTGTCGGTCTCGTCGACGCGGACCGACGGGAGCGCCCCGACCAGCCGCGGCGGGAGCAGCGAGGCGACGCTGCCCGGGAGGCCCGCCAGCCGTCGCCGCGTGAGGGCGTAGCCGGCGGCGACGGCGGCGAGCCACCAGAGCCCGGCCTCGGCGGTCGGCCCGGTCGCGGGCGACGCGATAGCGACCCCGGCGGCCGCGAGCGCGAGCAGGCCGTCCTCCGGCGCGCCCGAGTAGCGGACGTACCGGCGGGGCCGGTGCCAGCGACCGAGGGCGTGGTTGTACACCGCCCGCTCGGTGGTCGGGTTCCAGGGTTCGGCCTCGACGCTGCCGGCGAGGGCGTCCGACCACGCGTGGAGCGCCGCCGCCCCGACGGCGACGGCGGCGAGCGCGAGCGGCGCCGCGCCGGTCGCGAGCAGGCCGCCCAGCGCGCCGAGCGCGAAGACGCTGTAGCCCACGGGGTAGTGGAGGCTCTTCCGGTGGTCGGCCAGCAGGTCCACGTCGGGGGCCAGTCCGCCGACCAGCGCCGCCAGCAGCAGCGGCGGACCGGCGTAGTCGCCCAAAATCGGCGTGGCGAGCGCGACCAGCGCCACGCTCGCGGCGCCGTGGGTCAGGGCCATCATTCGGCTATCGAGTACTACGTACGGCTCGATAGATATAAACAACCGGCAGCGCCCTCACCCTAGCCGCTGTCGGCGAGCCCGAGTCGGTCCCTGAGCGCGTAGACGGCCGCTGTGGCGACGCCGAGCAGCGCGAGGGCGGCCCCCGCGGGCAGGAGCTGTCCGCTCGATAGCTCGCCGCCGGCGTAGGCCACGGCGAGAAACGACGGCGTTCGGCCGACGAGGACGACGGCGAGGAAGGTCCGCAGGCGGATGTCGGTGAGGCCGGCGACGAAACAGAGCAGGTCGTCGGGGAAGGTCGGGAACAGAAAGAGGACGAACAGACCCGCGACCCCGGTCCGCCCGACCAGGTCGTCCCAGCGGTCGAGCGCGTCGGCGTCGACCACCCGCTCGACGTAGGGGCGACCGTACGACCGGGCCGCGACGAAGACGGCGGCGCTGCCCAGCAGGACGCCGGTCATGCTGTAGAGGGTCCCGTGGGCTGTGCCAAACAGGTAGCCCCCGACGCCGCCCAGTAGCTGTCCGGGGACAGGGGCCAAAATGACCTGTGCCGCCTGGAGGGCGACGAACGCCAGCGGGGCGAGCCGGCCGAGCGCGGCGACGCGGGTCCGGACCCACGCCGGGTCCGCCACCGGCACGACGGCGTGGACGGCGGCGGCCGCGAGGAGGACACCGACCGCGAGCGCGCCGGCCCGGAGGAGCGCGCCGCGGCGGGCGGCCGCGGAGTCGAAGACGACCGTCCGCTCCCTATCGCCGTCGGTCATCCGTGGCTGGTCACAGCGGCGAGGAGGCGTTGTACCGGGCGGTGGCGACCAGTCGCGTGACGTACTGCCACGTGGAGGTGCGCCGGCCGACGGCGGCCGTTCGGCCAGCCCGGAGCGCGTCGAGAACGGCGTCGGCGGTACAGCCCGACCCCGTCGGAAGCTCGACCTCCGTCGCCGCCAGCCCGATGCCGCCGGGGCGGTGGGCGTCGCTCCCGCCGAAGGCCGGATAGTCCGCCGCCCGGGCGTACCGCGTCGCCTGCTCGTTGCGGAGGTTGACCAGCGTGAGCGCGTTGTACACCTCGATGCCGTCGACGCCGTCGATGGCGTCCGCGCTCGCCCCGTGGCGGGAGCGCTGGAACGGGTGCGGGACGACCGCGACGCCGCCCCGTTTTCGGATTCGCTCGGCCGTGGCCGCCAGCGGTTCGTCCGAGGCCGGCGCCTCCTCGACCCCGATAGCGAGCAGGTGGCCATCGGCGGTCGACACCTCGCAGCCGACGATGGCGGTCACCGGCGAGTCGGCCGCGAGGTCGGCGACGACGTGGGCGCCCTCGACCGTGTCGTGGTCGGTGACGACGACGCCGTCGAGCCCCACCGCTTCGGCCCGGCGCAGCAGCTGCTCGGGCAACATCTCGCTGTCGTAGGAGGCGACCGTGTGGAGGTGCGTGTCGACGGTGACGGTCCGGCTCACAGGAGCCCCCACTCCAGCGCCACCGCGAGGCCGGCGGCCGACGCCGCGCCGAGGCCGGCCAGGACGTGGCTGGCCGTCGTCTTGTAGGCCTTGTAGTCCGAAACCATCAGCGGGCAGACGGCACAGACGAGCAGTCCCGCCAGCCAGCCGTTCCACGGGCCGACAAGCGAGAGCAGGAAGTAGTTGGCGACGACGACGAAGTTCGTGTGGACCACGGTCGTCCCGTGGTAGTAGCTCGTCCCCTCGTCGGAGCCAAAGCCCTCGCTGCTGTGGCGAATCAGTCTGAGCCCGCCGAAGGCGAGCACCAGGAAGCCGACGACGAGGCTCGCGAGGTCGTTGGGGGCCATCGCCACGTGGTAGAGCAACGCGCCGGGGACGAGGTAGGCGAAGATGTCGATGAAGGAGTCGACGCGCCGGCCGAACGGCGAGGAGACGCCGGCCCGGCGGGCGTACCAGCCGTCCGCCTTGTCCAGCCCGAACGCCCCGAACATCGCCAGCAGCGCCAGGTTGGGCTCCCCCCGCAGGAACAGGAGCGCGCTGGCCCACCCCACGAACAGCGCAGCGAGGCTGATGTAGTCCGCACCGGTAAGCTGTGCCACCACGTTCGTCCGCTCGCCGCGCTCGACGACGACCCGGTCAGTGGCTTCGACTCGCTCTCTCGCGCCGCGGATCGCCTCTCGCAGTTCCCCTGACATCGGCGTGTCCGATGCTCCGTACCCCTCAACTATAAAACCACTCTGAGAAATATTTACTTAGGAGATATCTATATATCTACTGTCCGCTCTATGCGGGTTGCGAGCGGTATGCAAACGGACCGACACGGACGTATCGCCGGTCGCGGACCGCCTCGAAGCCGTGGGCCTCGAACAGCGCCCTGGAGGGGACGTTGTCCCTGGCGACCAGCGCGGTCGCCCGCCGGGCATCCTGCTGCCGGGCGCGCTCGCAGGCCGCGGCGACGAGCGCCGACGCGACGCCCCGCTGTCGGTGTTCCGGGGCGACGTACACCCGCCGGAGATACGCCCCCTCGAATTCGAGGTCACGTTCGAGCGGGTGGATGTGGTGGGTCGCGTCGACGGAGTAGAACAGGTAGCCAAGCGGCGTCGCCCCGTCGAACGCGGCGAGTACCGCCTCTCCGTCGACCAGGTCGTCGGTCGGGGCGTCGAGCGGTGTCACCCGGTCGGGGTCGCACGCTTCGACGGTCGGCGACCCGCCGTCGGCCGCCCCCGGTTCGCCGGAGAGTGCGGCGACGTACTCGGTCATGACCGTGGCGGTCACACCCATCGCTTGGAGCCGGTCGTAGCAGGCCCGTCCGTAGCGGTTCCGCGTCAGCCGCCAGAGTTCCACCATCTACCCGGGCGCTCAGCGGGACGGCTGATAAGCGCTCGGGTGGACCGGCGCTCGCGCCCCCTGCCCGTCGGTGTCGTAGATGCGTCCCGCGCTCGGTGTCGAAGGCGCTCCCCGACGCGTAGTCCAGCCCTCGCCGGTATCGGGCGGGGCTCGTCGTACTCACCCGGCGCCGACGATGTCCTCGTCGGTCGGTCCCTGGCCGTCGAACTCGGCGACGACCGCGTCCAACCGCTCGGGGTCCTCAACGTGGGGGAGCCGCTCGTCGGCGGTCGTGGACTCGGCGTCGACGCCCAGCCGCACACAGGCGAGGTCGGCCGCCGCCGCCGCCATCTGTCGGTAGGTGGTCAGCTTCCCGCCGACGATGCTCGCCATGTTCTCGACGCCGTCCTCGGCGTGGTCCAGCAGGAAGAAGCCACGCGAGATGCCGCGGCCGCCCCGGGCCTGCTCGTCGGGCGCGTACAGCGGCCGAACCCCCCACCAGGTCCGGATTTCGGGCGCGTCTTCCACCGGCGGCAGCATGGCCCCGCACTCGCTTCGCGTCCGCTCGACCTCGGTCCGGTCAGTCTCGTAGTCGTCGGGGTCGTCGACATCGATGCTCGTCGTCCCCAGCACCACCTCGCCGCCGTGGGGGACGACGATATCGCCGTCGTCCGGGTCCCGACAGCGGTTCAACACCGGGTCGAGGCCGTCGTACTCGACGGATACCATCACGCCGCGGTTGGGTTGCATCTCGACGTCGAGACCGGCCATCCCGGCCAGTTCGCCCGCCCACGCCCCGGTCGCGTTGACGACGTAGTCGGCCGCGACGGTGTCGTCGACGCTCCCGCCGACCTCGACGCCAGTGACGGTCCCGTCGTCGCGCTGTATATTTTCGACGGGCGCGTGCGTGTGTATCGTCGCGCCCCGGTCGCGGGCATCGGCCGCGTTGGCCGCACAGAGCCGCGAGGGATAGATGACCGCGTCGGGGACGGTCATCGCCCGGACGGTCGCCTCGCTGAGGTCCGGGACCAGTTCGCGGGCCTCGTCGCCGTCGAGCGTCTCGGTCGGAATGCCGATGTCCTCGCAGGCCGCCCGCTTCGCCTCGAAGTAGTCGGGGTCGTCGCCTTCGAGCTGGACGAACAGCCCGCCGGTGTCGCGGATGCAGGCCCCGGCGATGTCCCGGAGGATATCGTTCTCCTGGAGGCACTCCTCGGCGCCCACCCGGTCAGCCTCGGCGTAGCGAGCGCCGCTGTGGAGCAGCCCGTGGGAGCGCCCCGACGTCCCGCTGCCGATGCCGCCCCGTTCGACCAGTGTCGTGTCGACCCCCCGCAGGGCGAGGTCACGGGCGATACCGGTCCCGGTGGCGCCGCCACCGACGACGAGTACGTCTGTTTCGTGTGGCATAGCGTCTAATTAGTGTAGTTGACACATCACTCTACCGACGGGATGGCGACCATCGAGTAGGTCTCCCGGCGAGGGCGCCGCTGTCCGGTCTCGGAATGGTGGCTCAGTTGAAACTATCGTCACAAGGGGCTCAGCGGGGGTAACTGCTCGTCATCGCCACCGTTGCGTTGTACACCGTCCCCCGTGAAAAACTCGTCTGTTGGCAGATGTGTAGAACGCAGATTATGGTGCCGACCAGTAGTTCGACGGCAGCCAACGCAACTTACATTATATGTCGCTGCATATAATCGGACAGTGTCCGAGCTAACGAAACAGCCGGCTACGGTCTGTATCGACGTTGGCACTGAGACCGACGTGTTCCGCCTCAGTGCGGCCGACGAGATACTCGATCTTCTGGTGGCTGCCCACGAGACGGAGTTTTCGATTCCCGAACTCGTCGACGCGACGGGTGCCGCCCGCTCGACGGTCTGGCGGGCTGTCGACCTGCTCGATGGCCTCGGCGTCGTTCGCGTCCGTGAGACGCCACAGCGCAACTACGTCTCTATCGATCCCGAGCGCCTGCAGAAGGACGACCCGATACTGGCTATCGAACAGACCGAGTTCCACGACCCGATTCGGGCGTTCGTCGAGCACGTACGGGATGCATTCGATGCGAGTGACGACATCAACGACCTCGTCGGTGTCGTCGTCTTCGGCAGCGTCGCCCGTGGCAAGGCCGACAGGCGGAGCGACATCGACCTGTTCGTCGTCGTCGACGGCGACCGAACGAGTGCCCGCCGACACACAACCGACGTGGTGAGTGAGCTCTCCGAGGAACGGTTCGACGGCGACCGATTCGCCTTCGAGCCGTACGTCGAGTCCGTCGACAGCGCCACCCGAGCGGGCTCGAAGCTCCGTGAGATATTCGATGAGGGTATCACGGTGGTCAGTAGCGAGCGGCTCCAGGCGATTCGCAAGGCGGTGTACAGCGATGAGTAGCACGCGTATCGAACAGCTCCTCGACACTGCACAGGCCGCGTTCGACCGGCGTCCGACCGACATCGAAACGGGGCTCAATGTGTCCGACGCCGCGCTGCTCCAACTCCGGAAGGCGTGTCGGCTACTCGCGGGTGCGGAGGCGCTACAGGAGCAGGACTACTACACGCTCGTCATCGAGGCTTCCTTTGTAGCCATGGAGCGTACGGTGGAGTTTCGACTTCTCGAACGCGGGACGATCGAGCCGACAGACTTGCCCGGTACGCATCCAGGCGTGTATCGGGAGGCGGCTTCAGCCGGTATCTTCGACGAGTCGGTAGCGAACGACCTCGCTGACCTGTGGCGCAACCACCGGGCGAAGACGTACTATCAGGACGGTCTCGCGGCGGCGGAGCGTGCCGAGACGATGTACGCACTCGCACAGGAGGTCCACGCCTTCGTTGTCGGCCGGTCTTCACAGCGACACGAGTGCCTCTGTAAGTAGCACGGCCGTTGGTCCTCGGCACATCACGCACAGGCCGCGTTCGACCGGCGCCGTCTCAATAGCTATCGGGAGAGGTCTGTACACTATTGAGGGGACTGTACCGCTCGTATCCCTCACTATTGTTACTGTACCCTCATACCCTACTATACCCCTATTATAAACGAGTTTAATACTCCTTGCGCCTGTTTCTGGTGATGACGCAGGACCCACAGCGGCTCTCAGACAGCATTTCACGGCGGAAATTTATCGCGGCAACCGGCGTCGCTGGCGCCGGAGCAGTGGCCGGGTGTACCGAAAACACGAGCGGTGAGGAGTCGTCCGAAGGGCTCTCCGGCGACGTTATCGTCAAAGGGAGCAGTACCGTCTTCCCCATCTCGGACACCTTCGCCGAGAGCTTCATGGAGGAACACTCCGAGGTCAACGTCACGGTTGACTCCACCGGGAGCGGTGGCGGGTTCGAGAACTTCTTCTGTCCCGGCGAGTCCGACATCAACGGCGCTTCCCGTCCCATCAAGGACAGCGAAGTCGAGCAGTGTGGTTCGAACAACGTCGAGCCCGTCGAGTTCCAGGTCGCCGGCGACGCGCTGACCATGGCGGTCAACAACAACGCCGACTGGGTCGACTGCGTGACACCCGAGGAGATGTCCCAGATATGGCGAGACGGCGGCGCCCAGAACTGGTCCGACGTGCGTGACGAGTGGCCCGACGAGGAGATCGTGCTGTACGGTCCGGCCGAGACGTCGGGGACCTACGACTGGTTCAACTCGAACATCGTCGGCGAGGACTACCAGCACACGGCCCGACACCAGCCGACCGAGGACGACGAGACCATCGTCGCGGGGATTCAGGACAACGAGTACGCGATGGGTTACTTCGGCTACGCCTACTACAAGTCCAACTCCGACGACGTCAAAGCACTTCAGGTTGACGGCGGCAGTGGCTGCACCGAGCCGAGCCTGGCCAACGCCAAGGACGGCTCCTACCCGATGGCGCGGCCCCTGTTCATCTACGCCTCGGAGTCGTCGCTGAAGGAGAAAGACCAGGTGTACGCCTTCGTCGAGTACTTCCTCGAGAACGCCGAGACTGACACGGTCCAGGAGATCGGCTACGTCCCGTCCAGCACGGACCTGCGCGACGAGAACCTCTCGAAACTCGAAGAGTACAACACCAGCGGCACCAGCACCGACGGCGAGTAAGCGCGCTCCTTTCCGCATTTATTATGAGTACAGATACGACCGCCGACGCAATTACGTCCAGACCCGCGGGCCGAGAGGCGCGTGAGCGACTGTACCGATATCTGTTGTTCACGTGTGCGGCCACCTCCATTTTCATAACCGTGGGTATCGTCTTCCTGCTGGCGAAAGACGCCATCGACTTCTTCACGATGGTCAGTCCGGTCGAGTTCTTCACCGGGACGACGTGGCTGCTCCCGCGCAACGAGTTCGGTGTGTTGCCACTCCTGACCGGGACGCTGCTCGTGACGATAATCGCAGCGGCCATCGCGCTCCCGATCGGTGTCGCAGCAGCTGTCTACCTCAGCGAGTACGCCAGCGAGCGGGCACGCTCCATACTCAAACCCGCGCTGGAGATACTGGCCGGCATTCCGACGGTCGTCTACGGTATCTTCGCGCTGGTCTACGTGACGCCGTTCCTGCGAATCTTTGGCCTGCCGTTGAACACGTTCAACGTCCTCAGCGCGTCGTTGATGGTCGGTATCATGATTATCCCGATGGTCTCCAGCCTCAGCGAGGACGCGATGAGCGCCGTCCCGGACTCGCTGCGGGAGGCCGCGTACGGCATCGGAGCCACGAAGTACGAGGTCTCGACCGGGGTGGTCATCCCCGCCGCGGTCTCGGGCATCTTCTCGTCGTTCATCCTCGCGCTCTCGCGGGCCATCGGCGAGACGATGATCGTCGCCGTCGCGATGGGGAGCCGGTCGCGGCTCTTCGACTTCGCGAACCCGCTCCAGAACCTCTGGCAGGGGAACCAGCCGATGACGGCCGCGATGATACAGATTAACTCCGCGGACAACGTCAGCGGCCCCGGCTTCAAGAGCATGTTCGCCATCGGGCTGACGCTGTTTGTCATCACGTTCCTCATGAACCTCGCTAGCAACAGAATCGCCGCGCGGTACCGGGAGGAGTACAACTGATGGCGACGCCCGAACAGGGGGTCGACTGGGCCGGCGACACGGGCCAGGTCAGTCGCCTCCGCGGCGTCGCCTTCGAGGCCACCTGTCTGGCGGCCGTCTCCTTCGCACTCGTTTCGGTGCTCGTGTTGCTGCTGTACGTCTCCGCGGACGCGCTGCGGCCGTTCTCGGCCGACCCCGGCTGGCATCTGGTTTTCTTCCTGACGCTGGTCGTCCCGTCGGTTTCGGCCGCGCTCTTCTACTACCGGCGCGACGACCCGGCGGGCGAGGTCGCGTACGCGACGACCGGACTGCCGGTCGTGGGCGTGCTGGGTGCCGCCGTCTTCGCCGTCGTGCTCGACATCGGACTGGTTACCGCAGTCGAGATGTTCGCGCTGCTGGTGTCGGTGCTCGTGGCCGCCGGCATCATCGTCGCCCACGCCCGGTACCGACCGCGGGCCGCGGCCGAGCGGATGGCCGTGCTGTTCGGCGCCCCGGTCGTGACGATACTCGGCGTGCCGCCGGCAGAGGTCACGATGGCGCTCAACATGGCACTGTCGGCGCTGGGACTCCCCGTCGAGTTCGGTTTTCGGCTCCTGAGTCTCCGCGAGGCTATCCTGCTGACGCCGGTCGTCCCCCTCCAGTGGATTATGGTCATGCTGTCGATCACCGTGCCCGTTAGCGCCGCCCTCGGCGGCTACGTCGCCAGAGAGCGGGCGAATCGGAAGGCGGGACTCGCGTTCGTCGGCGGTGCTGTCGCCGCCTCGGCGCTCGCCCCGCTCGTCGGGCCGGTGTCCGGTATCGGTGCGACGGGGTGGGTGCTGCTCGTCACGTTCTGTCTGCTCCCGGTCGCCGTCTACGTCGAGGGCGTGGTTCGTCGTCGCGAGGGCATCGCCGGGCTCACCTTCCCACTCATACTCGTCGGCGGGGTGGTGCTGGGGGCGCTGCTGGTCGACCTGTTCGGCTTCGCCCCGCCGGACCCCTGGCTCGACTGGAGCTTTCTCACCAGTGCGCACTCGCGGACGCCGGCCGAGGCCGGGTTCTACCCGCCTATCGTGGGCTCCGTGATGATGCTCATCGTCATCGCCCTCTCGACGTTCCCCGTCGGTGTCGGCGCTGCAATCTATCTCGAGGAGTACGCGCCCGACAGCGGTCTCATGGGGAAATTCATCACGCTCATCGAAATCAACATCGGCAACCTCGCCGGCGTCCCGTCGGTCGTCTACGGGCTGCTCGGACTGACGCTTTTCGTCCGGGTGCTGACGATGCCGACCGGTTCGGTGATAGTCGGCGGACTGGCCATCGGGATACTCATCCTCCCCATCGTCATCATCTCAGCACAGGAGGCCATCCGGGCCGTTCCGGACTCCCACAGGGAGGCCGCCTACGGGATGGGGGCGACCCGCTGGCAGACGACACGGTCGGTCGTGCTCCCGCAGGCGATACCCGGTATCCTGACCGGGACTATCCTCGCGGTCGGGCGCGCTATCGGTGAGACGGCCCCCCTGCTGATGATTGGTGCGGCCTCGTCGGTCCGACTCGCACCGAGTGGCTTCTTCGACCTGCTCCCGGCGATGCCCCGGCAGATATTCGCGTGGTCGACGAATCTCGAACCCGAAATCCGACACGGCGTGCTGGCCGCCGGCGTCGTTACGCTGCTCGTCGTCCTGTTGATAATGAACGGGACGGCGATTCTCATCCGGAACAAGTACCAGCGGGAGGCCTGACATCATGACAAACGAAAACGCGAACGCGGCCGCAAGCACAGAGACACAGCCGTCCGAGACCGAGGACCCGACGAGCGAACCGCTCGTCGAGCAGTCCATCTCGGTCGATAACACCAGTGACCGGCCGACAATGAACGGAGAGACCGTCATCAGGTCGAAAGACCTCGACGTGTTCTACGGCGAGACACAGGCCTTGCAGAGCGTCAACCTCGAGATTCCGGAGAACCAGGTCACTGCGATGATCGGGCCGTCGGGCTGTGGCAAGTCCACGTTCCTGCGGTGTATCAACCGCATGAACGACCTCATCGACGTGGCCCGAATCGACGGCGACCTCACCTTCGACGGTAAGAACGTCTACGACGACGACGTCGACCCCGTCGCGCTGCGCCGACGCATCGGGATGGTGTTCCAGCACCCCAACCCCTTCCCCAAGAGCATCTACGACAACGTCGCCTACGGGCTCCGGATACAGGACCGCGATGTCGACATGGACGCGGTGGTCGAGGAGTCCCTGAAGAAGGCGGCGCTGTGGGACGAAGTCAAGGACCGCCTCGACGAGTCCGCGCTGGACCTCTCGGGTGGGCAACAACAGCGTCTCTGCATCGCTCGTGCCATCGCCGTCGACCCGCAGGTCATCCTGATGGACGAGCCAGCCTCGGCGCTTGACCCGATCGCCACCTCGAAAATCGAGGACCTCATCGAGGAGTTGGCCGCGGAGTACACCGTCGTCATCGTCACCCACAACATGCAACAGGCCGCCCGGATATCGGATACGACCGCGGTGTTCCTCACCGGCGGTGAGCTGGTGGAGTTCGACGACACGGACAAGATATTCGAGAACCCCGAGAGCCAGCGCGTCGAGGACTACATCACCGGCAAGTTCGGATGAGCGCGATGGAGACACGCAAGATACAGCAGGTCGGCGGCGGCACCTACACCGTCTCCCTGCCCAAGGAGTGGGCCACCGCAGCCGACATCGAACCGGGTGCGGTCGTCGCCCTGCACAGCCACATCGACGGCACGCTCGTCGTCCAGACGGGCGTCGAGAGCGAGAGCGAGCCGCTGACGCTGTCGGTCGACGACGCCGACCCGGCGGCGCTGGAACGGACGCTCCGGGCGGCCTACACCGCCGGCGTCGACAGCGTCGAACTCGTTTCTTCCGACGGCGTCACCGAGTCGACCCACCGCCGGGTCGACCGGGTCACCCGGACCCTGACCGGCGTCACCGTCACCGAGTCGGGCGACGACGGGATGCAGGTCCGCTCGCTGCTCGACGTCGAGGAGGTGTCGATAACGCAGTCGGTCCGACAGCTCCAGTTCGCGGCGCTGTCGGCCCACCGGGAGGCCACGGCCGCGCTGACGACCGCGTCGGCCGACGCCCCGGCCGGACAGGCCGACGGCACCGACCGCATCGCCGCCATGGTCGACCACTACTTCCAGCGCGGGCTGGACTCGCTGTCGGTGATGGACGCGCTGGGACTGACCCGGCCGGAGCTGTTCGACCGGTGGGTCACCGCCCGCGAACTCGCCCGCGTCGCCGACCACGCCGACCGGATAGAGGCCGTCGCCGACCGGCTGGACGAGCCCGTCGACGCCGAAGTAATTGACGATGTCGAGACCCTCGCCGACCGCAGCCGCGACCTGGTCCAGGACGCGGTGGGCGTGGTCCTCGACGGCAACGGGGAGACCGCGGGCGGGGCCGACGACGCGCCCGAGGCCGTCCAGGGGCTCCTCGACGAGCGCGACCGGCTGTGTTCCGACATCGACGAGTTCGACCGGCGGCTGTTCGAGACCGACGCCGCCGACTACCGGCTCACACACGCCGTCGACGCCGTCCGAGGGACGGCCGAGGCGGCCGGACAGATAGCCGAGGTCGGCCTGCAGTCGCTGCTTCGGGAGCGGTGTTCGTCGGCCGGGATGGACGTCGAGTAGCCAGCGAGTGTGGCGTCGGGAGTAACCGCCCCGCCCGTCCCCGGCGTGGGTTTTCCGACTGTCCGGGCGGAGTGATACGCGTCCGCTGACGCGGAGTTCTCCGCTCGTTCTCCGAAAACCACCTCGACAGGCGCTATTCTGTGGACACCTCGTCCGGCGTCTCGCCGTCGAGGACGCCGGCGAGCCGGGTCAGCAGCTCCGACACCGCCGACTGGGTCGGGACGCGGTAGTCGGCCGCGGTCGCGTGCTCGCCGACCACCACCCCGAGATCACCCGCACCGAGCACCTCGAAGGCGTCCTCGTCGGTGGTGTCGTCGCCGACGTACACCGTCCCCCAGCTCTCTGGCACCTCGTCGCGCAGGCGCTCGACGATGGCGCCCTTGTGCCAGTCGACGGTCGGCTTGACCTCGACTATCATCTTGCCGCTGCCCGTCTCCAGCCCCTCGATTGGGTCGACCACGTCGTCCACGACGGCCGCGACGTCCCCGGGCGAGGCGGTCCGTGCGCGCCGGTAGTGGACGGTGAGGGTGACCGCCTTGTCCTCCACGTGGACCCCCTCCATGTCGGCCAGCCGGGCCGTTATCTCCTCGCGGGCGGCCCGCAGGTCGTCCGTCCGCGCCTCGGCTTCGGGGTGGACCGCCCGCTCCCCGTCGACCGTGTACTCCAGGCCGTGGTTGCCGACGTAGCGGACCCCCTCGATGCCGACTCGGGGCCGGAGGTCGGCGAGCTGGCGGCCGGAGACGACGGCGACGAGCGTGTCCGGGCGGGAAACGAGCCGCTCGACCGCTCGCCGGTTGGCCGGCGTTATCTCGGGGGCGTCCGGGTCGTCCTCGATGGGCGCGAGCGTCCCGTCGAAGTCCAGCGCGACGAGCAGCCCGTCGGCCCCGCCGAGCCGTCGGTCGACACTGTTGGCGTCCGCGACCGGGGCCGTCACGGCTGGCCTCCGGTCGGGAGCCCCGGTTCGGTCGCGGAGCCGTCGCCGTCCCGCAGCGCCATCGCCGCCCGCAGGTTCAGCCCCGTCCACGTCGCGAGGTCGTTCTCGGATACCTGCTCGCGGAGGCGCTGCATCCGGGCGCGCCGTTCCGCGCCGCGCATCGTGAGAGCGCGCTCGATGGCGTCGGTGAAGGCGCCGGTGTTCTGGGGCGTGACCAGCAGCGCGGCGTCGAGTATACTGCCCGCGCCCGCCTGGTCGCTGAGGATGAGCACGCCGTCGTCGTCGACCTGGGCCGCGACGTACTCCTGGGCGACGAGGTTCATCCCGTCCCGAATCGGACTGACCAGCGCCAGGTCGCTGTGACGGTAGAGGCTCGCCAGCGCCGTCGGCGAGATGTACTCGTCGAAGGAGAGGACCGGCGTCCAGTCGTCGGTGCCAAAGCGGTCGTTGACGCGCTCGACGCCGGCCTCTATCTGGTCCTGGACCTGCTGGTAGGAGTCAATCCGCGAGCGTGTCTCGCTGCCCTTCTCGACGTAGGTGAGTTTCCCCCGCCACTCGGGGTTGCGCTCCCAGAACTGCTCCAGGGCCCGAAGCCGCTCGGGGATGCCCTTGCTGTAGTCCAGCCGGTCGACGCCGAGGGCGACGGTGTCCGCGACCTGATACTTCTCGGTGAAGTCGGCCCAGAACTCGTCGGCTTCCGCGGAGCGCGCCCGCCGGGCTATCTTGTCCACTTCGACGCCCATCGGGAACTCCGTGACCTGCGTCGTCCCGCCGTCGTAGCGCACCGTCCCGGTCTCGTGGTCGACGGTCGCGTCGTCGAGGACCCGCTCGACGCAGTGCAGGAAGTTCTCCCGGTAGCGGGGGACGTGAAAGACGAGCAGGTCGTTGCCGAGTACCCCTTCGACTATCGCTTCGCCGTGGGGACAGCCCCGGAAGGTGTCCCAGGCCGGCCAGGGGATGTGCCAGAACTGCATCAACACGGTGTCGTCGTCGAGCCGCTCGCGGGCGATAGCCGGCGCGAGCGCGAAGTGGTAGTCCTGGAACCAGACGATGTCGCCCGGGTCGGCGTGGTCCGCGACGGCGTCGACGAACCGCTCGTTGACCGACTGGTACTGCTCCCAGTAGCGCTCCCACTCCGTGACGTTCGTCAGCGCCGAGTGACAGATGGGCCAGAGCACCTGGTTGCTGAAGCCGTAGTAGTAGTCGTCGACCTCGTCGTCGTCAAGCCAGACGCGGCGGAGCGTGTAGCCGGGGTCGTCGGGCGGGGCCGGCACGCAGTCGTTCTCGTCGACGACCTCCCGGTCGGCGTCGCCGTCCCCCCACGCGATCCACGTCCCGCCGACCGCCTGCATCACCGGGTCCAGCCCGGCCGTCAGGCCCCCCGCGTGGACTTCGACGGCGATGTCGTCCCCGTCGTATGTGTGGCTGTACGGCTGGCGGTTCGAGACCACGACGAGTCCACCGTCGCCGATGGCGTTCGCCCAGTCGGTCGACGTGGTCGCCTCCGGGTCGGAGTCCGTGTCCGAGCCGGCCTTACTGTTAGTCATCTGACGTAAGTTGTGGAGGCGAGCTGATATATACGAACGGCTTGCAGCTGCCACCATCGGCCAGACACCCGGTAGCGTTCCGCTACCGTCCACAGCGTCGCCAGCCGGGGGAAACCGGCGCGCTACCTTCCCCACCGCGCCGCGCTGCCGGCCGCCCGTTCGTGCCGTAAGTGCGGTACAGCCGGCAGCGGCAAAACCACCGGTTTATGACGGTGGCACCACGAACTACCGGCAATGACTGTCCGCCACGAGGGCCTGACTATCGACTGGCTGGGGTATGCCACGATACGCATCGCCGGCGAGGACCGCGTGGTGTACACCGACCCCGGGCGCTACGGCGTCCTCACGGGGGAGTGGGAGCCACACGCCGACGGCATCGGCCACCCGCCGTCGACCGACTACCGCGCCGAGGACGCCGACATCGTCTGTGTGACCCACATCCACCACTACGACCCCGACGGCATCGAGCGGGTCGCGAACGAGGACACCACTATCGTCGCCTTCGAGGGCATCGACGGCCGCGACGTCGAGCGGGACCTGCCCTCTATCGTCGACCTCCCCTACGAGGTCCGCGAGGTCGACGCCAAGTCACAGCTGGAGGTCGACGGCGTCCCCATCTGGACCTCGCCGGCCCACAACGAGCCCGACGGCAAGCACACGCTGCCCGACGGCACGCCCTACCACCCCGAGGGCTTCGGCTGTGGGTTCATGGTCGAGGTCGACGGGACCCGCGTCTACTACCCCGGCGACAGCGACGTGTTGCCGGGCCATCGCACCCTGGAGACATCGGTGTTCTGTCCGCCCATCGGCCCGCGGGCGACGATGGACCGCCACGAGGCCGCCGGGCTGGCGGCGACCATCGAGCCCCGCCTCGTCATGCCGGTCCACTACAACACCTTCTCCAACCTCGAAGCGGACGCCCGCGAGTTCGCCGCGGACGTGGCCGAATCGGGGATTCCCGTCGTGCTGGACGAGCGCTGAACCCGCCACACCTACCCGCCCGGCCCCGCCACGTCCCGTATGCCCGTTGCCGACCTCTCTCACCCTATCGAGTCGGGGATGCCAGTCTATCCCGGCGACCCCGCTGTCACTATCGACAGCCACGCGACGATGGCCGCCGACGGCTACCGCGTCTCGGCGCTCTCGTGTGGCAGCCACACCGGCACCCACGTCGACGCGCCCAGCCACACCGAACCCGACGGCGCCACGCTCGACGAGTTGCCCGTCTCGCGGTTCGTCCGGGACGCCGTGCGCGTGGACCTCCGGGACCGCGGCGCGCGCGAACCGATTCGGCCCGCGGACCTGCCGACGGTCGACGCCGGTGCGGTCGTCCTGTGGACCGGCTGGGACCGCCACTGGGGCGAACCCAAGTATCTGGACCACCCCTACCTCACGCCTGACGCGGCCCGCCACTGCGTCGAGCAGGGGTACGACGTGGCCACCGACGCGCTCAACGTCGACCCGACGCCGGCAGACGGTGCGAGCGGGAGTGACGACCCGCACGCGACCGACGGGGCGAGTAACGACCCGCAGATTCCCGCCGACCACCCCGACGCGGGCGTCCCCGCCCACCACGAACTGCTCGGGAACGGCCGGCTCATCGCGGAGAACCTGACGAACCTCGACAGCGTTCCGGCGCGGTTCGAACTCACCGCGCTCCCGCTCGCGCTCGCCGAGGGCGACGGCGGGCCCGTGCGAGCAGTCGCCCGCTGGGACTGACGGCGTCGGCGCGACAGGTGCGCTCGTCGCTGTCGCCTCGCCGGGGGCTACCGGTCCCACGCCGTCCACTCCCGGTGAGCGGCCGCGACGGCCGCCACTTCGTCCGTCGAGAGCTGTCCCTGCTCGGTCACGACCGACGCGACCGCGTCGGCCGGCGTCACGTCGAAGGTCGGGTTCGCCACGGTCACGTCGGCGTCTCCGTCGTACAGTTCGTCGGGGTCGCGGGGCTCCAGGTCGTACTCGCCGTCGGCGGCGACCTTGTCGCTGGCCGCGACGACCAGACAGTCGACGCCCGCCTCGGCCGCCGCCAGCGCCGCCCCGCGGGTGCCCGCCTTGTTGACGACGCGCCCGTCGGGCAACACCCGGTCCGCGCCGACGACCAGCGTGTCGGCGTCCCACTCGTCGAGTTCGAACGGGAAGGCCGCGTCCGTGGTCAGCGTCACGGCCGCCGCGTCGGCCAGTGACTCGGCGACACCGACGCCCTCGCCGCCGGGCCGGGACTCGGCCACCAGCACGGCCTCGGGGTCGGCCGCCCGGAGCGCCGCCGCGACGGTCCCCGACCGCGACAGCGTCGCCACCCGCTCGCCAACGGCGTCGACGGCCAGTCGGGCGGCCTCGCTGTCGGCGTCGACGGCCTGGGCGATGGCGCCGCGGCCGGCCCGCTCGACGGCCTCGGCAGTCCGTTCGTCTATCGCCGCGGTCATCACGCGGTTCACGCGGTTTTCGAGCACCGCCATCGACGGGCGAGAGCCCCGCAGGCGGCGGGCGAGGTCGGCCAGCGCCGACCAGCCGTCGCCGTCGCGCTCGCTCGTCTCTCCCGCCCCGTCTCGGTTCAGCCCCGCCAGCGCCGACTCGTCGCGGAGCGTTTCGAGCGCGCGCAGGGAGAGCCACGCCGAGCCGTGCGTCCGGTCGGCGAGGGTCGCTACCCGGGGCCGAACGCGGTCGTAGCTGGCCCACAGCCACGGGACCGTTTCGCGGCGCAGGATTTCGGGCGCGTGGACCCACTCGTACTCGGCGGTCCCGTCGTCGGCTTCGACGGCCCGCGAGTCACAGTCGAACAGGAACGGGTGAACCGGAAAGCGTCGCTCGCCGTCTTCGACGGGGACGGGCTCGCCCGGCCGGACGAGCGTGACGGCGTCGGCCAAGCCGGTTTTCTCGGCGATTTCGGCGCGTGCGGCCGTCTCGGGGTCGCGCTCGGTGCCGTCGTCGCGCTCGACTGGGCCGGCCACCCCGTCCCACTGGCCCCGAGAGCGCCCGGCGCCGTCGCTCCGGCGCAGGAGCAGTATCTCGCCGTCGTTGCGCAGGAAGCAGGTGACGACCGGTCCGTCCATACAGCCGCGAGGGCCGGCGCATCAATCAAGCTACGGGCCCGCCGGCTACGCCACTGCGTCGAGTATCGCGTCGATTTCCCCGGGAGTGTTGAAGACGTGAATCGACGCCCGCACGGCCTCGGGGTAGGGGAGCGACCGGACGACGATACCCTGCTCGCCCAGGCGCTCGACGGTCGCCTCGGGGTCGTCGGCCTCGAAGGTGACGAGCCCGGATTCGTACCCTTCGGGGCTCAAGAGCCGGTCGCCGAGCCCCTCCTTCAGCCGGTCGGTCAGGCCCGCGACGCGCGATTCGACGGTGTCGAGCCCCACCGATTCCATCGTCTCGATGGCCTCCGCGAGCGCGACGTAGGGCGCCGGCGACGTGGTGCCGACCTCGAAGCGGCGGGCGCCCTCGTGGTAGGCGTAGTCGTCGGCGCCCATCTCCTGGACGCTGCGGTAGCCGATGCGGGTCTGGCGAAGCGAGTCGAGGGCGTCGGGGTCGGCGTACAGCATGCCGCTGCCCCACACGCCCAGCAGCCACTTGTGACCCGCCGTCGCGACGAAGTCGGCGCCCCACTCGCCCACGTCGACCGGGTGTTGCCCGACCGACTGGACGGCGTCGACGAGCACCTGCGCCCCGGCGTCGTGGGCGATGTCCACCATCTCGCTGACCGGTAGCTGGGTGCCGTGGCTCCAGGTCAGCGAACTGGTGAGAAGCAGTCGGGCGCCGTCGACGGCGGCTTTCAGCTCGTCCAGGTCTACGCGTCCGGCCTCGGTCTCCAGCACCCGGACCTCGATGTCGTGGGTGTCTGCCAGCCGGTCCCAGGGCAGCGTCCCGGCGGGGTGTTCGAGGTCGGTGCGGACGACCACGTCGCCGGGCTGGAAGTCGATAGCACCGGCGACGAGGTTGATGCCGTCGGCCGTCGAGCGGGTGAAGGCCACGTCGGCGGGGCGGGCGCCGAGGTGGCCGGCGGCGACCTCGCGAGCGGCTTCGAGGGCGTCGAAGGCGACAGTGTAGGGTCCCTCGCCGCCGGGCGCCTCGAAGGCGTGGTGTTCCAGGAAGTCCGTCGCCGCCCTGACGACGGTGCGCGGGCTGGGGCCGCTCGCGCCCGTGTTGCAGTACGTACAGCGGTCGAGTGCGGGTATCGCCGCGCGAAGCTCCGCGGGGTCCATATCCGAACGTCGCGCCATGGGGCCTTCAGCGCTGTGTCCCCTCGATTCCGGAACGGCTAAACGCGGACTCGCGAAACAGTGGGCCCACACGGGCGATGGAGTCCGCCCGCCCCAACCGCCTGGACCGCTCCCGTCGCCGGACCCGGCTGATGACTCCTGTTATCCGCCCATGACAGAGTCACATCCACTGCTGACGGTCGAAACGGTCGTGCTGATAGGCATCGGCGGCTTCGCCGGCTCGAACCTCCGGTACTTCGTCGGCTCGCTGGTCCCCGGGCTGCAGGGGACGCTCATCGTGAACGCCCTCGGGAGCTTCGCGCTGGGCTGTCTGCTGTACGAGGCGATACATCTCGGCGTCCTGGCCGACGAGACCAAACTCGCCGCGACGACCGGCTTCCTCTCCTCGTTTACCACCTACAGCACGTTCGCCGTCGAGACCGCGCTGACCCCGGAGTGGGCCGTGGCGAACGTCCTCGCGAGCTACGCGCTGGGCTTTGGCGGCGTGCTCGTCGCTCGCCAAGCGGTCGCCGCCGTCGAACGGAGGGAGCAGCGATGGTGACTATCGACCCCGCCCACCTCGTCGGGACCGGCGGCGCTATCGGCGCCCTCTGCCGGCACTATCTGGGGTCGGCGGTCGACGTCGAGGGGTTCCCGCTGGGGACGCTCACCGTCAACGTCGTCGGGAGCTTCGTCCTCGGGCTGGTCACGTTCGCCGGCCTCGACACCGAGCTCCTCCTCCTCGTCGGCACCGGCGCCTGCGGCTCGTTCACGACGTTCTCCTCGTTCTCGTTCGACACCGTCCGCCTGTGGGAGTCGGGCGAGCGACTGCGGGCGGGGGTCAACGCGGCCGCGAACCTGGTCGGCGCCATGGCGGCCATCGGGCTGGCGTGGGGGGTCGTCGCCCTCGCCGGGCTGTAAGCCGCCGCGCGGGCCGTTCGTAGCCCTTCGTCTGGTCCCGCCATCGCCCTTGGGCCTTCGCCCGACGGTTCAAGTACCAACCCGCGACCAGCCCGGCCCATGCCTCACTCACTGTGGCGTGACGAACGGGCGATAGAGGGACTCCCCATCAGGCTGGTCATCGCGCTGGTCGTCGGCGTCGCCTGTCTCGGGGTGATGATGAGCACCATCTCGGGGCTCGGGACGATTCAGGTGACCGAGGTGGACGTCGAACCCGACCCCGAGGTGACCGGGCCCGGCGACACCGACGTGACCGTCACCGTCGTCGACCCGAAGGGGTCGCCGGTCGCGGACGCGACGGTCGTCGCAAAGAGCGGTACCGCGACCCTCGACAGCGTTACCACGGCCACGACGGGCGACGACGGCGAGGCGGCGCTGTCGGTCGACCCGTCGCTGGGACCGAACCAGCAGGAGGGGACGGTGACGTTCTCGGTGAAACCGCCCTCCAGCGGGAACTACCGGGACGAGCAGTCCAACACGGAGCTACTGGTGGTGAGAAACGGCTAGTCCCAGTCGATCCAGTCCTGCTCCCAGCCGGCCCGGGACTGGGCCGAGCGCTGGGCGTGTTCACGGTCCTCGCGGCGGGTCCGGTTGCGCTCGACCGTGTCGGCCTGTTCGCCCTCGACGAGCATCGGCTGGAAGGCGACAGTGCCCAGGCGCTCGGCCCGCCCGTCGGCGTCGACGATAGCGAGCGTCTGCTCGTTCGTGCCCAGCGGCATCACGAGCCGGCCGTCGGTCGCCAGCTGGTCGAGCAGGGCCCGGGGCGGCTCGACGGCGGCCGCCTCCAGCAGAATCCGGTCGTACGGGGCGTACTCCGGGAGCCCCTCGGCGCCGTCGCGCCGGTCGACCAGAACGGCCTCGTGTCCCACCTCGGCGAGGTTCGACCGCGCGTCGTAGACGAGCCGGCGGGTGATGTCAACGGCCTGTACGCGGGCGGCGCCGACCCGCTCTGCCAGCACGGCGGCGGTGTACCCCACGCCGGCGCCGACGACGAGCACCTCGTCGTCGTCCTCCGGGGCGAGCGCCTCCAGCAGTCGCGCCGCGGTGCTGGGCGAGAGGACGCGGGTCCCGAGTCGCTCGAACGGGCGGTCCGAATACGCCTGCTGCTCGCCGACAAAGGCCTCGCGCGGGACCGACCGCATCGCTGCCGAGAGCCACTCGCTCTGGACGACGCCCTTGCTCTCGTGTTGCAGGCTGTCGACCATGTCGCCCCGGAGCACCGCTGGGTCCATGGTCTGGGTTCCCGCCGGAGCTATAAGAATGGCGCGCCCGACGGCGATTACCCCGCAACCAGTCGATTACCAGGCCGACCAGGCCGTCGAGGACTCGTCGCGGACGTAGAGGCGGTTGATGTCCTTGGCGAACACCATGTCGCCGTCGAAATCCAGCTTCTCGTGTTCGTAGCCCGTCGCGTCGTCGCGGACGTGGATGCCCTCGACCGTGAACTCCTCGTCGCGGAACTCCTCGGTCTCGCCGACGGTGAACTCGTAGTCGCCGGGGACCTGGAGCTTGAAGCTCTCGGTCTCGTCGTGGCGGCCGTCCTTCGGGTGCATCGTGACGTTGACCGCGACGTTCCCGACCGCGCGCGACCAGATGGTCCCGACGTCCTCGACCGGGGCCTCCTCGGTGCGCCCCTCGTCGGTCTCGAGGCTCGTGATACGGGCGGAGACGACCGCTTCCTCGGTCTCCAGCAGGAACTCCTCGCCGACGGCCAGCTGTTCGCCCTCCGGCACGTCGACCTGCGCTTTGAAGGACTCGCCGTCCTGGGAGACGACGACATCGCGCTGGAGGGTGGTGTCGTCTGGCAGCGCCTCCTTGTGGACGTGGTCGCACTCCGTACAGCGCACGGTGACGTGGCCGCCGGGCTTCAGTACCTCGTGGACGGTCTCGATATCCGGCGAACAGGCCGGACAGGGGAGCCCGATGCGCTCCCCGGGTGTGGCGTCGCTCATGTACGTCCCTTCTCAGCGCGGGCCTAAATGGTCGTCGCACCGGCGCTGCGCGTGGTTTGCCTTCCCACTGTCCGGGGTAATCCATTTGCCCGTGCCGCGAGAACCCCCGGTGATGTCGCCGTCATGGTCCCGGGCCGACGGGCTCGCCGTCGGACTCGTCGCCCCCGCCGGGGTCGCCCTCTGGCCTCGGCTGCCCGCCGAGGTCGCTATCCACTTCTCGGCGTCGGGCGCCCCCGACAACTACGTCCCGAAAGCCGTCGGCGTCGCCGTACTCCCGGCCGTCATGTTGGCAACGGTAATCGTGATGCGGGCCGCCATGGCGGCGGACCCGCCCTCGGACCCACAGACCGGCCCCGTGGTCGTCCTCGCCACGACGGCGTTTCTGGGTGTCGTCCACGTCCTCGTCCTCGCCTGGAACGCCGGGTACGCGGTCCCACTCGACGGGCTCCTCCCCGGGTCGCTCGTCTTCGCGGCGCTGCTGGTCGGCTACACGCTCTGGCGCGAGAGGTACGCCCCGGGATGACCGCGAGCAACCTCGCCGGCAAACGCAAAGCCCGGGCCGCTCGCCGTTCAGCTGCGGTGGGGCATCCGCGGCGGCTTATTCGCCGCGGGGCAGTTCGATTTCGTCGCCGTCCGCGTACACCGTCGGCTCCGTCAGGATGCCGTCGAGGTGGATGGGCGCGTGGGTGTCCCCGCCGATGGCGTGGTCGTCGCCGACAGCGATGTGGACAGTCCCTCCCGCCTTCTCGTCGAGCAACACGGAGCCGACGAGGTCCGTGACGGCGACGTTGGTCCCGATGCCCAGTTCGGCGAGGTTGTAGGCGTCCCGGCCCACCTCCTCGGCGGCCGTCTCGACCTGTTCGCGTATCTCCGGGTCCGAGATGTCGGTGACGTAGCCGTCCTCGACCTCGAAAGAGAGGAGCTTGTCGTCGAGTTTCCCGTGGGGACGCATCGTCCCGTCGACGACGAAGGTGCCGTCGGCGGTCTCGGGCGCGATGAACACCTCGCCGGCGGGGAGGTTCGACATCTCGCCCGCGTTGTGGACGATACCCGTATCCAGGTGCCACTCGCGGGCCCCGAGACCGAAGGTGATATCGGTACCCTGGGGCGTCGTGACCCGTATCTCCTCGGCGCCGTCGACCTGGGCGAGCACGTCCTGACAGTGGCCCTCGATGGCCTCGTAGTCGGCGTCCAGTCCCATCAGGAAGACGCCCTCGGTGATGCCCGGGAGCGTCGCGACGCGGGCGCCGGCGGCGTTGGCGTCGCTGCGGGCCTCGGTGTGGGTCAGACTCTTCGTCGTCGGGGCCAACACCACGTCGGCGGTCCGCATCGCACCGGCCACGGGGCGCGGGGGCTCCTCGCCGTGTTGCTCGCCCGGCGGGTAGCGCACGAAGACGGCGTCGTCGGTGATCTCGCCGGCGACGCGATAGAGCGCTTCGCCGATGGCCTTGCGCTTGTCGTCGGTGATGACCGCACACGACTCGCCGGGTCGGAGGTCCAGACACTGCTTGATGGCGGTTTCTGCGGGTCGACGGAGCGAGGAGTTGTCCATGCAGAGGGGTTGTCCCCTGACGGATTAACTCTTGGTGGGAGCGACCCGCAAGAAACTATCGGTTTATGGACAAAAGATGGGGCTGGCGGTGTTCCGTGCGTCGGGTACAACAAACCGAGTAAGTTTATATCATTATTAATCACAAATAATATATCCTCCCGCCCGCAACCCACTTCCATGCTCCATGTGGGCGTCAACGGCTTCGGCACGATCGGCAAACGGGTCGCCGACGCGGTGCGTGTCCAGCCAGATATGACGGTCGCCGGCGTCGCCAAACGGTCGCCGAACTTCGAGGCGACCATCGCCGCAGACCGCGGCTACGACCTCTTCGCGGCCGGCGAGGACGGCGGCGGCCCCTTCGACGTAGCGGGGCTCGACACCGCTGGCACGGTCCGGGACATGGTCGAGGCCAGCGACGTGGTGGTCGACACCACGCCCGGCGGCGTCGGCGAGACCAACGCCGCTCTCTACGCCGACCACGACACCCCGGCCATCTTCCAGGGCGGGGAATCGGCCGACGTGGCCGACGTGAGTTTCAACGCGCGGGCCAACTACGACGCCGCCGTCGGCGCCGACACCGCCCGCGTGGTCTCCTGTAACACGACCGGGCTCTCGCGGCTGTTCGCGCCGCTCTCGGAGTCGTACGGCATCGAGAAGGCCCGCGTGACGCTGGTCCGGCGCGGGGGCGACCCCGGCCAGACCGGCCGCGGCCCAATCAACGACACCCTCCCGGACCCCGTCGAGATTCCCTCCCACCACGGCCCCGACGTACAGACGGTGTTTCCCGACCTCGCCATCGACACGATGGGGATGAAGGTGCCGACGACGCAGATGCACACCCACTCGGTCAACGTCACGCTGGAGTCCGAACCCACCGCCGCCGAAGTCCGGGACCTGCTGGCCGACGAATCCCGCCTGTTTCTCATCCCCGAGACGCTCGGTATCGACGGCGCCGGCAAACTCAAGGAGTACACCCGCGACGCCGGCCGCCCGCGCGGGGACGTCTGGGAGAACTGCATCTGGGCGGAGTCCGTCACCGTCGAGGGCCGGGACCTGTATCTGTTCCAGGCCATCCACCAGGAGGCCGACGTGGTCCCCGAGAACATCGACGCCGTCAGGGCGCTCTCCGGGCGGACCGCGAGCGCCGAACAGAGCGTCCGGCGCACCGACGAGGCGCTCGGGGTGGGCCAGGGGCTCGTCCAGCACGACGCCGGGGCTCCACGGGTCGAGGGGACCGCGGACGACTAGCTGTTCCCGGTCGCTCTCTCGGTCTTTTGGCTACGCGCGGGACGTGTAACGAGCGCTCACTGTACTCCGGCCAGCGGTTACGAGTCGAACAGCCCGGCCACGTCGTCGTCCTTCTGGTGCTCCCGCTCGACGTGGTTCGAGAGGTGGGCGTAGACGAACGGTCGGTTCTCGGTCTCCTGGACGAACGCGAACAGCTGGCCGACGAAGTGCCCCTCGCCCCGGTCGTCGAGTTCCCGGCGGGCGTACGTGACGGCGTCCTCGACCACGCTCTCGTCGTAGCCCTCGGCCTCGGCGAGCACGCGGGCGGCGACGACCGACGCCTCGAAATCGAGGCTCTCGTAGCCCACGACGCGGCCCTCGTGTGTCAGCGTCGGCGGGTCGTCCCAGTCGATTGCGCTCGGGTCCGCTGTCACCCGCGCGAGAAACGACCGCACGTCGTCGAGGTTCACGCCGCGGTAGTCGGCGGGCAGGGCCGCCAGATACTCTTCGGCGCTCTCGGCCAACCCCTCGGCCCCCGAGCGGTTCCCGTCTGTCCCGTGGTGGACGACGGCGGTGAACTGGATGAGCCCGTGGAGGAGGCGCTCGTCGTCGCCCTCGTCGAGGTCGAGCCAGTGGTCCTCCCAGGCGTCGTGAGCGGCGTGGTACCGGCCGGCGTTGTAGACGGCGAGGCCGGCCCGGAGGGGGGCGTGCATGTCCGAAGATAAGAGGGTGCGCGCTGAAAAGCCCCGGCTCTGCTACTCCATGTAGCCCAGCTGCTGGAGCCTGTCGGCGACTTCCTCGCTGGTCCCCTCGCCGCGGGCGCCGATGTCTATCGGGTCGCGCTCGCCGACCTCGGGCGTCTCGCTGTGGATGGGCAGCACTTCGCCGACCATGTCGGTGGGGATGTCGACGCCGTGGGCGGCCAGGATGGTCGGCGCCATATCCGTGATGCTGATCTGGTCGATTTCGCCCTCGCTGGTGAAGTCGGGCCCGCTGGCGAGGAAGATGCCGTTGCGGGTGTTTTCGGCGGCCCAGCGGTCCGGCGCGGTCTGTATCTCTCCGCCGCCGATGCCGTCGTTGACGTGGACGCCGTCGCGCATGTCCACGACGACTTCGGGGCCCTCGTCGACATACTCGCCGCTGTAGACCTCCTCGCCGCGGTAGACGCCGTCGAACACCGGTCCCTCGCTGTCCTCGACGGCCCGCAGGTCCTCGATGAGTTGGTCGCGAACGGATTCGGGCGTACCGGGCATCAGGTAGATGGGGCCCTGGCCGCTGGCGACGGCCTGCGTGTGTTCGAGGTCGATGGCCTCCAGTTTCCGGGCGCGTTTGGCCCCCGCGCTCTGGGGGACCAACTGCTGGATGGACTCGGGGACGGTCTTGGCCAGCAGGTCGACGACGCCGGCCTTCTTCGCCACCCCGAGGACGTTCTCGCGGGTGAGTCCCAGCGGCCGGAAGAAGTCCTCGACGGTCCGCTCGTGGGCCTGGTAGCCGTTTTCGGCGAGCCACTCGTTGATGTAGAACTCCGTCGTCGTCGGGCCGCTCCCGTGGTCGGACATCAGGACGAGGTTCAGGTCGTCCATCGCGGCGAGTTCGCCGAGCCACTCGTCGACCAGCTCCCACGCCCGCTTGGTCGGCTCGTCGTCCCAGAAGAAGTGCTGGAGGACGTTCAGGTAGAACAGCGTCACGTGGACGAACTCCAGGTCCTTCTCCTCTAAGAGATGCAGTGCCACCTCGAAGCGGCTCTCCATGACGTCGAGGATGGCGTCGACCTCGGCGCCGCGCTCGTCGTTGCCCGACAGCAGCGGGTCCGGATGGACCCGGTAGTCGAACAGCTCCTCTAACTCCGCTTCCAGCCCCTCGGGGGCGGCGTAGCCGCTGTCGATGGAGCGGTACTCCCCCTGGACGGCGTCGGGGCCGCCGGCCACGACGGGGCCGCCGATATCGCGTGGCGGGTACATCGTCGGCATGTTGACGACGCCGGGGGTCTGGCCGTCGTCGGCCAGATAGTCCCAGAGCTCCGCCGTCTTGAAGTCGCCGCCCTTGGCCACGTCGATGCGCTCGTTCGCCAGGTCGATGTGTTCGAACCAGAACACGCCCAGCCCGCCGGGGTCCTTCCCGGCGGAGTAACACTTCCAGTTGGGGAAGGTCACGGGCGGGAGACAGCTCTCGGTCTCTGCCCAGGTGTGGTCGGCCCGTAACTCGGCCAGGTTCGGCAGGTCGCCGGCCGCTATCCACGGGTCCAGCAGCCGCCAGCTCGCGCCGTCGAGCCCGACGACGAACGTCCGCGTCATATCCAAACTCCCCGAGAGCGCGCCAATAGGTCTTTCCGTCTGTGACGACGGCATGACACAACGCATATATACGGCTGCTGAATACCGGGCAAATAGTGCGTACCGTCGCCGTCATTCCCGCGTACAACGAATCCGAGACCATCGGACCGGTCATCGACCAGACCGGGGAGTACGTCGACAAGGTCGTCGTCGTCGACGACGGGTCGAGCGACGACACCGCCGCTATCGCTCGCGACCACGGCGCCGCCGTCGTCGAGCACGTCTTCAACACGGGCGTCGGCGGCGCGGTCAGGACCGGCTACCAGTACGCGATCAAACACGACTACGACTGGGTCGTCCAGGTCGACGCGGACGGCCAGCACGACCCGGCCAAGATTCCCGAACTCGTGGACGTGGCCACCGGCGGCTACGACATGGTCATCGCCAGCCGCTATCTCAACGAGAGCTATCAGGACTACTCCGCGACCCGCAACGTCGGCATCCAGTTTTTCACCCGGCTGGTCAACCGTCTGGGTGACATCGAAATCACGGACGTGACCAGCGGGTTCCGCGTCTACCGGGTGTCGATGCTCGCCGATATCCTCCACCGCGGGGACAAACACTGGGCCATCGAACAGACCCTGGAGGCCGCCAAAGGCGGCTACCGCATCACCGAGGTGTCCACGGAGATGCCCACACGGGAGGAAGGCGAGTCCCAGTTCACCCTCGACACCTTCGCGCTGTACCCGATTCGGATGACCGACACCATCCTCCGCGTGCTGCTCTTTCGCTAACTATGGCCGAGTACACCCTCGTCAACTTCATGGCGCTGGTCGTCGGTATCGCCTTCCTCGTCAACGGCTACATGCTGGTAAAACAGGGCCGCGAGGCCATCGCCCTCTTCGTGGTCTCGCTCGCCATCGGCGGCGGCCTCATCTTCGTCGCCGTCTTCCCCAACGTCTTCCAGGTCGTCGCGACGGTCCTGGGGCTGGAGCTGAAGGCCCGCGCCATCCTGGTCATCTCGAATCTCACGCTGTTCGTGGTCGCGACCTACCTGTTCAACCGCATCGGGAAGCTCTACGACCGCCTCTCGCGGCTCAACGAGGAGGTCAGCCTGCTGCGCAGCGAGGTCGAGGAACTCCGCGATGAGTGACACCGTCGGCCGCGCGGTCCTCTCCATCGACGTCGAGCTGTTCGACCAGACGCCCGCCTACCGCTCGGCGTCCGGGACGACCGACCAACAGGGTATCGGCCTGAACGGGCTGGAGTGGTTCCGGGAGACGCTGGCCGAGCGGGACGCGAGCACGACGTGTTTCGTCGTCGCCTCGCTCGTCGACCGCTACCCCGACCACATCGAAGCGCTGGCCGACGCCGGCTTCGAAATCGGCTCACACACCACCTCACACGAGCTCCTCTCCGACCTCGACGCCGACCGGCGCCGCGAGGAGCTGCAAACGTCGCGCGACCGGCTCGAATCGCTCACCGGCCGGTCCGTGACGGGCTTTCGCGCGCCGGCTTTCGACATCACCGACGACCACTTCGACCTGCTGGCCGAAACGGGGTATGGCTACGACTCCAGTATCGTCGCGAGCCGCGCCATTCCGGGCTGGTACGGGGGCGAGTACGAACTCGAAAGCCCGGCGCCGGCGACCGCCGTCGACCCCGACGCCCCCGCCGGTCTGGCCGAACTGCCCGCCAGCGTGATGCCGGGCCTGCGGCTCCCGCTGACGGGGACGTGGCTCCGCTTTTTCGGCCCCCGGTACACCGCGCTCGGGATGCGCCTGCTCGCCCGGCGCGGTATCGCTCCGGTGCTGTACGTCCACCCGTGGGAGCTCGTGGGCCTCCCGCGGGTCGAGGGGGTCCCCTCGCGGGTCTACTACCACACCGGCGAGTGGATGCGCGACGCCGTCTCCTACATCCTCGACCAGCCCTTCGACTTCGTCACTGCCCGGTCGGTCCTCGACGACGCCGTCCCCGGCTGGGCCCCAGCGACTCGCGGAGCGGGCCGACGGGAGGACTGACGTGTCGACGAGCCGGCGAGATATCGCGGTGTCGGCCCTGCAGTACGGCGTCGGGTTGGCCGCGCTCGCCTTCCTCCTCTCGCAGGTCGACCTCGACACGGTCGCCACCAGGCTCCGGGCGACCGACCCCGCCGTCCTCGTCGCCCTGATGGTGGTCACCGTCGGCGGCGTCGTCTCACGGTTCGACACCTGGCGGGCCGTCGTCGCGCCCTTCGCCCGCGTGTCCCTGCTGACCGCCGGCCGCGTCGACCTGGCGGTGAACTTCGTCAACCAGCTCCTCCCCTCGCGGCTCTCGGGCCGGCTGGCCGCCCCCTTCATCCTGAAGGCCGAGACGGGCATCGGCTACGGCGACGCGACCGCCGCCGCGGGCGCCCACACCGGCATCTACGCCGTCTACTACGGCCTCGTCTCGGCCGTCGGGCTGGTCGCTATCGCGGGCCGGGTCCCGACCGGTCTCCTACTCCTGCTCGGGCTGTCGACGGCGCTGTATCTCGGAGCGGGCCTCGTCGTCCTGCTGGCCGGGATGAACCTCACCGCGCTGGACCGGCTGGTCGGCGTCCTGGCCTCGCTGGCCGGGCGCGTCCCCCGCGTCGGCCCGGCGCTGGCCGACCGCATCCGCGCGCTCCCCGAGGTGACCGAGGCCTCCGCCGACGCGTTCGGTCGTATCTCGACGGACCCGAAGATATGGCTGCGCTACGGGGCCGGGTGGGCCGGGGCGCTGGTCGTCGCCCCCGGGGTTCGGGTGTGGCTCCTGTTCCTGTCCTTCGGCGCGACGGTCGACCCGCTCGTGCTCCCGCTCTACCTGGTGACGGCCTACAGCATCACGCTCCTCCCGCTGACGCCCGGCGGCATCGGCGTCACGGAGGCGACCGCTACCGCCGTCTTCGTCGGTCTGGGCGTCCCCGAGGCGGTCGTCATCCCCGTCATCTTCCTCGACCGCTTCCTCGGCGTCTACCTGCCCGCCCTCGCCGGCTGGTACCCCACGCTAGATATGGACCTGTCCGTGTTGTGAGACGGGGCGTACCGCCCTCGCCTCTTTTATCCCGTTAGCCGTCCAGCTTCGAGTATGGTCGACGGAGACGAGACGACGGAGGTACTGGTCATCGGCGGGGGTCCGGGCGGGTACGTCGCCGCCATCAGGGCGGCGAGGCTCGGCCTGGACACGACGCTGGTCGAGCGGGACGCCTACGGCGGGACCTGCCTGAACCACGGCTGTATCCCCTCGAAGGCGCTCATCTCGGCGAGCGACGTCGCCCACGACGCCCGGGCCGCGGAGGAGATGGGCGTCTTCGCGGACCCGGCCGTCGACATGACGGCGATGGCCGAGTGGAAGGACGGCGTCGTCACGCGGCTGACACGGGGCGTCGAGTCGCTGTGCAAGTCGGCGGGCGTGACGCTGGTCGAGGGGACCGCCGAGTTCGTCGACGAGGGAACGGTACGGGTTGCCCACGGCGGCGAGGACCGGGACCCCGAACCCATCGCGTTCGAGCACGCTATCGTCGCTACCGGGAGCCGGCCCATCGAGGTCCCCGGCTTCGCGTTCGACGGGGAGCGAATCCTCTCCTCGCGGGAGGCGCTGGCCCTGGAGACGGTGCCCGACGAGCTGCTCGTCGTCGGGGCGGGCTACATCGGCATGGAGCTGTCGACGGTGTTCGCGAAGCTGGGCGCCGAGGTCACCGTCGTGGAGATGCTGGAAGACGTGTTGCCGGGCTACGAGGACGACATCTCGGCGATAGTCCGGGAGCGGGCCGAGGCGCTGGGCGTCGACTTCGCCTTCGGCGAGGCCGCGAGCGACTGGGAGAACCTCGACGACGGGCGCATCCGCGTGGCGACGACCGACGAGGACGACGCGGTCACGGAGTACCACGCCGACCGCTGCCTCGTCGCCGTGGGCCGCGAGCCGGTGACCGACACCCTTGGCCTCGAAAACGTCGGCCTCGACCCGGACGAGAACGGGTTCCTGGCGACCGACGAGCGGGCGCGGACCGAGCTCGACGGCGTCTTCGCCGTGGGCGACGTGGCCGGCGAGCCGATGCTGGCCCACAAGGCGATGGCCGAGGGCGAGGTGGCCGCCGAGGTCGCGGCGGGCGAGCCGGCGGCGCTGGACCACCAGGCGATTCCGGCGGCGGTGTTTACCGACCCCGAAATCGGGACGGTGGGGCTGACCGAGGCCGAGGCGAGCGAGGCCGGCTTCGACCCCGTCGTCGGCCGGATGCCCCTGCGGGCCAACGGCCGGGCCCTGACGCTGGACGAGCGCGAGGGGTTCGTCCGAATCGTCGCCGACGCGGACACGGAGTTCCTGCTGGGCGCCCAAATTGTCGGCCCAGAGGCCTCCGAACTCGTCGCGGAGCTGTCGCTGGGCATCGAGCTCGGCGCCCGGCTCGAAGACATCGCGGGGACCGTCCACACCCATCCCACGCTCTCCGAAGCCGTCCACGAGGCCGCCAGGGACGCCCGCGGCGAGGCGATTCATACCAGGTAGTAGCCAGGCGGAACCCACCGTACAGGCCCCACGACGGCGTTTTCCGGGCCAGACACAAAGGTTATAATCACGCTTGAAAAAGCTCTGCCAGAACCGGCAACACCTATGACTACCGACACCGAGACCCACGACCACATCGCGAGCGCCATCCTCTCGGGAAGCACGTACGAGCGAGTCCGCTACCAGCGGCACTCGTTTCTCCGCCAGTCGGTCCCGCGGACGCTGATGCTCCAGAGCGCGCTGCTGGCCACGCTGGTCGCGCTGTTACCGATGTACGGACTGTTTCCGACGAGCGTCGCCGGCTACCTCCCCGCGACGGACCCGGCCGTCGCCTCGCCGAAGGTCCTGCTGCTCGGCGTCTTCGGCGGGGTCCTGGAGCTACTCGGGGCGGCGCTGCTGGTCGGCACGGCGCTGTACCGCATCCGGCGCAGGCCCCTGACCGAGTCCCAGGCCCACACGATGCTCGACATCGAGGACTTCGCGCGGTACGTCGGCCTGGGTACCGGCGGCCTGGCCATCCTGCTTACCGTCGCTCTCTTCGCGGTGGGGCTGGGCGGCGGACCGGCCGTCGGGGCCTACGTCGAGACGGTGGGCGCCAATCCGTTCGTGGCCTCCGGAATGGGGCTGCCGGTCGTCGCCGTCTCGCTCGTGGCCTTCGTCGCCAGCGTCGTCCTCTTCTACGCCGGCGGCTACCTCTCCGTCCGGCTGTCCCAGGCGCGCCGCGACTGACGGCGTACCGACCCGGCCGCATTTCAGGCCGTCCCGCCTACACCGAAGCGATGACCGACGATACCTTCGACATCGGCGGCGAGTTGACGGTCAATCGCCTCGGCTTTGGCGCGATGCGCATCACCGGCGAGGACGTCATCGGCGAGCCCGACGACGTGGAGAACGCCCGCGAGGTGGTCCGCCGCGCCGTGGAGCTTGGCGTGGACTTCATCGACACGGCCGACTCCTACGGCCCCGGCGTCTCCGAGCGGCTCATCGGCGAGGCCCTCGACACCGAGCGCGACGACCTCGTGATAGCGACCAAGGGAGGCCTGCTGCGCAACACCGACGCCGACTGGCTCCCCCACGGCGACCCCGACTACCTGCGCAACGCGTACCTCTGCTCGCGGGACCGCCTGGGCGTCGACACCATCGACCTCTACCAGCTGCACCGCCCGGACTCGGACACCGCCTTCGAGGACTCCGTCCACGCGCTGGCCGAACTCAAGGACGCGGGGCTGGTCGAACACGTCGGCCTCTCGAACGTCAGCGTCGACCAGCTGGACCGGGCCCGCGACATCGTCGAGATAGCGACGGTCCAGAACCAGTACAACGTCGCCAACCGGGACACACAGGACGTACTCGACGCCTGTGAGAACTACGGCATCGGCTTCATCCCGTGGTTCCCGCTCGCGGCCGGGGAACTGGACGACGTCGACGGCATCGACGGTATCGCCGAGCGCCACGACGCGACGCCGTACCAGATCGCGCTGGCGTGGCTCCTGGAATCGTCGGACGTGACGCTCCCGATTCCGGGGACCGCGAGCCTCGAACATCTCGAACAGAACGTCGCCGCCGCCGACATCGAGCTGAGCGACGACGAGCTGGCGACGCTGCGGTAGCTCGGCTCCCCACCGCCGCCGGCCCGACGGGCTATCCCTGCGCCCACTCGACGGCGGCGTCGAGGTCGCCGAAGCTCTCGATGTCGGCGTCGGGGATGTCCATCTTCGATTTCACCGCCATCGCCGTGGTGCCCTCGGAGACGAAGCCGACCTTGTCGACGTCAGTGTACTCGCCGTTCTCCGACCACGCCTCGGCCATGTACTCCTGGGTCTCGCGGGGGAGGTTCGTGTCGTCGCCAAACACCGCGAGCGTCGCCTCGATGTCGGCCCGGCTCCCGCGCTCGCGGTAGTGGGTACTCGCCGCGTCGAGGTCCTCGTCGGCGAAGCCCCGCCAGCCCTGCATGAACCAGACGCCGACGCCGCCGCGCTGTTCGAACGACCACTCGTACTCGCTGGGATTCGGGAGACTGCCCGTGGATTCAGACATACGAGTAGCGTACTCCGTACATGAATATGCATGCGCCACCTTACAGAGTAGGTATCTCGCCCCCGACAGACGGGACGCCGTCGACGCGGGCAGCAGGCGCGCTACCACCGCTCTTTTGTCCCCGAGCGAAGTAGCGGCTCACATGACGACTATCACGCTCGGCCCCTCGGGGACCTACTCCCACCGGGCCGCCCGGGCGGTCGCCGACGACGGCGACATCGACTTCGCCGAATCGATGACCGCCATCGTCGAGGCCGTCGCCGACGGCGAGGCCGACCGCGGCGTCGTCCCCGTCGAGAACAGCATCGAGGGCTCCGTCACGGAGTCCCTCGACGCCTTCACCGCCCACGACGTGGCCGTCGTCCGCGAGATAATCACGCCCATCCGCCACGCGCTGCTGGCACAGGACGACTCGTTCTCGCTGGTCACCAGCCACGCCCAGGCGCTGGCCCAGTGTCGGGGCTGGCTGGACGAACACTACCCCGGCGTCGACGTCGAGGCCGTCGCCTCCACCGCCCGCGGCGTCGAGCGCGCCCGCGAGGACCCCGACGTGGCCGCCATCGGCCACCCCGACAACGCCGGCGACGGCCTGCAGTTGCTCGCCGAGGACATCCAGGACCAGTCCTCGAACGCGACCCGCTTCGTCGCCGTCGCGCCGGCGAGCGAGCGCGCCGAGGGCGGCGGGAAGACCTCCTTCATCGTCTACCCGAACGCCGACTACCCCGGCCTCCTGCTGGAGCTGCTCGAACCCTTCGCCGACCGCGACATCAACCTCACCCGCGTCGAATCCCGCCCCAGCGGCGAGCGGCTGGGCGACTACGTCTTCCACATCGACGTGGCCGCCGGCCTCTACGAGGAGCGCACGCAGAAGGCGCTCGAAGACATCGAGACGCTGGCCGAGAACGGCTGGGTCCGCCATCTCGGGTCTTACGACACCGAGACCGTCATCGACTAGGCCGGGCGTTTGCGGTCCGTGGCGCTCCAGCGCTTAAGTTCCGCGAGCGTCTACGCCCGTTCATGAGCGACCGCGACCCGCTATCGGAGATAGAGCGCGCCTTCGACGTGCTGGGCGACCAGTTCGGCGTCGCTGCCGGGACCGTCCCGACCGACGTGATAGACGACGGCGACAGTTTCGTCGTCCGCGCGGACCTCCCGGGCTACGACAGCGACGACATCGACGTCCAGCTCGCCGAGGGACGGACGCTGACCATCAGCGCCGACCGGACCGAGGAGGGCGAAGTGAGCGACGGGAGCTTCGTCCAGCGCGAGCGGCGACGGCAGTCGGTCTCACGGACCGTCAGCCTCCCGGAGCCGGTCACCGAAAGCGAGACGGCCGCGAGCTACGAGGACGGCGTCCTCACCGTCACGCTCCCCAAGGCCACCGACGACGAGAGCGGGACGGACATCCCGGTGAACTGAGATGGCGCTCGAACCCGGGGAGAGCGTCCCCGACGTCATCGCGGACAACCAGCACGGCGACGCCGTCCGGCCGGACTTCGCGACGCCGACGGTGCTGTACTTCTACCCGAAAGACGACACTCCGGGGTGTACCACCGAGGCCAGGGAGTTCGAGGCCGAAGCCGAGCGCTACGAGGAGTACGGCGTCTCGGTCTACGGCGTCTCGACCGACGGCGTCGAGAGCCACCGCGAGTTCGCCGAGAGCGAGGACCTCTCCTTCGACCTGCTCGCGGACCCCGACGGGAACGTCGCCGAGGCCTTCGGCGTCGAGCTGACCGACGGCCACGCCCGGCGGACGACGTTCGTCATCGCCCACAACCAGGTCGTCGGGCTGTACGAAGGGGTCCGCCCCGAGGGCCACGCGGAGGACGTGCTCCGCGATTTAGGCGAAACCGGACTGCTGGAGACGGCTCAGTCGGACGGGGAGAGATAGGTCGCCGCGGCCCCCAGCAGCGCGAGGAGGGCGGCCGCGATGAGGAGGACCGACACGCCGCCGATGGAACTCCCGCTCGGGACCCCGCCCGCGTCGGTCGCGGACATCTGGGGCGTACCGGCGGGCGAGGCGGCCGTCGTCGACCCGTCTGAGGTCCCAGTGGCGGTGGCGCTGTCGGTCGCGGTCCCGTCGCTGGTACCGTCGTCGGTGCCGCTATCGGTCGTGCCGTCGTCGGTGCTACCGCCGCTCGTACCGCCGTCGGTGGCGGTTTCGGTCGTTCCGTCGTCGGTGCTGCCGCCGCTCGTACCGTCGTCGGTGCTGCCGCCGCTCGTACCGCCGTCGGTGGCGGTTTCGGTCGCCGCGGCGTCGGGGTCGTACGTCACCGTCGCCGTCGACGACCCGATGACGTTGTCGTCGCCGTTGCGGTACGGTCCGTCGACTTCGCCGCCGGAGGACGCGTAGTCGAAGTCGCGGTCGGCGTTGCTGTCGGTGTAGGGCTGTGCGACGAGGTCCTGGGTCCCGTCCAGCGGCGTGTCGAGGGTCACCTCGACGTCCTCGTGGACGCCGGGTTCGAGGTACGCCGACGTGCCCCGGACCGCGCCGGGGGTGGCGCCGGTGGTGTTCTGAACCGCGACGAAGCCGCCCTCCGAGAGGTTCACCCGGTCGACGACGACAGTGTCGCCGGCGCTCGACTGGTCGGTGAGCGTCGTGGTGGCGTCGTGTTGTTCGTACGTGACCGAGCCGGTGCGGGAGACGGCCGCCGCCTGCGTGTTGACCGTCACCTCGACGTCGGCCGTCCCGGCGTTCTGGGGGTTCTGGACCGGCCCGATGACGACGACGAGTTCGTCGCCCTGCCGGAGCGTGAGCGCCCCGCCCAGCGCTATCTGCAGGGCGTTACCGTCCGCCTGGCCGGTGACTTCCGAAATCGTCTCGGCGCGGACGTCGACCTGCGAGCCGGGGGCGTCGTCGTTGCGGTCGATGCCGACCCGCTCGATGGAGCTGGCACCGACGTTCGAGACGTCGGCGCTCGGGGCGTCGACGCTGTAGTCGATGCGGACGTCGTCCCACGCCGCGCCCGCGACGGCGCTGTCACCGACGGAGAACGTGACGGCGTGGGTCGACTCGGCCTCGCTCGGGCCGGACGGTGTCGCATCGACGGTCACGGACTGTTGCTGTGCGAGCACGGTACCGACGGCGACTGTCGCCACGAGGACCACAGCGAGAAGAATCGGCACGGACTGACGCTTGTTGAGCACATGCCTGGTAACTAACTCGTCGGTAAAGTGTCTGGTGGGAGGGAGCAGGCCGAAGCCGGACCGCCCGACAGCCGTTCTACTCCTGGATGTCGATGGCCGGCCGGCCGGGCTCGGCCTTCGCGGCGAGGCTGTCGTCGGCCGCGTCGGCCGACTGGACGACCACCTCGGCACCGAACTCCCGCTCGATGAGCCACGCCGCACGTTCCAGTGTGGCCAGTTCCCGCTCGGGCGGCAGGTGTTCGTCGATGTTGGCCCGCCCTGCCAGGGTCTTCGCGAAGTCGGCGGCGGCCTCGCCGTGGCGCTGGAGCTCCTCGTTTTGCATCACGGCGGGGACGACGTTGTCGGCCTCGCGGGCTATCGAGACGACGTCGTGTTTCCAGGCCGGCGCCACCGCGAGCGTGATGGTCTCGGGGTCCGCGATGCCGACGGTGTCGACGATGTCGCGGACGTCCTCGCGGGTGTTCTCGACCAGGCGGCGCTCGATGGCGTACTGGTCGGGCGCGTCGGCGCTGGGCCAGTCGGCCTCGGCGACGAGCCCGTCGCCGTCCAGGCGCTCCCACAGCTCCTCGCCGACGTGGGGCGCGACGGGCGCCAGCAGCTTGGCGGCGGTCACGAGCCCGCGCTCGAAGGTGGCCTCGTCGGGGTCGGTGGCCTCCCGGTAGCGCCGCAGCAAGGAGACCAGTTCGCGGGTGGCCTGCAGCGCGTGGTTGAAGCGGAACCGCTCGTACTCCTCGGTGGCGCGGGCGGCCGTCGCGTCGATTTCGCGGGCGACGTAGTCGGCTATCTCCCCGTCCGTCCCGAACTCGATTTCTCCCTCGGCGAACTCGCCGGTCAGCCGGTAGACGTTCTGCAGGAAGCTGTGGGCCGACTGGACCCCCTCGGGGCTCCAGGCGAACTCCTTCTCTGGCTGGGCGGCCTCCATGATGAACAGGCGGGCGGTGTCGGCGCCGTACTCGTCGATGATGCGCTGTGGCGAGACGCCGTTGTCGCCGCTTTTCGACATCTTGTTGCCGTCCTCCCCCAGCACCATCCCCTGGTTAGTGAGGTTCAGGAACGGCTCGCGAACCCCCTCGACGAGGTCGATGTCGTCGAGCACCTTCGTGAAGAAGCGGGCGTACAGCAGGTGCATCACGGCGTGTTCGATGCCGCCGACGTAGCGGTCGACGGGCATCCAGTCGCTGGCCCGCTCGGTGTCGAAGGGAGCCGAATCGAGGTCGGGGGAGACGTACCGCAGGAAGTACCACGAGGAGTCGACGAACGTGTCCATAGTGTCGGTCTCCCGGACCGCGTCGGCCCCACACGCCGGGCAGTCGACGTGTTTCCACTCCTCGGCGGCGTCCAGCGGGTTCCCGGTGGTGTGGACGAACTCCGGCAGTTCCACGGGGAGGTCCTCGTCGGGGACCTCGACGTAGCCACAGTCATCGCAGTGAATCATCGGGATGGGGGTGCCCCAGTAGCGCTGGCGGGAAATGCCCCAGTCCCGGAGGTTGTACTCCGTGCGGTGTTCACCGTCGAACTCCTCGACGAAGCGGTCGCGGGCCTCGGCGCTTTCGAGCCCGTCGAACTCGCCGCTGTTGACGAGCACGCCGTCCGGGGTGTAGGCCTCCTCCTGTACGTCCACGTCCTCGGGGTCGACGTCGGCGTCGGGAGCGGGCTCGACGACCTGTTGGATGTCGATGTCGTGGTGGGTGGCGAACTCGTGGTCGCGGTCGTCGTGGGCCGGGACGGCATAGAGCGCCCCCGTCCCCACGTCGGTCAGGACGTAGTCGGCGACGTACACCGGAATCTCCTCGCCGGTGGCCGGGTTCGTCGCGTACTCGCCGGTGAAGACGCCGGAGGTCACGTCCAGGTCGTCCTCGTCGGCCGCCTGGGCCATCTCGACGTAGTCGGCGACCTCGTCGTTGTCCTCGGCAATCTCTTGGGCGACGGGGTGGCCCGGCGCCAGCGAGAAGTAGGTCGCGCCGTGGATAGTGTCCAGCCGGGTCGTGAAGATGTCGACCGCGCCGTAGTTGCCGACCTCGAATGCGACGCTGGCGCCCTCCTGCTTGCCGATCCAGTTGCGCTGCATCTCCCGGACGTTGTTGGGCCACCCCTCCAGGTCGTCCAGGTCGGACCGCAACTCCTCGGCGTAGTCGGTGATAGTGAGGAACCACTGGTCCATCTCGCGGTGCTCGATGGGGGTGTCACACCGCCAGCAGAGCTCGGCCTCGCCTTCGACCTGCTCGTCGGCCAGCACGGTCTCACAGGAGGGACACCAGTTCAGTTCCGCGCCCTGCCGTTCGACCAGCCCCTCCTCGCGGAAGCGCTTGAACAGCCACTGGTTCCACCGGTAGTACTCCGGTTCGCAGGTCGCGATTTCGCGCTCCCAGTCGTAGCCAAAGCCCATCTCGACGAACTGGTCGCGCATCTGGTCGATGCATTTCATCGTCCAGTCGCGGGGGTTGGTGTCCCGTTCCTCGGCGGCGTTCTCGGCGGGCAGCCCGAAGGAGTCCCACCCCATCGGGTGGAGTACGTCCTCCCCGCGCATCCGCTCGAAGCGGGCGAAGGCGTCCGTGATGGTGTAGTTGCGGACGTGGCCCATGTGCAGTTGCCCCGAGGTGTAAGGGAACATCGCCAGCACGTACTCGGGGTCCGTGGCGTCGTCGTCGATGCGGAACACGTCGGCCTCGTCCCAGGCCGACTGCCAGCGGGGCTCGACCTCGGCGTGGTCGAACGTCCGCTCGGGTTCCTCGCCGGTCGTAGTCATGATAGTGGGTCGGACACCGACGTTGCTATAGCTTTCCCTTCACGGGACCCGGGCGGTCGGCCGCAGTCTTATCAGTACTACAGACATATCACCTAGTATGAGTGATGCCGACAACGCGGACGGGTCCCGGCTCCCGGAGCCACTCCGAACGGTGACGCCGCCGTCGGGCACCCATCCCGACGCGCAGATGGACGCCATCGGCTGGGTGATACTCCTCGGCCTGCTCGTGCTGTTACTGCCCGTCCTCCCCGTCCTCGTCGTCGTCTGGCTCATCGACACGGTCCGCGGGTCGCTGGGACAGTAGCGGCGTCAGCGCCCGACTAACGAGAAGTCGGTTCCCGCGCCGGCCGCGCGGGCGTTCTCGTAGGCGACGTGGGCAGCGGCCACGTCCTGAACCGCCAGCCCGGTCGAGTCAAAGAGCGTGATGCCGTCCCCTGGCTCGCGGCCCGGGAGCTCGCCGGCGACGATAGCGCCCAGTTCCCCGTAGATGTCGTCCCCGGTGAGCGCGCCCTCGCTCCACGGGACGTTGATTTCGCCCGAGTGGGTACACTGCTCGTAGTCGTCGATGACGAGTTTGGCGTCCAGCAGCGTCTGGTCGTCGTGTTCGTGCTTGCCGGCGGCGTCGGCCCCGATGGCGTTGACGTGGGTGCGGTCGCCCAGCCACGCCCGGTCGACGATAGGCGACTCCACCGGCGTTATCGTCGAGAGCACGTCACACGCCGCGGCGTCGGCGATAGAGCCCGCACGGGCGTCGAACCGGTCGTCGAAGCGGTCGACGAACGCGCGCTGTCTCTCGGCGTCGCGGTCGGCCACGACCACCCGGTCGATGTCCCGGACGGTGGTGATGGCCTCCAGCTGCGTGTAGGACTGCACGCCCGCCCCGACCAGCCCCAGCGAGTCCGCGTCCGGAACGGCGAGGTGGTCGGTCGCCACCGCGGCGGCCGCGCCGGTCCGCAAGCGGGTCAGGTTGGTCCCGTCCATCACCGAGAGCGGGAACGCGGTCTCGGGGTCGGAGTAGATGAGCGTCCCCAGCACCGTGGGCAGGTCGTGGTCGACGGGGTTGTCGGGGTGGACGTTGACCCACTTGACCGCCGCGGCGTCCCAGTCGCCGGCGTGGACGTAGGCCGGCATCGACCGGAAGTCCCCGTTGTACTCGGGGAGGTCGATGTAGGACTTCGCCGGCATGACGGTGTCGCCGCGCCAATCGGCGGCGAACGCGTCGGCGACGGCGTCGATGACCGACGGGAGGTCGGCGTACTCGCTCACGTCGTCGGGACCGAGCAACAGCGTCTGCATGGGTGAGTGTGGGGAACGGTCGTACTTAAATTCCGACGAGGGCTCCCACTTCTGGATCATCACTGAGTTCTCCGACATGGAGACGGCGACGGCCTACCAGGCGTGGACGCTCGCGACGCTGGTACTCGGCGTCTCGAGTATCGTCTGGATCGTCGTCCTCCGGAACGCCGCGGGGCTGGTCCTCTAGTCGACGACCACGACCCGCAGGTCGTTGAGGTTCGTCCCGGTCGGCCCCGTTATGAGGAGGGCCCCACGGGATTCGAGATACGGATACACGTCGTTTTCCGCGAGGGCCTCCCGGGCCGCGTTGGGGTCGTCGACGGTCGTCCCGTCGACCAGTGCGCCCGCCGCGTCCGTCGCGCCGTCGATGCCGTCGGTGTCGACGGCCGCCACGGTGATTTTCCCCTCGCCGCCGGCGAGTTCGAGCGCCGCGCTCGTCGCGAACTCCTGGTTCGGACCGCCCGACCCGTCCCCGCGGAGCGTCACCGTCGTCTCGCCGCCCGACAGCACCACGGCCGGCGGCGAGACGGGCGTGCCGGTCGCCCGTATCTCCTCCGCGATGGCGACGTGGGTGGTAGCCGCCTCGCGGGCCTCGCCGCGGACCCGCGAGGAGAGCACGAGCGGGTCGTAACCGCGCTCGGCCGCCGCCGACCGGGCCGCATCGAGGACCGTCATGCCGTCGGCGACGACGTGGTTCGAGACGGCCGCCAGCGCGGGGTCGTCCGCGGTCGGGGTCTCGTCTAGCTCGCCCGCGGCGCCACGCTCGAGGCGGGCCCTGACGGCGTCGGGCGCGTCGACGTCGTACCGGTCGAGGACACCGAGGGCGTCGGCGAACGTCGACTCGTCGGGGGCGACGGGGCCGCTCGCGATGACGCTCAGGTCGTTCCCGACCACGTCGCTGAGAATCAGGGAGACGACCGTCGCGGGGGCGGCGCGACGCGCCAGCCGACCGCCCTTCAGCGCCGAGAGGTGTTTGCGAACCGCGTTTATCTCGTGGATGTCGGCCCCGCTCGCGAGCAAGGCATCGGTCGTGTCCTGGAGGTCCGAGAGCGAGACGTCCCCGGCCGGCGCGACCATGAGCGCGCTGCCGCCGCCGGTTATCGCCGCCAGGACGAGCGTGTCCTCGCCCGCCGCGTCCGCCGCCGCGAGCAGCTCCCGGGTCGCGTCGGCGCCGCGCTCGCTCGGCACGGGATGGTCACCGTCCAGAACCGTCACACGCTCCGTCTCCGTGGGGTCGTCCGTGACGACGACGCCGCGGTCGAGCCGGTCGCCGAGTTCGCCTTCGAGCGCGACGGCGACGTGAGCCGCGGCGTTGCCGCCGCCGAGGACGACGAGTTCCTCGTAGTCGCCGAGGTCGTACGTCGCGTCGGCCACCCGGAGGACGTCGCCGTCGAGCGTGACCGCCTCCCGGACGACCGTCCGGGGGTGGCCCGCCTCGATGCCGGCCTCGATACACCGGAGCGCGGTCTCGCGGTCCTCGTTTTCGGCGAGCCGCTCGGCGTCCTCGATCATAGGTCGCTACCCACTGTCGTGGCGTCGCTGTTCGAGCAGTCCCGGCCGGAAAACGGGGGCTCTCGCCCCACCGGGACGGCGTCGACAGGCCAGTCGGGGCGCCCTGTTGCGTTCATAGTCGAGATATACTCCTAGAACTGGTAATACTTGGGTCCGGAGTACGGGTCGCTGGGGAGCGTGCCGGCGCTGACGAGAAGCGCAGTGGTCACGAAGAGAGCGACCACCGGAGACAGCGCGTAGACCCGGCACCGTCGCGGGTTAGAGTGCGCTCGTTTGAAGAGATTGGTCCGTGCTACGACGGCGGAGTGCGAGATTTGAGGGTTCGGGGGAACCCCCGCTTTGCTCGCGGCTTCGCCGTTCGACTGTTCGACGAATCCCGTTACCGCGATTCGCCTACATCATGCCGCCCATGCCGCCGCCCATACCGCCGGGGGCGCCGCCTGGGCCGCCGGGGCCGCCCTCGTCCCCGTCACCGGAGGTCGAGAGGTCGCCCGCGGCGATGATGTCGTCGATCTTGAGCACGAGGTTCGCGGCTTCCGCAGCCGAGGAGATGGCCTGTCGCTTGGCGTGGGCCGGCTCGACGACGCCGGTTTCGAGGGTGTCCTCGACGTCGCCGGTGAAGACGTTCAGGCCGGCGCTGACCTCGCCGTCCTCGTGGGCGGCCCGCAGGTCGACCAGCGTGTCGATGCCGTCCAGGCCGGCGTTTTTCGCCAGCGTGCGCGGGACGATTTCCAGCGCGTCGGCGAAGGCCTCGACGGCGAGCTGTTCGCGGCCCTCGACGCCGTCGGCGAAGTCGCGCAGCCGCCGCGCGACCTCGACCTCGGGGGCGCCGCCGCCGCCCAGGACCTGGCCCTGCGTGACGGTGGCGGCGACGACGTCCAGCGCGTCCTGGACGCCGCGTTCGAGCTCGTCGACGACGTGGTTGGTCGAGCCCCGCAGCAGGAGGGTGACGCCGTGGGCGTCCTCGTTGGAGCCCTCGACGTAGAACAGCCCGTCGGCCTCGTCACGGCGGACCGACCCGTGCCCGAGGTCGGCTTCGCTGGCCGAGTCGAGGTCCGAGACGACGTTGGCGCCCAGGACCTCCTTCAGGAACTCGATGTCGGACTTCTTGGCCCGCTTGACGGCGAGGATGCCCTTCTGGGCGAGGTAGTGCTGGGCCATGTCGTCGATGTTCTTCTGGCAGAACAGGACGTTGGCGCCGGTGGCCTCGACCTGGTCGACCAGTTCCTTGAGCTGCTCCTCTTCCTTGTCGAGGAAGTTCTGGAGCTGGCTCGGGTCGTCGACCGAGAGCTGGGCGTCGACCTCGGTCTCCTCGAGTTCGATGGCGGTGTCCATCAGGAGCACCTTCGCGTCGTCGACGCTGGTCGGCATCTCCTCGTGGACGGGGTCCTTGTCGACGACGGCGCCTTCGAGCAGCTCGGACTCCCCGGCGGCGCTGCCAGTCTGTGTCTCGATGTTCAGGTATTGGAGGTCGACGACGTGCTCGCCGTCCTCGGTCTCGACGGTGACGGCGTTGACCGCGTCGACGATAATCTGTGCGAGCAGTTCCTTGTTGAGCTCGGCGCCCTTGCCGGTCATCGAGGTCTCGGCGACCTTCCGGAGCAGGTCCTCGTCGTCCGGGTCGACCTCGGTCGAGATGTCCTCGACGGCGGCCTTGGCCTCCGTCGCGGCCAGGTCGAAGCCCTTGATGATGGCCGTCGGGTGGATGTCCTGGTCGAGCAGGTCCTCGGCGTTTTTCAGGAGCTCGCCGGCGATGGCGACGGCGGAGGTGGTGCCGTCACCGGCCTCGTCCTCCTGGGTCTCGGCGACCTCGACGATCATCGAGGCCGTCGGGTTGTCGATGTCCATCTCTTGGAGGATGGTGACGCCGTCGTTCGTGACGGTGACGTCGCCCGTCGAGGAGACGAGCATCTTGTCCATCCCCTTCGGCCCGAGTGTCGAGCGTACGGACTCGGCGACCGCTCGGGCGGCCGAGATGTTGTGTTCCTGCGCAGACTTGTCCTTCATCCGCTGGGAGTCCTCTCCCAGGATGATCATCGGCTGGCCCTGCATCTGGCGCTGACTCATAATCAACTGATTGATTGTCTGTGGTTCTATATAAAAGTAGGGGTTATCGGGCCGAGCGGACTGGCGTCAGGGAGCCCGTCACTGACCCGAAAACCGCGACACTACGGCCGGACCGACGGGAACCCGTGTGACAGCATATCACAGTTCGGGGTCCCCGGCGGCGTCGTTTTAAGTACTCACTCGACGGGTTCCTTCCAGTTGACGACGGCCGTCCCGACGATGAACGCGTCGTCGGTGTCCCGGTCGCGCCGGAACTGGAGGGTGTTTTCCCCCTGCTGGAGCTGCGTGTCCGCGACGGTGTCCATCCAGTACTGCCACCCCTCCCCCGGCGCGATGTCGAAACCGGTCAGTTCGGTCCCGTTAATCCGTATCTCGTGGCTGAACTCGCCGACATCGTACACCTGCATCTCGACGTACGGTTCGACCGGCGCGTCGGTCGGGACGGTGAACGTGACCTGGTCGGTGCTGTCGCCGGAAAACTCCGCCCACGACACGTCGAGCGAGTCCGCCGACGGGCCGAGGAGTTGCTGGAACGAGCAGCGAGCGTAGTTCGCGCGATGTGACATACCGGAGCGTCGGAGCGCTGGCAGATAAAGGACGGTGGCGCTAGCAGGAACAACCGGACGCAAGTGACGCTGTGATCGGCCAGGAAAGCCACGTCAGCAGTGGATGCTGACAGCACTGCGAACAGCCAGAAAGCCCCCAACTACTCACAACGGAAGCGACGAATCCGTCAGCAACAGCTCAGTACAGCGGGTCGGGGCCGGGCGGCATCGCACGCTTGTGCGCGCTGGACTCGTACATCTCCCGGACCTGGTCGACGACGCTGGGCGGGACGCCGATGTGGTCGGCGGTGGCGTCCTTCGGCACGCCGCCGTCGATATGCAGCGCCAGAATCGAATCGAGCGTGTCGTAGGTCATCCCCATCTCGCCGGCGTCGGTCTGGCCCGACCACATCTCGGCGCTCGCGGTCTTCTCGGCGAGGTCGTCGGGGACGTCGACGTGTTTGGCCAGCTGTCGGACCTGCTGTTTGTACAGCCCCGCGATGGGGTGACAGTCGACGGCGCCGTCGCCGTACTTCGTGTAGTACCCCACCAGCGCCTCGCTTCGGTTGCCGGTCCCCAACACGAGGGCGTTCTCGTGGTTGCCCACGAGATAGTTCAGGACGGCGCGACAGCGCACCCGGAGGTTCCCCACGGCGAGCTGGTCGCCCTCGGCGTCGGGGTAGGCGTCGAGGAAGGCGTCGACGAGCGGATTGATTTCGATGACGTCGTAGTCGATGCCCAGCAGGTCGTTGGCGACGCGTTCGGCGTCGCTCATGTTGTCGGCCGCGTTGACCTCGCTGGGCATGACGAGCCCGTGGACGGCCTCGGCCCCCAGCGCTTCGACGGCGAGGTGGGAGACGAGCGTGCTGTCGATACCGCCCGACAGCCCCATCACCACACGGTCGACCCCCGCGGCGTCGAGCTGGTCCTCGATGAACGCGGTGATGTGCTCGCGGTGCGCCTCGAGTTCGGCCTCGGAGAAGGTGAGGTCGAGCGGGTCCGTCGCTCGCATGACGGTTTCGGCGTCAGCCATACCGAAACCTGGGCCGCAGCCGACAAATAGCCACCTGTCGGGGCGGTATTTTCGGACGCGCGTCCAGTGACCCGGCCGGTTTCGGCCCCAGTGTCCACAGCGGCCGAAACGCTACGTTCAAGTGCGCGCCGTGTGACGTTTCGGGTGAAGCGCGCCGTTGGTCCAGTGGTAGGACATAGCCTTCCCAAGGCTAGAGCCCGGGTTCAATTCCCGGACGGCGCATTTCCTGCGGTCGTTTGCCGTCCGATGTTCGCAACCGCACAGCGGTTGCTCACTCCCGGACGGCGCATTTCTGCGAGAAACGGACGCGACGAGCGAACTCGTCCGCGGGAATTGAAGCACGGCAGACCGAGCGAAGCGAGGTCTGGCATCGGGTTCAATTCCCGGACGGCGCACTCCCGGCGGCCGTCTACCGTCCGATAGTCGCGACCACGCAGCGGTTGTTCACGCCTGTCGACGGAACGGGCGCCCGCCCAGTTAGGAGTGCTTAAACATATCTAGACGGGAGATTTATGCCAAATAACACCGCACACGGTAACTACACTCATGGTAGGCTGTGACAACTGCAACGACGAATCGGGCCAGCTCTGGAAACACCGGCGACCGACCGAGACGATGACGTTTCGGCGCGAGGAGTGGCTCTGTGGTGGCTGTCATCCGCGGATACCCGAGAGGAGTGTCCGAAGCGGGGCCTGACCCGCACATTCTTGTGGCAGAGTAGCTAACCAGTTAGGCATGGACCGCGGGCAAACCGTCCTCGTCTGTGGGGACGGCGAAGAGTGGGTTGCGGAGACGGCGGCGGGTCTCGACGGCACCGAGGACGGACTGGACGTCCGGACGGCGACCGGCGGGACGGCCGCCGAGTCGGTCGGCAGTGTCGACTGTGTCGTCAGCCTGGTGTTCGACCTGCCCGACTTGGTGACGGCCCTGCGGGCGGAACGGCCGACGCTGCCGGTGGTGGTGTTCGCCGACGGGAGCCCGGAGCGCGTTCGCGAGGTACTGGCCGACGAGACGCTGGCGTACGTCCGGCCGGGCGGCGACGCGCAGTACGACGTGCTGGCCCACCGCATCGCGTCGGTGACGAGCGAGAACACCCCGACGGCGATGGGGGCGTTCGACCGCCACAGCGAGGTCATCGACGCGCTCGACGACGGGGTGTACGCCCTCGACGACGAGGGGGAGTTCGTCTTCGCCAACGAGGCGCTGGCGGAGCTGACGGGCTACGACATCGAGGAGCTGTTGGGCGAACACACCATCCTCATCAAGGACCGCGAGACGGTCACGTTCGCCGAGTCACAGCTCCGGGAGTTGCTCTCGTCGTCGGGCGGCGACGATGTGGAGACGACCTTCGAGCTGGAGCTTCGGCGAGCCGACGGACAGACCGTCGCCTGTGAGGACCACATGACGGTGTTGTACGGCCCCGACGGCGACTTCCGCGGGACGGCGGGCGTCATCCGGGACATCTCCGAGCGCAAGCGCCGCGAAGAGCTGCTCTCGGCGCTGCAGGAGACCTCCAGGAGCCTGATGCAGGCGCCGAGCCGCGAGGCCGTTTCGAGCATCGTCGCCGCCGCGACCGAACGGGTGCTCGGACTGGAGATGGCCGTCGTCCGGCTGTACGACGCCGACGAGGAGGTCCTCCGGCCGGAAGCGGCCACCGACGCGGTCGTCGAGACGCTGGGTGAGCGGCCGGTGTACAGCCTCGAAGAGGGGGAGGCGGGGGAAGTGTTCGCCTCCGGCGAGACGGCGAACTACGGGACGACCCACGAACTCGACGGGAGCGGGACGACCGTCGGCTCGGGGCTGTACGTGCCGGTCGGTGTCCACGGGACCCTGAGCGTGTTCTCGACCGACGAGGACGCCTTCGACGACATCGACCGGCAGGTCGTCGCGCTGCTTGCGACCAACGCCGCGGCCGCCTGCAACCGCGCGAAGCGCGAACAGGAGGTCCGGGAGACCAGAGAGCGCATCGCGACCGTCCTCGACCGCATCAACGGCCTCATCGAGAACACCGTCGAGGTGCTGGTCGAGGCGACGACGCGGGAGGCCGTCGAGGCCGGCGTCTGTGCGGAACTCGCCGCGACGGAGCCGTACACATTCGCCTGTATCGGCCGTCCGGCGGTGCGGGGCAGTCGCCTCGACGTCAGCGAGTGGGCCGGCGAGGCGACGCTGGCCGAGGAGTCGCTGGCGCTCGACGACGGCGCGCCGGGCGCGACGGCGCTCGCCGAGGGCGACAGCGAGATAATCGACGACCTCGGCGCGGTCGACAGCGAGTGGGTCTCGCGGGCACGCGAGGCCGGCGTCGAGTCGCTGATGGCCGTCCCGCTTTCCTACACCGACTCGACCTACGGCGTGTTGTTCGTCTGTTCGGACCGCCCCGACGCCTTCGACGACCGCGAACAGGTCGTCCTGGAGGCGCTGGGGCGGGCCGTGGCCAACGCCATCAACGCCATCGAGAGCGGGAAGATACTGTCGGCGGACAAGGTAATCGAGCTAGAGTTCACCGTCAACGACCGGGAGCTGCTGTTGAGCCGGCTCTCGGCGTCGACCGATGCGGTGTTGACCTCTGTCGGGACTGTCACGCAGGCCGACGGCTCGCTGCGGATGTATCTCGACGCCGAGGGCGGCGAGAGCGAGGCCCTCCTGACGGCGCTCGAAGACGACAGCGCCGTCCGCAGCGCGACGAAGGTGGCGGAACACGAGGGGTCGGCGCTGTTCGAGGTCACCACGGGGGAGTCGCTGCTGGCCACGCTGGTCGACCACGGCGCGGTGCCAAAGGAGATAACCGGCGAGAGCGGCGTCACCCGCTACACCATCGAACTCCCCTACGAGGGCGACGCCCGCGAGGTGTTCTCGCTGGTCGAGGACAACTACGACGGCACCGACCTCGTCGGCTATCACGAGCACGAGCGGCCGGTCCAGACCCAACAGGAGTTCCAGGCCTCGCTCTCCGAGCGCTTTACCGACCGACAGGAGACGGCGCTGCGGACCGCGTATCTCGGCGGCTTCTTCGACTGGCCCCGCGAGGTCGACGGCGACGAACTCGCCGAGGCGATGGATATCTCCCGGCCCACCTACCACCAGCATCTCCGGGCCGCACAGCAGAAGGTGTACGAGGAGTTGTTCGAGTAGCGCGAGGTTCTGAACGCAGTGAAGAACCTCCATGCGGAACGGCGACCGCCGGAGCCGTGGGGCGTGCGACGGGGACCGAACGTCAGGGCATCCCGCCCAGCCCGAACGAGGACAGCAGGCTGGTCACCAGTCCGTAGACGACCAGCCCCAGCCCGCTCACCACCAGCGCGAGCCCGGCGGCCAGAATCAGGCTCTCCCAGGCGACGAGACCGATACCCGCAAACAGGACGACGATGC